>JBDSYA010000237.1:0-30447 GCA_039925865.1 Ignavibacteria bacterium
CATCAACAATTTTTATTTTTCGTATTATTCTTTTTATTCATCGCCTAATTTATTGAAAAATACTTTTGATAATTCTTATGATGACAATATGTGGCTTACTTCTTCATCTGTCCCTGTGATGAGACCGATAGTTTCAGGTGGTTCAACTTACTGGTATTCAGGAGATAATTTATTTACAGGATCGCCTTCAGATGCAGGAATTTTATTCGACGAGGATGCATATCCTGATATGAATTATGGCTATAACAGATTCACATTAACGGGAAATACCTATTACCTTAACGGATTAAATCCAACCGGAGGAAGCGAGAATTTTTATGTCGTAGAAAATTACTGGGGCGGAACTCCTGATTCAAACAAGTTCAATGTTGTAGACGCACATGTTGTTTATACTTCTTATGATGACAATTCCGGTGCAGGACGGGAAACTAACACTCATACTTTATACAATATAGGATTCGGATTAAGTGATACAGTGTTTTTTTACGACCCGGATAATCCTTTGTTAGTGCAGGATCTTTATCTTGATGCGTATCAAAAGGAACATTCGGAGTATTTTGAAGATGCAATTGAGATTTATAAAGAAATAGTTGAAGACAACAAAGACAGTTCATATGCATCTTCGTGTTTATCAAGAATATTCAATTGTTATGAAAAGAAGCATTCGACGCAGTATGAATACTTTTCGCTTGAAACTTATTACGAAAACATTTCAGAAGACACCTCATACAATGAAATCATGACAAACCTTTCGGAAGACTTCAAAATAAAATGTAAAGTGAAGCAGGGAGATATTGAAGAAGCAATAAGTGATTACAATACGATCTACATTAATAATCTCAATAACTCAAAAGGCGCACATGCGCTTATTAATAAAGAAATACTCTCAGCCGGCGAAGGAGATAATTTAAGTGCCGCTTCGGAATAGAAAAGATAGCAATGAAGCAGCAAAGGATAAATGAAATTGTGGATAATCTGATTATAACAGGTCAAATATTTTTTCTAATATTCAAACACAACCTCAAGGCTTTACATTAGCACAGAATTATCCGAATCCGTTCAATCCGGAAACGAAGATAAGATATTTACTACCATGCAGTTCTTTCGTAACTTTAAAAGTATTCGACATAACGGGAAGAGAAGTAAAAGTTTTGATTAACGAGTTTAAACAAGCTGGAAATTATGAGGTGACCTTTGACGGAAGTAATTTATCGAGCGGAGTTTATTATTACAGGATTGAAACGAGTAAAAATTTTGAAATTAAAAAAATGATTTTAATTAAGTAATTTGAAAAAAATTAAACAACATACATATACCTATCAATCTTTTAATGATAAAAAAACTAACTGATTATATAAAAGTACTGGATACCAAAGATGATACGACTCCGAGGAGCAAGCAGCTTTTCGGATTGTCAGCGCTTTACAATACTCCGAATGAAATTATCGAAGCCGCTGCTGTAGTCGCCGGCAAAGGTTATGAAAAGTTTGATGTGTATTCACCCTATCCTCTTCACGGGATGGATGATGCAATGGGAATGAAAAGTTCTAAGGTTGGTTATGTTTCTTTTACCCTCGGTATTACCGGCACATTCCTGGCTCTGCTAATGATTTGGTGGATGTCATCAATTGATTATCCGAATATAATCGGAGGAAAACCTTTTTTCTCATTGCCTCCTTCAATTCCAATAACCTTTGAAGTAACAATTCTTTTAACAGGAATTGCAACAGTACTGGGAATGCTTATTCTTTTTAATAAACTTCCTAAGATCAACAGCCCTTTAAATGATACAGTTTTCATGCGTAATGTAACTTCCGATAAATTCGGAATTGTCATAAAAACAGAAGACGATAAGTTTGTAGAAAACGATGTTAAGAATTTATATTTATCAACCGGAGCATATGATGTTCAGCCGATCTATTTCAGGGAATCAAATTTAGAGAAAAAGACTCCCTTGTTTGACAAAAAATTTATCGGTGCTTTGATCGGCACGGCAATCATTACAGCAATATTTACATATCTTACATTGAATATAGTTTTATATGATGTTGTTCCTTTTGACTGGATGTGGAATCAGGACAGGATCGATTCACAAAGCAAAAGTGATTTTTTTCAGAATAAAGCAGGGATGAGACCTCCTGTTAAGGGGACTGTTGCAAGAGGATTTCTGCCGTATGAATATCAGGGAATGCCTGACTCTTCTGTAAAGTCACTAGCAAATCCGCTGGCGATGAATAAAAAAGTTTTAGAAAGAGGACAGGACAGATTTAACATTTACTGCAGTCCTTGTCACGGATATTTTGGTGAAGGTGACGGGCGTTTGAAAGGCCAGTTTCCAAAACCACCGAGTCTTCACAGTGAAAAGCTGATTGGATGGCAGGATGGTAATATCTATCATGTTATCACAAACGGACAGAATGTAATGCCCAGTTACGCTGAGCAGGTTTCAAGTGATGACAGGTGGGCGATCATTCATTATGTGAGAGCATTGCAAAGATCTAAGAATGCGAGTGATGAAGATATGACAAAGGCCAAGTAATTTATTTCAGATTTAATTATTAAAATTTTTAATTCTATAATTCTATAAATGGACTATCAGAAAAAACCTTTACCGTCTAAAGTTGGAACAATCGGTTATGCATTGTTGGGGATCGGGCTGATACTGACGATCATTTCGTTTATGACCAACATTCAACGTGCATTATTTGATTATCTTTGGATGTACATGTTCTTACTTAGTATTGGTGTGGGTTCGCTTGCACTTGTTGCTCTTGAGTATTTAGTCGGAGCAACATGGAGTACGCCTTTTAGAAGGATCTCGGAATTTTTAGCATCCATTATTCCGGTACTTTTAATTCTTGTAATTCCATTGATACTGGGAATGCATGACTTGTTTCACTGGACACATAAAGATGTCTTAGCAAATGATCCGATACTTCAGCAAAAAGAACCTTATCTCAATACAAATTTTTTTATCATAAGGGTTGCAGTATGTTTTATCGTTTGGCTGGTTTTCCTTTTTCTGTTTATTAGAAATTCACAAAAGCAGGACATCACAAAAGATCCTGCGTTGACAAAACAAAGTATTAAATTATCTGCTGTGTTTGCAATACTGTTTATGATCACTCTTTCTGTAAGTGCGATTGATTGGATGATGAGTCTGGAATATCATTGGTATTCAACAATGTTCGGAGTTTATTATTTTGCCGGAACTCTCCTTGCTTCATTTGCAGCGGCCACGTTTTGTGCTGTCAATTTAAATGAGAACGGCTATCTGGATAAAAGGATGGGCAACAATAATTATTACAGCTTCGGAGCATTGATGTTTGCATTCACAATTTTCTGGGCATACATTGGATTTTCCCAGTATATGTTAATATGGTATGCGGATCTTCCGGAAGAAACATTTTGGTTTATAATGAGAATGAAGGGAAGCTGGGCTTATTTTTCAATAGGGCTGGTATTTATTCATTTTATAATTCCGTTTCTGATTTTGCTGCCAAGAAGTTCGAAAGTAAATCCAAAGCTATTAGTTATAATGGCTTGCTGGATATTGATGGCACACGCTTATGATCTGTATTGGTTAATTATGCCGACTTATTTCACAGAAGGATTTGTATTTGGGTGGAGTGAATTAGGAGTGATGATGTTTGCAGTTGGTATAATTATAACTGTATTCAGAATAAGAGCAAGTAAAACTAACTTAGTTCCTGTCGGCGATCCAAAGCTTAATCAGGGATTGAATTTTCATTTGAACTAGACCACAGATTTTTGGATTAACATGATTGACAGGATTTGGAATTAGGAATTAGGAATTAGGAATTACGAATTAACGAATAAACGAATAACAAATGGCACACGGTACAGGAAAGAAAAAATTTAACGTATTCGATCTATTCAGGGATCTCGCAAAGTTTTACGGGATATTATACATGCTTTTGCTCGGATTTATTACATACCTGGGTGTGAAATATGTTGAAACTCTGGATTACAATAAATTGTATCATGCTCCTGTTTTACTTTCAGCGGACTCAAATATGCGCGTAAGTCAGCCTTTAAAAAGAGGTGGAATAACTCCGCCTGTTGATGTAATAAAATTCAGTACACCAAACCCTGATCTGATATCTAAAGGCAAAGACCTGTACAATA
The DNA here is from genome assembly GCA_039925865.1 of Ignavibacteria bacterium. Lineage (GTDB taxonomy): Bacteria > Bacteroidota > Ignavibacteria > Tepidaquicellales > Tepidaquicellaceae > JBDSYA01. The sequence goes on from JBDSYA010000237.1 coordinate 4,150, forward strand.
CAAACTGCGTAAGCTGTCACGGTGAAACAGGCGCCGGCAATGGTCCTGCGGGAGCGACTCTTGTTCCGCCTCCGAGAAACTTTATCGATCCCTCAAAGCAAGTCTGGAAGAATGGTCCGAAGATCTCCAACATGTATGTTACGCTGCAGGAAGGAATTCCTAATACCGGAATGGCGAGTTTCAGTACTATTCCTCCTGAAGATAGATTCGCAATTATACAATATGTTCAGACATTTAATCCCACTTATCCAAAAGACACCCCTGACTCGCTGGCAGCACTTGATGCAAAGTATAGTCTTGCAAAAGGTTACAAGATGCCAAATCAAATTCCGTTAGGGCTTGCAATGGATCTTGAAGTTCTTGATTACGATACAGTGAGTGCAAACCTGAATAGTGTAATATCAAATTTGCAGAATGAAAAAATTGATTCGGCCTCTATAATTTTCAATGAAATTGTTTCGGATAAAATGAAAGTGTTGAATTCGTTTGCAGCGAATGTAAAATGGAATGAGAATATTGATGAGTTTGTTCAGTTTATTGAAACCGACCCAATTGATAAAGGATTTAAAGGATCCGTTTATCAGTTAAGTCCGGAAAAAACTAATCTGCTTTACAATTATTTGAAAAACCTGTTTTCAAAAAACAGAGTATAAAAGAATTGAAATGAAAATTCATATAAAAAATTATTTATTAATAATAATCGCTTTAATTTTCCTGTCGGACATATTGTATGGACAGGAAGAAACAGACATTCCCAAAGTTGAAATAGGCATCGATGAAAGACTTGGGGAAACTATACCTGACGGTATATTTCTTACAGATGAATACGGTCAGCAGGTAAATGTAAAAAGTCTTATCACCAAACCAACCGTATTCTCACTTGTTTACTTCAGATGCCCCAGTATCTGCAGCCCCTTGCTTAACGGGGTTTCAAAGGTAGTTGATAAAGTAGACCTCGAACCGGGCAAAGACTATAATTTAATTACTATCAGCTTTGATCCGACTGAAGATTATATTTTAGCCTCGGGAAAGAAAGAAAGTTATCTGAATGCACTAAAAGTAAAGATCCCGAATGATTCATGGAGATTTTTAACGGGCGACAGTATCAATACAAAAAAGATCTGTGATGTGCTTGGTTTTAAATTTCAAAAACAGGGAAAGGATTTTGCTCATGGGGCATCGATAATGATGGTGTCACCTGAAGGTAAAATAGCAAGATATTTATATGGAACGGATTATTTACCCTTTGATTTTAAAATGGCTGTTACAGAAGCTACTGAAGGCAAAGTTGTGCCGTCTATAAGTAAGATTGTAAAAATGTGCTTCAGCTTTGATCCTGACGGCAGAAAATATGTATTAAATATCACAAGAGTTGCAGGCGGCGGAATGCTGCTGCTGCTCGGTGCATTTGTTATAATATTAAATTTTAAAAAAAAGAAAATTAAAACTAACAGCGAAGTATAATTATGGCAAACGGAACGATAGCTGTTCCCGGTGGAACGGAAGTAGATTTTTATCACACTAAAGGCAAACATAAAGGAATACTATCCTGGCTGCTTACAGTAGATCATAAAAGGATCGGTATTTTGTATTTGGTTTCGATTACATCATTCTTTTTGGTTGCAATGGCGATCGGAGTTTTAATGCGTCTTGAAATGCTCACCCCGGGTGAGACATTTATGAAGCCGCAAACTTACAATTCTCTATTCACTCTTCATGGAGTGATAATGGTTTTTTTATTTATCATACCTTCCATACCCGCAATATTCGGTAACTTTTTGCTACCTATTCAAATAGGAGCTAAGGACGTTTTGTTTCCGAGAATAAATTTAATGTCATGGTACCTTTATATTATAGGAGGCGGACTGGCAATATTTTCATTGTTTTACGGAGGCGGAATAATGGATACAGGATGGACTTTTTATGTACCATATAGTATCAGGACGACAACTAATGTTTCAATGTCTGTCTTTGCTGCTTTCGTATTAGGGTTTGCAACAATACTCACAGGAATAAATTTTATTTCGACAATACACAGGCTTAGATGTCCGGGAATGACATGGTTTAGAATGCCGCTTTTTGTTTGGGCACTTTATGCAACATCATGGATCCAGGTTTTAGCAACTCCTGTAATTGGTATAACATTAGTTTTAATAATCCTTGAAAGAGCTTTCGGCATTGGAATATTTGATCCGACTCTGGGAGGTGACCCTCTTCTCTACCAGCACATGTTCTGGATATATTCTCATCCGGCAGTTTACATTATGATCCTTCCTGCGATGGGTGTTGTATCGGAGATCATTCCGACTTTTGCAAAGAAAGCGATCTTTGGATATGTGCCGATCGCAATTTCAAGTCTGGGAATTGCACTGGTAGGATATTTAGTATGGGGACATCATATGTTTTCAAGCGGTATCAGCGACACTTCACGTGTAATTTTTTCTCTGCTAACATTCTTTGTTGCTCTTCCTTCAGGGATAAAAGTTTTTAACTGGGTCGCTACACTTTATAAAGGTTCAATTACTGTTACAGCTCCCATGCTTTATGTACTTTTGTTTATATTTATTTTTTCAATCGGAGGATTGACAGGCTTAGTACTTGGTGCATTGAATACAGATCTGCATTTGACAGATACTTACTTTGTAGTTGCACACTTTCACTATGTAATGTTTGGAGGAATGGGAATAATTTTCTTTGCCTCGCTTCATTACTGGTTTCCAAAAATGTTCGGCAAGATGTATAATGAGAAAATGGCAAAAGTAGCAGCTTACATAATCGCAGTAGGTTTTAATACACTTTATTTCCCGATGTTTATAATGGGTTACATGGGAATGCCAAGGAGATATTATGATTATCTACCGGAGTTTCAGATCTATCATATAATATCAACGGTAGGATCATGGATTCTTGTCTCAGGAATATTGATAATGTTTTATAATTTGATCAGAGGCTTGAAGTATGGCAGTAAAGTCGGCGACAATCCATGGGGAGGAACAACTTTAGAATGGCAGGTCCCTTCACCTCCGCCTTTGGAAAATTTTGATGAGATACCTGTCGTTACTACCGGCCCTTATGATCACACTCATATTCATGGAGAGGAGGATAAAAAATGAGCAGTCATTCAGATTCTTCTACAGAAGTAGTTCATCATGAACATGTTCACAGAGATGACTTTGGATCAAAGATGGGATTATGGTTATTTCTTTTTACAGAAATACTCCTGTTCGGCGGGTTGTTTTTATTGTATGCAGGTTACCGTTATATTTATCCTGATGGCTTTATTGCAGCTGCGTCTGAACTCGATGTTTTTTTGGGAGCAATTAACACAGTTATTTTATTAACAAGCAGTCTGACGATAGTACTTGGAATAGTTGCCTTACAAAAGGACAATAAAAAACTATGCCTGTTTTTCCTTTGGGCTACAATGATCTGTGGATTTGTTTTCCTGGTGAATAAATATTTTGAATGGGGCGCTAAATTTCATCACGGAATTTATCCAAAAGGTCCTGCTCTTCAGAATATGTCCGAAGGCGAAGTTATGTATTTCGGTTTGTATTTTGTTATGACCGGCCTTCACGGCCTCCACATTATTGCGGGTATGATATTCATCGGTATTGTAATGTGGTTGATTCATAAAAATAAAATTACTCATAATAATTTTCAAAAACTTGAAAATTCAGGATTATACTGGCATCTTGTCGACATTATCTGGATCTTCCTGTTTCCTTTATTTTATCTAATACATTAAAAATATGGATGCTCAAAATAATCATGATTCAAACGAAGCTCTTATCGCAGTAGCGCATCATCCAAGTTACGGAATAAATGTTTTAGTCTGGATAGGTTTGTTATCTCTTACGGGAATTACTATAGCAGTGGCGGGAATAAATCTTGGAAGTCTGGCTTTATCGGTTGCATTAATAATTGCGGGTGTAAAGTCCATGTTTGTTATAAACTTTTTTATGCACGTAAAATTCGATTCAAAAATTTTCAGGATCTTTATAGGTGTTTGTATGATCACATTCATCATTATATTCATTTTAACTTTCTTTGATTTAACTTTTAGATACTAATATGAGGCCAAGTATAGTAACACAGGTAGACGATACTTTTATTTTTATAAGTGTAATTTCTGTAATATTGCTTCTTATAATTACCGGAGCAATGTTATACTTTGTTTATAAATATAACCGCAAAAGACATCCTGTTTCAGAAAACATTGAAGGAAATACTACACTTGAAATCGTTTGGTCAGTTATTCCCATCATTTTGGTTCTTATGATGTTTTTCGTCAGTTGGTCAGGATTTAAAAATATGCGTGATGTCCCGCCGGATGCTCAGGTGGTCACTGTAACAGGGCAAATGTGGAAATGGTCTTTTGAATATGATAATAAAAAAAAATCTGACACATTGTTTCTCCCTGCTAATACTAATATAAAATTTGATATTAAATCTCAGGATGTTAATCACAGTTTTTTTCTTCCTGCTTTCAGAAGTAAAGAAGATGCGATACCCGGCAGAACAAATTATTACTGGATAAGAACCAACGAACCGGCAAATTATTATGCCGCATGCGCTGAATATTGCGGACTAAATCATTCTTACATGTATGCGACGGTTATTGTAGTTCCGCAGGAAAAATTTCTGGTCTGGAAAAATTATTTTCCACCTGACACTACAAAAACAGACAGTATCGCTGTAAAAGTTGATTCATTAAATACGGCTGCAGGAAAAACAGATACAACGAAAGCCAACTCTAAAATTGATTCTGTAAAAAAAGATTCAACTGCACCGGGCATAAGAAAATCCGATTTATTAAAAAAATAATTTTAAAGTTTATTCAAACCACCGCCTCACATAAAAAAGAACTTACATTACAGGCTGAAACAAAGCCCGGGATCTTGTCATGGACAAAGATCCTCTTTGAATTAACAAAAATCCGTATCACTGTCCTCGTGGCTTTTACAACCGCTCTCGGATATATACTGGCGCTGCAAAACTTTCAGGCTTTTTCTCTTTACCCGGTATTGGGAATTTTTCTCTTGTCCTGCGGAGCTGCTGCAATGAATCATTATCAGGAAAGAAGTACTGATCTGTTAATGGATAGAACCAGAAACAGGCCGCTTCCATCCGGAATTATCACACCCGGAAAAGTTCTTATGATCTCAATTTGTCTTTTATTATCCGGCTCAATAGTCCTGTTACTGAAAACAAATTTACTCACGCTGGAGATAGGTCTTTTTACGTTTGCATGGTATAACTTAGTCTACACTCCTTTAAAAAAACTTACTCCCTGGGCTATAATTCCCGGATCACTTGTGGGTGCGCTGCCTCCAATAGCAGGCTGGGTTGCAGCGGGAGGATATTTACTGGATCCGAAGATTTTATTAATTGCTTCCTACTTTTTTGTATGGCAGATTCCTCACTTCTGGCTTTTGCTGCTGGTTTATGGAAAGGATTATGATAAAGGCGGCTTCCCGACTCTTACAAATATTTTTTCTAAAACTCAATTAATAAGGATAACATTTTCATGGCTGCTTCTTACAATTGCCATAGCACTTTCAATTAATTTTTTTGGAATACTTAATTTCTATGCTTCGAATATTTTTCTCATACTTGCATCAGGATGGATTATTTTACAATCTTTCAGATTTTTGAAAACTACAGGAGATAAGAAAGAAGCTAAGAACATGTTCATAAGAATAAATATTTTCACATTATTGATTATTACTTCGCTATCATTGGATAAACTCATCGAACTTTTTTTGACATAAATTTAACTTTTAAAAAGATTGTAAATGGATTTTCTTGACAATTTAGTTATTCCTTCAACTTCTAAGCATCTTGCGTTATTAAAAATAATGTTAGTGCTTTGCATGCTGATCTTTCTTCCGTTTTTTGGAATGCTTCTGGGTGGAACTGCCTTTTCTGTTATCTTCAATTCTTATGGCAGAAAAATTAAAAACAAACTATTCATACGTTTTGCAAAAGACATTATTGATAAACTTGCTCTTAACCGTTTTGTAGGTGTTGGCCTGGGTGTGCTTCCGCTGTTATCAATTACTTTTGTTTTTGCACAGCTTTTGTTTGAAGTGCAGGTAATCACTGTAAGTCTGCTGTTTGTTTCAACTCTGTTTATGGCTATAGCTGTTAATTTTATTTATAGTTATCAAAGTACATTTCAGATCGAATCACTCATTGAATCTTTTAAAAATTTAACTGGTATCAACAGGCACGAACTTGAAACTAAGCTGCCTGAAGACATTGCTGATTATGAATTTGATCTTAAAAATACTAATGCTAACTCAGGACTGTACGGATTTATAATGCTGCTTATTACAGGTGTATTCTTTGCTGCAGGGACTACCATTGCTTTGTCTTCCGACAGGTATCAGGACTTTCAGAATATTTCACAAATGTTTTTATCAGGGGCAACTTTTGTAAATTTTTTAATGATCATTATACTTTCAATTACCATAACCGGAACGTCGATCTTATTTTTCTTTTTCAGCTGGCAGGGAGGTATTCATGAAATGGATGTGCAATACACAAATTTTGTTAAGAAGGTCGGCGGTAATATAGCTTTTACAGGTGCTGCGCTCCTTCCTGTCTTTTTATTTGTTAATTTTATATTTACTCCTAATGTATCTTTGTCAGGATCAGTATTTCTTTATACAGGCTTAGCTCTTGTTTCGGCATTGCTGATATGCAATTTTCTTTATGCGGTCATTAAAAATTCGGACATGAAATATATAAGCGTTGCATTTTACATGCTGATATTTTGCTTCGGTCTTTTTATTATGGAATATCAATCTGCATTCGGAACAGCTGCAAGAGAAAATATGGAAGCCATTACTGTTAAAGCCGAGGAACTTGAAAAGCAGAAAAAAGGAAAGACTTTGAATACTGCAGGCGTTAATGGAGAGGAAATTTTTACAAGGATTTGTTCTGCCTGTCACAAATTTGATGTTAAGCTGGTAGGACCTCCTTACAACCAGACCATTCCAACTTTCAATGGTGATGTAAAAAAATTATCTGCATGGATACAAAATCCTCAAAAAGTTTTTCCTGACTATCCTCCTATGCCCAATCCTGGTTTGAAGCCGAAGGAAGCAGATGCTGTTGCAAAATATTTGATTGATAAGGTTTCCGGTCCGGCAAAATAATACACATTTTATTTTACTTGTCTAATGGCGGAGTATTTTTACTTCGCCTTTTTTATTTAAGAGAGCAATTAAACTAATATGAAGAAAAAACTAATTGTCCTTACCGGAGCAGGTATAAGCGCCGAAAGCGGCCTGTCAACTTTCAGAGATTCCGGGGGTTTGTGGGAAGGGCATAATGTAATGGATGTTGCTTCACCGGAAGGGTGGCGTAAGAATAAAGATTTAGTACTGGACTTTTATAATCAAAGAAGGCGTCAGCTTTTGAATGCAAAACCAAATGCTGCACATATTGAACTGGTCAGACTTGAAAAAAAATTTGATGTAACGATTATTACACAAAATGTTGACGATCTCCACGAGCGTGCAGGTTCGGCAAACATAATTCATCTTCACGGAGAATTAAATAAATCGAGAAGCACATCTCATCCGGAATTGGTCTATGAATTAAATGGAAAAGATATTTATAACGGTGATAAGTGTGAAAGGGGATCTCAGTTAAGACCGCATATAGTATGGTTTGGAGAAATGGTGCCGATGATGGATGAAGCAATCCGGCATTCTGAAAGTGCAGACATTTTTATAATAATAGGAACTTCACTTGTTGTCTATCCTGCAGCAAGCCTGATTGAATTCGCTCCTCATGATTCACCAAAATATCTAATCGATCCTGCACGGCCTGAATGTAATCTTGAATATAATAATTTATCATTTATTCAAAAAACGGCGACCGAAGGTGCAGTTGAACTTGTTGAAAAGTTAGTAAAGTAATTTTAAAATTTCCTTTTTATCGGTTTAGCTAGAAACTCTCTTGTCTTTTGTAACAGCCATTTTTTTTCATGGATCAATGACTGTTCTTCTATTTCCTTTTTCAGAATGTGGATCTTATCAGTGTTTTCAGATTCTCTCAATTTCTTTAATTTTAAAATTGAACTGGGTTTATATAAAAACCGGGGGGCAAGACTTCCCACACCGGTTTCATTTTATAAATATAACATCACTACTTTATCATTAGCATCTTCTTCGTCTCACTAAAGTTTTCAGTTTTTAAAGTATAAAAGTATATGCCGCCGGATAAATTACTTCCATCAAATTCTATTTCATAGTTACCTGCATTTTGTTTTTTATTAATAAGAGTCGCAACATTTTTTCCAAGAACATCAAAGACATCTAAAGAAATATTACCGCCGACAGCTAACTCATAACTGATAATTGTATTTGGGTTAAAAGGATTTGGAAAATTCTGATTCAGAATAAAATTTATATCTTCATTAATTTTTTTTTCATTGATGGAAATTAATGCTCCATTCTCTGTAATAGTTACATTTCTGTTTAAAGGGACATTTGTGAAGTACTGGTTTCCTCCGGCAGGCCACTCAACTTTTATTGAATCTATTATCGAAGCATTGCCAAAGCCGTAATGCAGAATTAAATTTTGGCCGCAGTAACCGGACTGACCATCAATTTCCTGCATTTGCCAGACTGAGTTTCCATTTATAGTTGCTTTGATCCGGACCTTGGCACCAATTGCAGATTTATTCGAAAGCATACCCACGCATTTTACGTTCAGCCATTTATTACCGTTTGACAGTTCGTTTTTGTACAATGCATTCTTTTGATTTTCATTCAAAGTATTTGCTGCAGCTAGATCAAGGTCTCCGTCATTATCATAATCCCCCCAGGCAAAACCATAGGTGTTTCCTGAATCATTCACAATTTCTCCGCTTGTGATTTTTTCAAATGCAGCAGAACCGGTTTCCATCAAAAGATTTTTGAAGAGTTTATTGACAAGCTTGCGTGTTATCGGAGATCCATACGACTGGCTGACAAACATATCCAGATCACCATCATTATCATAATCGCCCCAGCCGCTGACAGAATTATAACCCGTTTCGGTCACAAGCGGACCGGTTGTAATTTTTGTGAAAGAAAAATTTCCGTCATTGCGAAATAAAAAGTTTGGCTGGTTTGAATGATTTGCAACCAATACATCAAGATCGCCATCATTATCATAATCGCCCCAGCTGCCGCTCCATGAATCGCCTGCACTTGTTGATAATGGTGAATTAGTAATTTTCGTAAAATATCCGCCGCCATTATTTTTGTAAAGAAATTCATTTCTGTTGCCTTCCCTGCAGACAAAAATATCCAGGTCACGGTCGTTATCAATGTCGACCCAGTTCATTCCCCGGGCGTATGCAATCTCGCTTACCACTGTGCCCGTATCAATCTTTACAAAACTGCCGCTGCCTGTATTTTTATATAAATAATTTCTGTGGTTTGATCCGTCACTATTGGTTACGAAAAGATCAAGAAGTCCGTCATTGTCGAAATCACCCCAGCTGCATGTCTCAGAATAGCCGGGTTGTGAACTTATAATGTTTGATGAAAGAAAAGTGAAATTCCCGTTTCCCTGATTTGAATAAAGCAGATTAATTTTGTTCCACCAGTTTACAACACAAAGGTCAGGCAGTCCGTCATTATTTAAATCTCCCCAGCTGCTTCCGTCTGAAGGAAGACTGTCATTAACAAGCGGCTGGTTAAAAATTCTTACAAATGTTCCGTTATCATTTCTGTATAAAAGGTTATCATCTCCATACCGGTATCCTGTTGATATAAAAAGATCAAGATCATTGTCATTATCATAATCTATCCAGTTAACACTTCTTGAAGCACCGCTGTCAATGCTCACGGGACTGGCTGCAACTCTTACAAAATCCTGAGTATAAACATAACCTGTTCCGAACAGGATTATCGTCAGAATTATTAAATATTTTTTCATAATATTAGTTTATATTTTATTGAAATTTTTTGAACAAGATATAAAATTTAATACGGTACTGAAATGATGTTGATTCGTTTAGATATGGAAGGATACAGTTCATTATTAGAAACCCGGCAGCATCAAAATTAATAAATTTCCCTCAAACGAATCATCATTCCAACAAAATATGATTAACAAATTGCAAACCTGATGACACCGTCCTCAGAATTATTTGAACTTATAAAGTCTCTTTCTGCCAGTGAGAAAAGACATTTCAAGCTTAATGCTGATTTGCAGAAAGGAAATAAAAATTATATCCGGCTCTTTAAAATTATTGATGCTCAAAAGTCTTATGATGAAAAACAGATAAAAACAAAATTCCGAAATGAAAATTTTGTAAAAAATCTGACTTTTACAAAGAACTATCTTTATAAGCTGATATTCAAAAGTCTGATATCTTTATATAATCAGAAGTCTCTGGATGCAAGACTTAATAACATTCTCAGCAGATGCAGATTAATGTACGATAAGGCTTTGTATTCACAATACTTTAAAACATTACAATATGGAAAAGGACTGGCTGTAAAATATGAGAGGTTCAGCATACTTCTGGAATTTCTTGAAATGGAAAGGCAGCTTTCAAAAAAAGAGGACATCACCAGAAAAAACATTAATGATGTTTATGATGAAGAGCTGAATGTTTTGGAAAAGATCAGGATTAACAATAAATATAAACGATCTATATCAGGTTTGTTCAGAATTTACAGATTACATGGCATCATCAGAAACAGCTCAGCTGCTGAACAGATAAATAATATTTTGAGGTCTGAGGAATTCAGCATTGAAAAAAAATTCTTATCTGTGACAGCAAAAGAAAAATATTTTTTTGCAATGAATATTGCCAGTGAGCTAAAAGGTAATTCAAGAGAAGCCTATAATTTCAATAAGAAAAGGTTTGAACATATTTTTAAAAACAAAGAAGTATTTCAGCAGTTTCTCTTTGATAACTATAAAGATTCATACATTGCATTGATCCATTCTGCAGTTCAGGATCTCAGATTTGCTGTGGCTAAGAGAATGTTTGAAAAGTTTAATAAAACATTTAATTCTGTCGGAGTATTCAATACTGATACTGCTGCAACTTATTATATAATAACATTATCTCATGCGGTATCTTCAGAAAATAAAAAAATAAAAACCTTTCTTCCCGATTCAATTGAAAAGTTCCTGGTTAAAAATAAAGGTAAAGTCACAATAAATCAGTATAACTACCTTTATTACCTGCTGGCAAAATATTTTTTTATCATTGGAGAATTTGATGAAGCTCTTCGTATTATTAATTTTCTCTTTGCTGTCAAGACGCTGAAGTTTACTATTCACCTTGAGCCTTACGCAAGAATGCTCAATGCATTGGTCCATTATGAACTTGGAAATAAAAAGCTTCTCAACTATCTCATTCCATCGACAGTCAAATATCTTAAGAGTAAAAGCAAATTATACAAAACTGAAAACGCTGTACTCTCTTCTCTTAAAAAACTTAATAATTTTAAAACTGAAGAGGATCTTTTGAAAATTTTCAGTTTACTAAAAAAAAATCTGCTTGTCTTTAAAAAAGACATTTATGAAAAAAACGCATTTGTATATTTTGATTTTCTAAAATGGGCTGACAATAAAAGGATAGTGAATAGTGAATAGTGAATTTTATTCAATAAATATTAAGATCAAAAAATAACATGAAAGAAAATCTGAAAATGCGTTGGACATTAAAAGACAAGAAAGCGCTTGTAACCGGAGCTACCAGAGGGATCGGCAAGGCAATCGTTGAAGAGTTCCTTGAATTGGGCGCAGAAGTTTTCATTATTTCCAGAGATCAAAAAGACATAGATGAACAAATAGAGAGTTACAATAATGCAGGTTTTAAAGTTGAAGGAATGAAGTGTGATGTTACTGACAGTGAGGACAGGAAAAAGTTGCTTGAAAAGATAAATGCCGGTACAGGCAGGCTGGACATACTTGTTAATAATGCCGGAACAAACACAAGGAAAAAAACTCTTGAAAATACTGAAGAAGATCTTGACAAATTAATGGATCTGAATTTTAAATCCGGATTTGAGCTTTGTAAAACATTTCATCCATTGTTAAAAAAATCCGACGGCGGATCTATTGTCAATATTGTTTCAGTTGCCGGAATAACTTCAGTCGGAACCGGTTCACCGTATGCAGTTTCAAAAGCAGCCATGATCCATTTAACAAAATACTTGTCTGTCGAATGGGCAAAGGATTTTATCCGGATAAATGCAATAGCTCCATGGTATATCAAAACTTCTTTGACGGAACCTGTTTTGAATGATCAGGAAAAATTAAAAAAAATTTTACTAAGAACTCCAATGAATAGAATTGGAGAAGCTTCTGAAGTTGCAGCAGTTGCAGCATTTCTTTCAATGCCTGCTGCATCATATGTGACAGGTGAATGCATTGCTGTTGATGGAGGATTTTTGAAGAACGGTTACAGAGTATGAGCTATAGGCCACAAATGTTAAAATTTTATATCTGATATGATCTGCTCCAGATCTTTATTTGAAATTGATTCAAACTCTGATTTATCATAAATTGCAGTCATGTAAATACGATCAACTTTCCCCATTTTAAGCTTATTAAAAATTAAATATGTGATAACTCTTGCGCCACCGCTTTTTCCTTTTCCTTTACTTTTAATAGCTAAACGAATTTTAAAAAAGCTTTTTCCGAGTGATGTTCCTTGTATTGGATCTTCTGACAAATTTTCACCGAGTTGCGCTAATTCATTTTTTAGAGAGGGAAATTTTTTTGTGAGTCTTTTAGCTTGCCTTTCAAACTTCTCGGTTGTTCGGATCTCATAAGTCATTCAGAAATTGATTTAGAGTCCTTGGTTTCTTTTTACCTGATTCGAATAATATTATTTCATTTGTTGCTTCAGATAAATCCATTTTCAGTTTTTTGTATTCAACCAATTTAATAAATTGTTCATTAAATTTATTCCATTCTTTAATTGACATTTGAATAGCCTTCTGCTTACCTTTGTTATCCGTAACATAAGTTAAATTTATCTTCATTATTATCTAAATTTTATTTTGTATTATTAGAAATAAAATATAGAGAAAGTCATAAATAAAAAAGTTAATTCTAAAAATCATTGCAAAACAATACTCACTGTTCAAACTTTTCCACTGAAAAACAAAACATCTATGACTATCTTGCAACTTTAAAAATCAAAATTTTTTTTGAGAATACCCAGACAAATTGTAGCACTTGGTGGCGGAATGTTTTCGATGGAGCCTTCAAACGGATTGCTGGACAAGTATATCCTTAATCTTGTTTTGAAAGAGCGGCCAAAGATCTGTTTTTTAGGAACCGCAAGTAATGACGGCAAAGAATACCGGGACATGTTTTATAAATTTTTTGACAAGCAACAGTGTGAGCCATCTCATCTGTCATTTTTAACCCCTCCAAAAAATATTGAAGATTTTATAATGGATCAAGATATTATTCATGTTGGAGGCGGTAATACAAAATTAATCATAGAAACCTGGAAAAAATTCGGTGTTGATAAAATTATGAAAAAGGCATGGGAAGCCGGAATAATTTTGTCAGGCATGAGCGCCGGGGCAATATGCTGGTTTGAAGACGGTATCACAAATCCTTCTCCGGGAAAACTTAATAAACTTGAATGTCTTGGAATTCTTAAAGGAAGTTTTTGCCCTCATTATGATGACAGAGTTGAGTTAAAAAAATCTTTTCATAAATTAATTCTGGAAGGGACTATTGACGAAGGTTATGGAGTAGAGGACGGGGCAGCAATTCATTTTATAGGGGCAGAACCATTAAAAGTTATTACTTCCCAGCCCGGAGCTTCAGCTTATTTAGTCAAAAAAGAAAAGAATAAAATTTCAGAAACACTTCTGAAATCAATTTATCTCGGAAAGGAATCTGATATTGAGGCCGGCATTGAGAAAAAAAAGGAGCATGAAGAACAGTTAGATGTACTAAGAACGGTAATTTCATTTGTTGAAAAATTAAATGATCATGATGTCATTGGCATGACCAAACTCATGTCTGAAGATCATGTATTTACTGATTCTATGGGAATTATTGTTAAAGGAAAAAAAGATATGGTAAAAGCCTGGGAAGGATTTTTCAGCTGGTTTCCGAATTATAAGATCTCAATTATAAATACTTTACTGACTAACGATTCAGTTGGTATCTTTGGAAAAGCCGGCGGAACATTTGATGCTGAAGAAATATCTTATAAAGATAAATTTGAAATACCAGCAGCCTGGAGAGCAAAGGTCAAAGATAATCTCATAAGTGAATGGCAAGTGTTTGCTGACAATGAAATGGTCAGAGACATCATAAAAGAAAATGGTGTAAAAAGTATGATCAAGGAAAAAGTGAACTTTCTTAATTCGCTGAAAGATTAATTGTTAAAGAGTTGATCTAAATTTTAAAAGAAGTAAAAGATCAATTTCCTATCTTATGTAGTAATAATAATATATATATGGAAAATGAAAAACAAAAGTTTCTGGAGCATTTCAAAACCAGCGTTGAAAAGAAGTCGTTTATCAAAATAGCTTTTGGAAAATACAGAGGCGGCGATAAAGAGTTTCAGAATATTTTTGTAACAAGAATTGAAACCAAAGAAGGTGAGAAGCTTTCCTTCAAATTCAGATATAAGACCAAAGACATTGTGAAGAACTATGATTTTGAACCGGGGATTAAACTCGCTGATGAAATTTTGGGAAAAGATTTTTTAAGCGGTACATTATTTACAACTGAAAATGATTTTGCTATCGATTACTCAAAAAAGCGTATCCCACAGCTTCATATCAAAAAAGCAACTCTATCAGACTCAGAAGTAAGCACTCACAACAAAGTCAAATCAAGATTTGTAAATTCCGATTCGAAATATTTTTATCTGCTTGGCATCACCGGTAATGATGGAAAGGTAAAATCTGACAAGTATGATAAATTCAGACAGGTGGATAAATTCATTGAGATAGTCGATTCACTTTACAGATCCTCGGATCTCAAAGAAAAAGAAGAGCTTAAGATAATAGATCTGGGTTCAGGCAAGAGTTATCTTACCTTTGCATTGTATGACTATCTTAAAAATACATTGAATAAACAAATTGAGATCAAAGGAGTCGAACAGAAGGAAGAACTTGTTAAGCTTTCAAATAACTTTGCGGAAGAATGCGGATTTGTTAAACTGAATTTTGTGAACGGAAATATTGACACAGCTGAATTTGAAAATGCAGATATTGCTGTCGCTCTTCATGCATGCGACACAGCAACAGACGATGCAATCTATAAAGCTGTACAATCTAAAGCCGGAATAATTTTATTAGCTCCATGCTGTCATAAATATGTAAGGAAGAAAATGCAAAGTCCCGAACAGTTAAAAGGTATCTATAAACATGGAATATTATTCGAACGGCTTGCTGTATCTGTTACAGATGCATTGAGAGCTTTGACTCTTGAATATTTCGGTTACGAGACAAAAGTTTTTGAATTTATATCCTCAGAACATACTGCTAAAAATACTATGATCACGGCTGTGAAGAGAAACGCTGCAGATGAAAATAAACTGAAAGAAATTGATACAGTAAAAAGGGAGTTCAGCATTGAAGAATTTTATCTGGATAAAAAATTTCCGGAAATGACTTTTGCCGTGCAGTGACAAAGGAAAATATAAATGTTCATTTAACCTTGCTATGTTAATTCGTATTTTAAGATCAATCAAAACGCGGGAGAGTCAATAAATGCTAACAAAAAAACTTCAGGATGCTCTGAATGAGCAGATCAACAAGGAATTTTTCGCAGAATATCTTTACCTTTCAATGTCGGCTTATCTTGAGTCAATTGAGATGGAGGGCTTTGCAAATTATTTTAACGTGCAGGCGCAGGAAGAGCATTTTCATGCGATGAAGATGTTTAATTTTGTGCATGATAAAGGCGGAAGAGTAATTTTAAAATCATTGAAGGAGCCGAAATCCGAATTCAGTTCTGTAATGAATGTCATTGAGGAATCTCTTGAACATGAAAAATTTGTCACTAAGTCCATTAATGAGCTTATGGATACGGCAATTAAAGAAAATGATCACTCGGTTAAAAGTTTTATGGAATGGTATGTTGACGAACAGGTTGAAGAGGAAGCGACAATTTCAAAGCTTCTCGCAAAGCTCAGGCTTATAAACGGTGAGGGTTTCGGACTCCTTACAATTGATGCTCAGATGGGTACACGAAAGTATCAGCCGGAAAAATAAATTTTAAAAATTATATTGAAGGAGTAAATAATGCTGAGTCAGAATCTTGAGAAACTTCTCAATGAACAGATCAATCACGAGTTTTTTTCTGAATACCAATACCTAGCTGCGACCTCATACTTCGAGTCAATTGAATTAGACGGGTTTGCAAATTTTTATTATGTGCAGTCACAGGAAGAACATTTCCATGCAATGAAGATCTTTAATTTTGTGAATGAGAAAAACGGTACAGTAACACTGATGCCTATAAAAGCTCCTCAGAATAAATTTGATTCTGTAATGCATGTATTCAAGGTCAGCCTTGAACAGGAAAGATTCATTACCAAGTGCATCAATGAACTAATGGATGCGGCAATAAAGGAAAACGATCATTCAGTCAGAACCTTTCTCGAATGGTACGTTAATGAACAGGTCGAAGAGGAAAATTTATTTCTTAACAGAATAGGAAAGCTGGAACTTATCGGTGGAAAGGGAGACGGCCTGCTGACTCTTGATAGAGAATTTGCTCAGAGGAAATTTGATGGAGCCGGGCACAAAGTAATGATCTGAAATATTCACAACAAAGTATAAAATTAATTTGTGTTAATTTAGATTTAAAAAAGTGTACGAATAAATATTGTTTATTTTAGTTAATAATCCTTCCTAAAATCTCATACATAAACACTTCTTCAATAGTCAGTTAATCGCTGTTAAAATTTGTATCCGCATTATTAACAACACCTCAGAATTAATCAGTTAACAATTTAACTG
Organism: Ignavibacteria bacterium; assembly: GCA_039925865.1. Classification (GTDB taxonomy): domain Bacteria; phylum Bacteroidota; class Ignavibacteria; order Tepidaquicellales; family Tepidaquicellaceae; genus JBDSYA01. The sequence continues at coordinate 21,129 of JBDSYA010000237.1, forward strand.
TTAACTAAAAACACTAATAACTATTTTAAAGGTATAATTTAAATCAATAAATGCAATCTCAGCCGGCAACAGAATATAAGAAAAGATTTGTGATGTATGACAGGAAAAACTATGATGATGATACTTTGTTGAATTTATACAAAGCTATACTTCTTCCAAGAATGATCGAAGAGAAGATGCTGTTGCTTTTAAGAAAGGGAAAAATTTCAAAATGGTTTTCGGGAATTGGTCAGGAAGCTATTTCAGTAGGCGTTTCCATGGCTTTGGAAAAAGACGAATACATTCTTCCAATGCACCGCAATCTTGGTATTTTTACAACACGCGGTGTTCCATTGGATAAACTTTTCATGCAGCTACAGGGAAAGTATAATGGATTTTCTAAAGGACGCGAACGATCTTTTCATTTTGGCACAAATGAATTTCATATTGTCGGAATGATCTCTCATCTTGGTCCTCAAATGGGTATTGCCGACGGGATCGCTCTTGCAAGTCTTTTAAAAAAGGAAACTTCAGACGGAGCTAAAGTGACGGCGGTTTTTACAGGTGATGGTGCTACAAGTGAAGGTGATTTTCATGAAGCTCTCAATGTTGCGGCTGTCTGGAATTTGCCCGTCATATTCATTATTGAAAATAACGGCTATGGCCTGTCTACACCAATCAATGAACAATATAAATGCGAAGATCTGACTGATAAAGCAATTGGATACGGAATGGAATCTCTTCAAATAGACGGAAATAATTTATTGGCAGTTTATGATACGGTGAAGACTTATGCGGAATCAATCAGGAATAATCCGCGTCCCATGCTTCTTGAATGCATGACTTTCCGAATGCGTGGTCATGAAGAAGCTTCCGGAACAAAGTATATTCAAAAAGAACTTTTTGATGAGTGGGGCAAAAAAGATCCGCTAACAAATTTTGAAAGTTTTTTAATGGATGAAGGTCTGCTTAATGAAACTCTTATCGAAACTATCAGAGCTGAGTTTAAAAATGAAATTGAAAAATCTCTTGAAAAAGCTTTCGAAGAAACCGAAGTAACTCCAAATACCGAAGCAGAATTAAAGGATGTTTATTTTCCGTTTGAACAAAAAATAATTCATCCTCAAACTGAAAAGAGATCCAAGAAAAGATTCATTGATGCAATTTCAGATGGATTAAAACAATCACTTCAAAAGTATGACGATCTTATTATAATGGGGCAGGATATTGCAGAGTATGGAGGTGTATTTAAGATCACTGAAGATTTTTTTAAAGAATTCGGAAAGGACAGGATCAGGAATACACCTCTTTGTGAATCAGCAATAGTAGGAGCAGCCCTTGGTCTGTCGATAAAAGGAATAAAGTCAGTCGTTGAAATGCAGTTCGCTGATTTTGTCACAAGCGGATTCAATCAGGTAGTGAATAATCTTGCAAAGATCTATTACCGCTGGGGGCAAAATGCTGATGTTGTTATCAGGATGCCTTGCGGAGCCGGCGTCGGAGCCGGTCCTTTCCATTCACAATCAAATGAAGCATGGTTCTTCCATACTCCCGGATTAAAAATATTTTATCCTTCAAATCCTTATGATGCAAAGGGAATGATAGCTGCAGCAATAGAAGATCCTAATCCGGTGATGTACTTTGAACATAAGGCACTTTACAGAAGTATCTCAGAGGAAATTCCTGATGACTATTATACTGTCGATACAAGCAAAGCAAAATTAGTAACCGAAGGCGAGGAAGTTACTATTGTAACGTACGGAATGGGAGTTCACTGGGCTTTAAATGTGCTGAAAGAGAATGAGAACATTTCCGCTGACTTGATTGATCTGCGTATTCTTCTTCCATGGGATAAAAAAACTGTAGAAGAAAGCGTAAAGAAAACCGGTAAAGTAATAGTTCTTCATGAAGATACCCTGACAGGCGGAATAGGCGGAGAGATTGCCGCTCATATTTCAGAATATTGTTTCCAATATCTTGATGCTCCGGTGATGAGAAGCGCCAGTCTTGATACACCGGTTCCTTTTTCAAATGCACTTGAAGAGAATTTTTTTCAGAAGGAAGTTTTTAAAAGAAAGCTCAAAGACCTGTCTGAGTTTTAACGGAATAAGGTATTAACTTATTAATATTTTTCAAGACATAATGCCGATAAAATTTTTGAAGTTAAAAATATGATTTTAATGAAATAAATAAGTATTGATTTAAGAATGCACTTTTTAAAACTTCATTCTGAATATAACCGAAACTAACTAATCTCCAGGACAACCCATTCTCTTCGCCAGAAAAATATTTTAATGCAATGATGACAATTATTTATTTATATTAGAATACAATTTTCATTAATGAAAAAAACTTTTTTTGCTTTATTAATAATATTGTCAACAGTTTCTCACATTTGTCTTTCACAAAAAATTGATTCTCTTAAAATCATGTCAGACACGCTGAGCCAGAAGAAAAAAGTAACTGTTAAGAAAAAAGCTCCTGAAAAGAAAGTAACAGAAGAAACTTTCATGGATAAAGTTCAAAAAATACTGGAGGTCAGGAGGTCATTTGATATTTCAGATCAGATCACAAAGCCCGCTTTATTGTCTTTGAAAAAGGATAATGATGAAAAAACAATATTCTCTGTGGACATAGCTCTAGCTTATAAAGGTTTCAGGTATGATAACTCAGGGTTAACTCCATCAATTCAATTTGATTATTCAAGTAAAAGTAAAGATCAGCAGGAAAAAGTGAAGCTTGGATTGGATACTTATTACAAAATTTACCAATACGCAGACGGCAGCGCAAAAATATCTCCCTCTGTATTTTTTACCAAAGATTTTCACAGTAAAATTGAAGAACTTAATTTTAATTTAACATTTATCCCAAGGTTTGCCAATTTTTTTATTCCGGTCAGAAATATTTCAGAGGTAAAATTTAAATACGACGGAAACGATAACCGCTGGGTTTTTGGTGTCAATCCTGTCTTTGGCGCAACATTTGAAAGATTGTATGGAGGGAAAAATAATTTAAACCAGACGGAATATTATTCGATCACTGCAGCAAGCATAACAATTAAGAGATATTATTTTCAGTTTGATGTATACGGAAAGTTTGAAAAAGAATTTATTGAACTTCATAATACCAGGTATAAATATGAATCAACGATGACTTTTTATTTCGATATAAGGGAAAGATCATCTGTAAACTTTAAATTTGAACAATCAGAAAAACAACTCAAGAGAACCCGCAGGCTGACTGTGGGATTTGGCATAAAGTTGTAGTGTAATACAAGTGGAAACAATTTATGAAAAAGTTATTTACATTTTTTCTATTGGCAGTTATATACGGCTGTTCAGCTTCCGATATGAAAAACTATCTTATTATGAATGGTGACTGGCATTCTGTTTTAAGGAAGGATCAGATTTATTTTGAAGGGAATAGATATACATTCAATTTCAAAAATGACTCATTTAAAGTAAAAATTAAGCACTGGACTGATTTATTGCATTATGAGCCTTGGAACCCATGCAACCACTTGAATGATGTCCAGTTTGCGGCTGGAGAAATTTATATGGAAAATGATAAAATATTTTTTAATGGAATGTATACTGATTCAAACTATAAAGTGATTGACCGGGGATGCTTCAATGTAGGAAAATTTGAAAGAAGTTACTATTACTATGCTTTTGGCGATTCAGTATATTTTTCTAAAGAGGAAACTAGGAGTTATTCCAGTGAAATAATTTTAAAGAAAGGTAAAGATATTTCTGATGGCTTATCATTTATTACAAATACATTCATTCATGATAGTTTGAATGATGATGAGAAAAAAATGCTGGTTGCAATTGACAGCAGAGATTATGGATTGCTCGATACAGCAAGATTTGGCCTCATCGATTTTAATTATTATCTTCTAAAACTCATCCAAAAAAGATTTATAGGTTTTGCAAATATTGCAGACAGTACTCTTTCTAAAAAATATGACCTAAGTATTGTTCCGGGAAACTATCGAGATGTTAGAATAGCAGCTTATTTTTCACTTGGACAGATGCAGGGTCAAGCCTCAAGAAATTTGCTTTCAGAATTATTGAAAAGAGAGACAAAGTTTTTAAATCAATCCGCGTATCTGAATTTGAAATATGACCCGGTTTTTAAATCAGAGATAATGAATTCACTTGGTAAAATCGGAGATGAAAAAAGTTTAGCTGAAGTTCTAAAAGTAGAGTTTACAAATAACATTCCTGATGAATCAATAAGCAGAAGCTATGAAATAAATCACATTCCCAATTCAGATTTAATGAAAGCATTTGCAATGTCAGTTGCAAGATTTGCAGATAGAAAAATTATAAACGAAGATACTGTTGAACCGCTTAGATATATTGTAAATAATTCAAAAGACATTGTTGCATTGAGAAATGCTGCTTATGCATTTTGGAGGATTGGAGATCGGAATCTGCTTGAAAATGTGCGTGAAGAAATTTATAAACTAAATCATTCAAGTGATGCACAAACACGAATGTGGGCTGTCAACGCACTCAGCAAACTTCAGGACACAATATTCTTAAACTTCCTGAATAATTTTTTTAAATCTGAAAGAGACTGGAGAGTGAAAGTTAACATGCTGAATGCGCTTACAGGTTATGAACTTGAATCTATTGATAATATAAATCAGCTTTTAAGTATTTTTAGAAGTGCAATATCAGATAAAAATGAACATGTAACTTTAACAGGTTTGAACGTATTTTGGAAAATGTATTCCAGCATAAATGATACCCGGAAAAAATCTTTATTTGATGAACTTATGAGTGAATTAACTTTTAAACCCGACTCAGTTCAGTATGAACAATGGAATCAGATAAATTCCTCTGTTAATGAAGTTGGAAAAACTGAAATAACAAATTCTAAATTTTCTGTTATGCCATTGAAGGATTATGATTGGGACTATCTTGAAGGTTTATCACAAAAGAAAACCGTAGTTATAAAAACCAATAAAGGTGATATTAGAATTGAACTATTTCCAGAATACGCTCCATTTACTGTAATGAATTTTTTGAAACTTTCTGAGAGAGATTATTATGATAGTAACAGCTTTCACCGCGTTGTTTCGAATTTTGTAATTCAAAGCGGGGATCCAAACGGAACTGGCGGTCCGGGATACAGCATTCGAAGTGAATTTTCTCCTGTTTCTTTTGAAAGAGGATCAGTCGCGATGTATTCGAACGAGAAAGATTCAGAGGGTAGTCAATTTTTTATTACACATTCAACTATTCCGCAGCTGGATGGAAAATATACTATTTTTGGAAAGGTCATAGAAGGAATGGAAGTTGTAGATAGAATTATGATCGGGGATAAGATTGAAGATGTTATTATTATTCAGCAATAAAATTCTATGAATTTTAAATTTGAACAATCAGAAAAACAACTCAAGAGAACCCGCAGGCTGACTGTGGGATTTGGCATAAAACTTTGAAATTAATTTAACTAACCGGAGCATAACCGTGAAAAGATTTTTTATAAATTTATCTTTATTATTTTTATTTAACTCTGTTTCATTTTCGCAAAATTTTAATGAAGATTTTGAAACAATAATGAAGCTTGAAGATTCAAGATCATTTGGCTCTAAAGAAGAACTGTTCAATTTACTTTACTCTGCAAACCCTGACACGAGGCTGAGAGCTCTCAATGCCATATCCAATATAGGGGATTCTCTTTCTATTCCAAAATTAGATTTTCTTTTTGCCGGACCATATAAAGATTATCCTAACAGTGCCGATCTTAAAACATTAGCCTTTGCATTAGGCCAGATCCCCGGAAGAAAAAGTTCGGATGATCTTGAATTTATGCTTAATAATATAAACTTCGAAGTAAAAGATCATACTCAGATTAAATCTGCTGTGTTCAATTCAATTGGCAAGACCGGTGATGAAAAAGCACTTCAAAGGATTATTGATGAGACAGGTTCTGATCAGGAGCTAATGAGTGGCGCTGCTTTATCTATCGGAAGGTTTGCATTAAGAAAAATCAAAAATGTTAATTCAGTAAAAGCCCTGAAATTTTTTGTTAATAATACCAAGGATACAATAGCTTTGAGAAATTCGGCTTATGGATTTTGGAGGATTGGTGATAAAAATTTACTGGAAAATGCACGACAGGAAATTTATACACTTACACTTTCAGAAGATCCACAAACACGCATGTGGGCATTTAATGCGATAGGAAAACTTCAGGACAAATTGTTTTTGATAAATACCATTGAATCATTCGGTTCAGAAAAGGATTGGCGTGTACAAGTCAATATGCTGAATTCATTGACTAATTATAAACTTGATTCTATTCCTGACCTTACCATTCAGTTATTGTCTATGCTCGGTGATGCTGCAGCAAATGAAAACGAACATATTTCAATTACAGCTATAAATGTTTTAGGTCAGATATTCGAAGGACTGAATAATTCAGGAAATAGTATAGCACGATCTCAGGCCGGAAAATTAAAGGAAGAAATTATTTTCGGTTTGAATTCATTCGATAATATATCATGGCGTGTAAGGTCAGAGCTTGCAAATTCCCTGGCTCTGATCTATGGTGATGAAGTTAAAGAAGATCTCTTCAGGGCATTTCGAAATACGACAGATTACAATCTGAAAGCGGGTATAGTAAAAGCTTTTGGAAATTTTGATAACGGGATGGTTTACCGTGAAGTTAGGGATGAGATAAGTAAAGATGTTCAGAATTACAATTTGAAAAATCCAAACACAAGCGGTGCACTTATTGGAAGCAATGATCTGGCAATTCTTTACAGGGGTTTTATTGAAATGCTGACCGGTCTGGATGAGAAAGTTGATGCTGAAAATCAAAATACGATTCGATTGATGTATACCGAGTTTGTTGGTTCGAAAGACCCGGTTATTGTTAGTACTTCACTTGAAGCCCTGAAAGATTCTTTATATTTAAAATATATTGGTGAGACTTATTCGGTGATCAATTTTGATTACAATGAACTTGATTATTATAAAGATCATGATGTAATGATGGCATTCATTGATGCGATGAGTGAATTTAAAATTCAGGATTCCAAAGTTATGCTTGAGAAAAACTTAAGTTCTGATAATTTTGATCTTGCAAGCACTTCTGCTAAAGCTTTGGAAAAGATCACCGGGAAAAAATATGAATTCGCTGCATTACCCCGCACGGATTTTGACTGGGAATATCTGGAAGGCTTGTCACAAAAAAATTATGTTATTGTAAAAACAAACAAAGGTGATATTAAGATCGAGCTTCTTCCCGAGGTAGCACCTTTTACGATTATGAATTTTTTGAAGCTAATAGAAAATAATTATTATGACGGGACTATATTTCACAGGGTTGTTCCTAATTTTGTTATTCAGGGAGGCGATCCAACCGGCACGGGATATGGATCTCCGGGGTATAGCATACGAAGTGAATTTTCAGATCTGCCTTTTGAAAGAGGAATGGTTGGAATGGCTTCAAGCGGGAAGGATACAGAAGGAAGCCAGTTTTTTATTACGCATTCAGCTACACCACATCTCGACGGTAAGTATACTATTTTTGGACGAGTAACTGAGGGAATGGACGTAGTCGATAAAGTAATGATAGGCGATGTTATTCAGGATATTATTGTCAGTAAAAGATAACATGATTGAAACGGATAGGTTAAAAATATTTCCTTTAAGTTATAAGCAAATTTTAAAATACAAAGATTATAAAAATGAGCTTGAATCAGAATTAGAACTTAACAGGAGTAATTTCAAACTCCCTCTTCACTTAAGGAAGATGATTGAGAAGAAAATCCTTCCTCAATTAGCCGGGAAAAAGGAAGATTTTATTTTTAACACTCTATGGATAATAGTTGATAAGAAAGAGAACTTAATTGTTGGTGATTTTGGCATCAAGGGCAGTCCCAATCTTCTGGGAGAAATTGAAATGGGTTATGGAACTCATTATCCTTTTCAGAATAAGGGTTATATGACTGAAGCAATAAAAGGATTTCTGAGGTGGACTTCTACGATAAGTGAAGTAAAATTTATTCTTGCCGAAACAGATAAAATTAATATTGCCTCGATAAAAGTTGTTGAAAAAAATAATTTTAAAATGTTTAAGGAATCGAAAAATTCTCAATGGTGGAGAATTGAAATTGACATTTTGAAAGGTGATGCAAACCAATAATTTCAGATTTGGAACATACGTAAAAACGAATATCAAAAACCTCCAATGATCTTAAGAAAATATCCTGATTCCATTTTCACAACCGGGAAGTTAAAATTTTATCGTACATTTTACAGCTGATGTCAGCAAGGTGGCATTGCATTCGCCTAAATAGAATTCACAGAATAATTTAAAATAAAACGAAAACAATTATCCAAAAAGACTGCTAAGGGAATCTTGCAGTCTTTTTACTTTTGCATGTAACTTTTGTTTTGAATTTTTAAGTATAGAATTAAAAAACCAGATTCGGTAATTTCATTCACAAAATTTAAATAGCATTAAACCTTTCTTATCATGAATTCAACGCTTAACCATTTTTGCAAACTATCATCAATTGTAATTCTTTCATTTCTATTTTCAGTGGATATTTTTTCCCAGACAAAATCACCAACTTACATTGGAATAAATCCGGAGAATATTGACTCTTCAATTGATCCCAATGTGAACTTTTATGAATATTCAAACGGGAACTGGCTTAAGAATAATCCGGTGCCTCCGGAATATAGCAGGTGGGGAAGCTGGAATGGTATTATTAATAAAAATCAGGAAGTGTTGAGAAAAATTCTTGAAGATGCTTCGATGAACAGCAGTGCTTCAAAAGGAAGCAATTTACAAAAGCTCGGAGATCTATATTTTCTTGCAATGGATACTGTGACCATTGAAAGAGATGGACTCAACCCATTAAAAGATTATCTTGCCAGGATCGACGGAATCAGCAGCAAAGAAGATTTTCAAAAAGTTTTTGCCTATCTGAAAGGTTTGAGAACGGGAGGGTTATTTAGTTTTTTTGGAGGTCAGGATGATAAGAATAGTAAGAATGTTATATTTCAATTATTCCAAAGCGGACTCGGAATGCCTGACAGGGATTACTATTTGAAAGATGATGACAGGTCAAAAAAACTCAGATCACAATACGGAGATTTTGCAGCAAGAATGTTTGAACTCATGGGAAATGAAAACTCATCAGCCTTGAAACTTGCACAGCGTGTTATTGAACTTGAAACCCGATTAGCAAAAGCTTCAATGAGCCGTGTAGATATGCGTGAGGCTGAAGCAACATACCATCTTATGACTCTGGAAGAATTGAGATCACTCACACCCGATCTGTCATGGGACCTGATATTTAATGAGA
>JBDSYA010000238.1:0-3852 GCA_039925865.1 Ignavibacteria bacterium
ACATTTCCATCTTTCGGTAATTGGAAATCAATTTTCGTTGATGGGTTGAATGGGTTTGGATAGTTTTGTGATAAGCTGAAGCTTACAGGTGTTCCTACATTAACTTCATTGTTTAAATTATAATAAGCAAAATTACCGTTGAAGTCTATTTGTTTTAATCTGTAGTTATAAATACCTGAAGCTACATTTCTGTCTGTGAAAGAATAACTCATTGGAATAGTTGTTGTTCCGTTACCTGTAACATTTCCTAGATTTACCCAATCTGAACTTACTGATTTTCTTTCAACATTGAAACCTGAGTTATTTAATTCGGAAGCTGTTGTCCAGTTGATAGTCACATCATTGTTGTTTACTGATGAACTCATAGAAGCCATTTCAACAGGTAATGGATTATCTACCCATACTTTTCTTACTGTATTTGATGTTTGTGTTATTCCTGTTGCATCAGTAAACCTAGCAACTATAAAGTCTGTGCCGGTTGCATTACATGTATATGTGATTGTTGCAATACCTGCACCGTTTGTAATTGCTGTTCCGATTACACCTGCGCATGGTCCTGATAAAACTGTAAATGTTACAGTGTCACCTACTACAGGAAGCGGAGGAGTACCTGAAGTAACTGTTGCAATAAGCTGATGTGGATCACCGATCGTATTTGTATCAACATCAGGTGATAAAGTTATATCACTGATAACAGCAGCACCTCTTGCAAGAATGTAAGGAATACCTTGTGTACCGTCAGGAGCTGTATAGTTTGAAGCGATATCAACTGCAATTGCTAAAACCTGATAATTCAATGAATCCCATGTGCTGAAAGCTTCGTGTAATGAACAGCTCCAGTTTGAGATAGTTGCATCTGTTAAACCTGTAAGTGCAGGATGTGTTGCTGTAATATGCACATTGTTATAACATCCCAATACACAGTCACCAATGACGTTCATTGATCCCGGTATACTTATACCGTTAAGAACTAAAACCGGGGTAGGAACGCATGAACCTGTATAATAACAGCTTAAACAAATGTATGCACCTGTTTTTGTTTTGCCAGGATCATCAGCTAATACAAATGCGATTGTCTTTGCAATTAATTGACCGCCGCCTTGAAAATTATGGAATTGAGGATCTGATCCTATAATGATAACGTTACCATCAATTTCAGGACCCCAGATACCTGTTGTTGATTCTGCTGCTGCAATAGGACCAGTTCCGCCTACGCAGGTTGGATCGCCTAGAATAAGAGCTCTGTATGTAGCAAAATCAGCTGCTGATTTAGCGAGCCATTGTGCTGCTGTAACTACTTCAACATTAAAACCTGCTGCTATTGCTGCATTAGCTTCTGTGCTGGATGCGCCGCCCGTTACTGTCGGAGCAAGGATCAACACTGTTGAATCATTAGCTGCCGGCTGAGAGTTTGAGTTTTGTACGTTAAATAAAAAAACTGTTAATACGATTAATAAAACGGTGAAAATGTGTTTCATTTTATTCTCCTGTTTAAGTTAAAAAAGTTTTAATAGGTAAATTGATGAAAATGGAATGCTATTTTTTAACGCTTAATATGAATTGCGAATTTTTAAAATATTATCGCTCCTTTCGTGTTTAAGTTTTAAATTACTAAGAGTGTTTTTCAGGAATAAGTAATTAATATTTTTACTAAAATAGTAGTTAAACTAAATTAGCAATTATTTTCAACTTTGAAATGGATGAACGACTTAATTTTTGCGATTTTATAATGATCTTTAAATCTAAATTAATTTGGTATGAGTTGTAAAAAGGGAACTTTTTACATGATGTAACTTATAAATTTTCATTTTAAAAGTCAAGGAATCAAAGGTTAATTGTAATAATTGTAATAAATCTTTAAAATTCTATTAAATCAAAAATTATCTTACTGCGTAAAATTTTAATATTAAAAATATTTAATTAATCTGGATTTTTTTCAGTTGCGGTCTCTAAATTTGGAATAGATTAAATAGAGTTACTAAATAGGTAAGAATGTTGATTATGACATTAAGTTTTGGGTGTACAATAAATAATAATAAAAAGATCCGAAATTTATTAATTCCGGATCTTCTATAGTGAGACCAATGGGAATGTGATAGATTCGAAAAGAATGATTTTTTGAAATAGGAATTTTACTTGTAACAAACTTTTTTTTTCAACTATGCTGTAGCTTAGTGTGACCTTTTAATTAGTTACTCTAATAATTACGGTTTTTATTCTTGTCTGATCTTTTACTAACGATTCTCTTGTTCTTATATAATGTCATGTCTTCACAGATACTTTTAATAGAACATAGTGATGGAATAGGAATATATTAATAATTTATTCAAGCATTACTGCTCGCCCAAATTTAATATATAATGTCAATTAATTGTTCAATAATTGATTTAAAAAGTATGGATATTGAAATTCGTAATTTGTAATTATTTCTCAATGCACCATAAACTTCGACATCTCAGACTGCTTCAGCTTACCTCTTTTTCTGAAATATTCTTTTATTATGACAAAGATAACAGGTGTTACAAATAAAACGTGAATTGCTGAAGTTAATATTCCTCCAATCAACGGCACTGCGAGGGGCTTTGATAAATCTGCACCTGCACCAGTCGACCACATAACAGGTATAAGAGCAAACATCGCAACTGCAACAGTCATTAGCTTTGGACGCAATCTCAATATGGCACCTTCTTCTGTTGCGTCAATTAAATCCTGTTGTGAAATGTTATTGCCCTTTGAAACTAATTTTTTGTCGAGAGCTTCATGAAGGTAAATCACCATTATTACACCCGTCTCAACTGCCACACCATACAATGCAATGAATCCAACCCAGATGGCAACCGAAAAATTTAATCCCAGTATATACATATAAAAAATCCCCCCAATCAAAGCGAAAGGAACAGACAGCATTACGAGGGCAGCTTCGAGAAAATTTTTGAAAGTAAAATAAAGCATTACGAATATTATAAGAAAAACTATGGGAATTATTATTTGCAGTCTTTTCTTTGCGCGTAGCTGATTTTCCCATTGACCGCTCCATGAATAATAATAACCTTTTGGTAATGACAGAGAAAACTCTTTATCTAAAACTTCTTTTGCTTCATTAACAAAGCTTCCCATATCTCTTCCTCTGACATTTAAAAATACTACTGACCTGAGCTGCGCATTTTCAGAAGAAATCATCGGAGGTCCTGAATTAATTTTTATATCTACCAGTTCACCTAATGGTATTTGAGTTTTTTTGTTCGTATTCAAAGAATTATTGTTTGAACTTTCACTCATTGAACCTGTCGCGCCACTGGAAACAGTTACCCAAACTTTTTTCAATACCTCTACATCAAAACGATAATCTTTCAAATACCTGACACGAATTGGAAATCTTCTTCTGCCTTCGATTGTCTTCGAAATGTTTTCTCCTCCTATCGCAGTTTCAATTACATCCTGTACATCACCGACATTTAATCCATATCTCGAAATAGCATCACGGTTAATATCAATATCAATGTATGAACCGCCCTGAGTTCTTTCTGCATAAACATCTGCTGCACCTGGTATTTTTTTTACAATATTCTCTGCAATTATTGCAAGGCGTTCGAGTGTATCGAGACTCTCGCCGAAGATTTTAATTCCTAAGTCCGTTCTGATTCCGGTTGATAGCATATTAATTCTATTTATTATAGGCTGTGTCCATCCATTACTTACTCCTGGAATTTGCATCTTGGAATTCAACTCTGTTATTATCTCAGCTTTTGTAATTCCTTCTCTCCATTCGGATTTATCTTTCAATATAATAATTGTTTCTATCATACTGACCGGTGCAGGATCTGTAGGCGTTTCAGCTCTTCCTACTTTTCC
>JBDSYA010000239.1:0-11122 GCA_039925865.1 Ignavibacteria bacterium
GCGGTAAGGGCGTTCACAGTTATAAGTCCAAGTGAAGGCGGACAGTCTATTATAATATAATCGAAAGCCGGATTATTGGATCCGTCATTCAGAAAACTCATGATCTTATTTTTTAATACACTTTCACGTGAAGGAATGTCAACGAGCTCGATCTCTGCAGCAACTAGATTAATGTTTGAAGTAATGATAAACAGATTTTCAACCTGAGTTTTTTTAATGCATTCATTTATGGTTCTTCCTGAAATAAATAACTCATAAGTTGAATGCCCGTCAATAACCGCTTCAAGACCAACTCCTGAAGTTGCATTAGCCTGCGGATCGGCATCAATGAGTAAAACCTTTTTCCCGTAAGTAGCTATAGAAGTCGAAAGATTTATTGCAGTGGTAGTTTTCCCTACACCACCTTTCTGATTTGATATTGAAATTATTTTTGTCAAATAGTCCCGGTCACAATTCTAAAAAATTTAAATATTAATAAACTCACCTGATCTGAGAGCTGAACATTTTTTACCGATAGATTCAATTTTTCTTTTGAATTCATTTGGATCCGCCTTTATCTCATCAAAAGTATTATAATGAATGGGTATGATCATCTCAGCATTTAAAAATTCAGCAGCCTTCACGGCATCATCAATCCCCATTGTAAAATTGTCACCGATCGGAAGAAAGGCAACGTCTATCCTGCACATTTCACCGATGAGCTTCATGTCATAAAAAAGTGCAGTGTCGCCTGCATGATAAATATTTTTTTCGCCCAATGACAAGATCACTCCCGCAGGATCGCCGGCATAAGCACCATCAGGTCTTGAGGAAGAATGATGGGCAATTGTAAGCTTAACCCGTCCGAATGGAAAATGATATGATCCACCAAGATTCATTGCGTGAGATTTGATACCTTTCTCTCCGAGGTAATCTGCAAGTTCTACAGTGGCAATTACAGTTGCGTCATTTGATTTTGCAATTTCGACTGTGTTTCCAAAATGATCAGCGTGCCCGTGAGTTAAAATTATATATTCACATTTTACATCAGCCGTTTTTAAATCACTCATAGGATTAGGTCCTATGAACGGAAGGTTGGCTTCGACGTACGGGTCAATGAAAATAGTATGTTCATTATGTTTTATCTCAACGCAGGAATGCCCGTGGTAAATTAATTTTGTCATAACAGTGGTATAGCGAATAATTTCGCGTGAAATTACCATTAATAAGAATGTAATTCAATTTATTAAAAATGAGCGCGGGCTGATGTTATCACAAACTCTGAGTCCCCGCAAATGACGTCTTCGCTATTTTATATACTAACAATTGCAGGAGACACAGCGGGGACAGGAAACTTCCCAAATACTATTAACATTTATTAATTACTAATTCTTAATTTAATAATTTTAGTTAGTTTACCTTCAATATCTTCGCCATAAATTTTAATTTCTTTTTCTTCTGGATTTTTTAAAAGTTTTTCTAATTCATTATTAAAAGCAGAAGCTTCATCCTTGGTTAAAAATAAGTAAAGGTCATTAAAGGTAGCATTAGATTTTATATCAACTAGTTTCATTTGAATTAAAGTTTATCTTTTGTAATTATTTTGAAGGCTAAATCCGAATACTTATTTAAATTTTCTTTTGTATATATAGATATTCGAATTGATTTAGTTATCCATTGTGTCCCGTCCTCTTTTTCAATTACATCCCCCTCAATGAAATCATCAACAATAGTATCGTATTTATGAGCTGGATTATTGGCAAGATCATTAAGACGAAATTGAAAATCTTCAGCTTCCTCTATAGTAAGAGATATTTCAACTTCATCTAATAAACTATTATTACTATCATTATAAATTCTCATTTTAAAAAATAACGGTAATCGAGCTGATATAAGATATTTTAAATCGTGATGTCAGGACTTCCGTCCTGACATCGTAGACACATCACACCTCGGATACATTAAATTATCCAATGGAGTTTTGAAGTGTAATAAATGTAAAGACCTGTAAATTCGAAATCGAGAAAGTATTATCGTCAGGACTAAGTCCTGACGCCACGGTTTGAAATAAAGATAAGAGAGGATAGTGTGTAAAATTTATTTTAAAACCATCATCTTTCTTGTTTGAACAAATTTACCGGCTTCGATCTTATAGAAATAAACTCCGCTTGCTAAATTAAACACATCAGTAAACAATTTATATTCATACTGTCCGGGATTCAGATTTTGGTTTATAAATAATGCGATTTCTCTGCCTGTGATGTCATAAAGTTTTAAAGTAACAAAAGATTGTTTTGAAATTTCAAATCTTATAATTGTTGAAGGATTAAAAGGATTCGGATAATTCTGATGAAGAAAAAATTTATGCGGGACTTCCGAAGAAATATTTTTTATACCAATCGGTACATCCTCAAAAAAATTATTGTAATTCTGTTCCGCTATAATTGATGCTTCCTTTAATTTAGTAACGCTGTTTAGATTGTTTACGCCCTGAGCGATCACCTGAGCAATGACAATGTGTTGTGTATCGCCGGGATTTACGGTTACAGGGCCCGTTGTTGTATAAGTTCGTCTGTAGGCGGCTCCTACAGAATTAGGCATCGTCCACCCTGTATTTGTTTCGGGATCTCCGGAATAGTGGTATCTTGTTATAATCCCTTCAGGGGTCCGGATTGGTTCACCTGTCCAAAAGTTTTTTCCTTCCATGCTTCTATAAATCGATGAATAATGATCGGGCCAATCATCCAAAAACCAATGAAACGAATACATTCCTTTTGATTTATGACCTGCAATTTTACGTTTAATTTTTCCAAGGTATAAAGACAACGTGTCGTTCGGATTTCCAGTATAAAAATTTGCACCGCGAATA
Source organism: Ignavibacteria bacterium (assembly GCA_039925865.1). GTDB lineage: Bacteria > Bacteroidota > Ignavibacteria > Tepidaquicellales > Tepidaquicellaceae > JBDSYA01. The sequence goes on from JBDSYA010000239.1 coordinate 2,849, forward strand.
AATTTGAATCCAACTGCAGGTCCGTTGTTGCCATAGACCGAATTGTTAGCCGTACAATAAGAGTAGCCAAGATTATTAACCGTATCACTGCCGGAGTAACCAATGTAATCGTTTGCATCATCTTGTGTAAAGAAAGTAAACAATGTTTTATTCCACACATTGTTGCTTCTGTTAATTATTTCATAATGTGAATATAGGACATTGTCTAATTCATTCTGAGTTTGAAAGCTATAGTTGACACATTTTACATCCGCCTTTAGAGGATATTTAAAGCCCCGTGTGCTCAAATGCGATTCCGGATAGGAATCAGTCATTCTAAAAAACATTGTCTGATTCCCGTAATCATTAGGTTCCCACATACCTGAAACAGAATTAAAATATACAGGAGCTCCCTGGTCTGAATTTGATAAAACTAAGTTTGGCCACTTCAATCTATCCACATCTACGGTACCATTTTTAATTTTGTAAATTCTATACAATGTATCTTCAAAACTAACGGGAAATCCGCTGTTATTTGTATAGCCGGGAAGAAACTCACCTGACCCTGAGTCGCCACTTACAACTAGTGTGTCATTGTTCACAACTGCGCCAATAATAAGGTCTGAACTATATCTTGCATACTTACCAGAGCCTTTTGGCCATTCAAATCCCGGGAAATTAATACTTCCATTTTGAGAGAATGACGTGGAAATACTATTCCCATCCATTTTAACCCTGATAAAATCTCTCTCCGTTTTCAGTATAACACCATTGTTTCCTGTTACCCAGCCGGTGAACTGATTCTTGAAATAAACTCCATTTATGTTTTCATCTTTGGGAAGATTAACAGAGCTCCAGTCCATACCTGAATTAATAGATCTTATTGCTGTACCGGAATTTCCAACTGAATATAAAAAAATGGATGGTTGATACAGTCCAAGGCTTACAATGGAATTCAAATTATTATTTGTATTTGAATTTACGGTTTGCCATACCCCTCCGTAATTTACGAGTATAACTCCATTTTCTCCGCAAACACTGTACCGGTAACCATTGCTATAAGAAGAAATGTATTTAAGATCATTTGGAATAGTTACTGAAGCTTCACGTGTCCAGACTCCATTATTATTATAAAGTATTACACCGTTGTCACCGCAAATATATTTTCTGTCAATACTGTTTAGATTAGTAGTCACGGGCGATAGAACAGACGTCCAATTATAACCGCCATTAGAAGTATGAAGAATCACTCCATTATCACAAACACTGTAACCGGTAGTGGTTGAAGTTCTCATATCAATAGAATTAATATTTAGCGTTGTTCCTGAATTCATAAGAATCCAGGAGTTTCCTCCATCACCTGACTTAATAATAACTCCGTTATCTCCAACTACCCAGATATGTCCCGGGTTAACTTGTATGAACTTAAGATTATTAGCTGTTACCGGTATCACTGTAACCCAGTTGATTCCGGCATTTGAAGTTTTTAGTATTGTGCCATTGCTTCCGCAAACATATCCCGTGTTGCTTGAGGGCAGAAAGCTTATGGAATTTAAATTACTAGAAGTATTACTGTTTTGAAGATACCATGTATGCTGTGCTACAATACTGTTAAACGAAATAAATAATACCAGAATGGATAATTTGACGTTCATGACGGATTGGATTTAGTTGTGTTCTAATGCGAGGGATTTTAATATAAAAACAATTAAAACAATTTAAAATACTTTTTCAGATAAGCTGTCAGATGAAGGATAAAAATATTAAGTGTGTACAATATCATAACTTTTTACTTTAAAACCGTGATGTCAGGACTTCCGTCCTGACATCACGAACACATCACACCTCGGATACATTAAATTATCCAATGGAGTTCGAAGTGTAATAAATGGAAAGACATGTTCATTCGAAATCGAGAAAGTATAGCGTCAGGACAGAAGTCCTGGAGCAACGGTTTTAAAATACTTAATCTTATATAGCTGTCAAATGAAGGATAAAAATATTAAGTGTGTACAATATCATAACTTTTTACTTAAAACGAAATAATTTATATTGAACATTGATTTCAAAATAAACTTACATATGTCGAAACTTAAGGAAAAGATCTCCTCGCAAATCCCGGTTTTAAAAGATGAGGCTAAATCAATTGTAAAAGACAGCGGTAAAAATGTTGTAGACCAGGTTACAATTGACCAGCTTTACGGCGGGATGAGAGGAATTAAAGGGTTGACTTGCGATACTTCATCAGTCGGATTGGATACAGGACTTATTATCAGAGGCATCCCGATTTTAGAATTAACAGAAAAACTCCCTGAAGAAATATTTTATCTTCTGCTGGCAGGTGAACTGCCTGACGAAGCAGCTTTAAAAGATCTTCAGTCGGATCTTCACAAAAGAGAAAATGTCCCTTCTTATGTATGGGATGTTTTAAATGCAATGCCTGCTGATACTCATCCGATGGTAATGTTCAGCACTGCGATCTTATGCATGGAGAAAGAATCTGAGTTCAGAAAACTCTATGACAAAGGCACTAATAAAGATAAGCTATGGGAAGCCATGTTCGAAGACTGCATGAATATTATTGCCCGTGTTCCACAGATAGCAGCATTTATTTACAGGAAAAAATTTAAAAAGGGTGATATGACAGAGCCCGATAATAAACTCGATTGGGCTGCGAATTTTGCTAAGATGCTGGGGATTGAAGATAAGGATGGCTCATTCTCCAAACTTATGCAGCTTTATATGGTGCTTCACAGTGATCATGAAGGCGGCAATGCAAGCGCTTTTACAAATCTTGTTATTTCTTCAACTTTGTCAGATGCATACTATGCTTTCAGCGGCGCGCTCAATGCACTTGCAGGTCCTTTGCATGGACTTGCAAATCAGGAATGCCTGAGATTTATTTTAACTATGCGTGAACAGATCGGTCATACTCCTACTAATGAAGAAGTGAAAAAATATTGTCAGGATTTATTGGACAAAGGCGGATTGGTGATCGGATACGGGCATGCAGTTCTGAGAATCACCGACCCGAGATTTACCGCATTTCTGAATTTTGGAACGGAAGTTATTCCGGATGATGAGATTTTTAAAATGGTGAAACAATTATTTGAGATCGTTCCTGATTTATTAATTGCACAGGGAAAAGCAAAAGATCCCTGGCCGAATGTCGATGCTATCAGCGGCTCCATGCTTTATCATTTCGGAGTTAAGGAATATGAATTTTATACAGTGTTTTTTGGAGTTTCAAGAATATTGGGATTCTCCGCACAGATTATTCTTGCACGAGCAATGGGAGCACCGATTATCAGGCCTAAATCGGTGACAACAGAATGGATAAAGTCACAGAATAAGAAATAATTCTTTGAAAATTTATTATGAGTGGTTGATTTAATTGTGAATAGATTATTTTTTTATCTTCCACTCTTTCAATTCTTCTAGCATCATATAATCGGTAAGATCATATTGAATGGGTGTAACTGATACATAATTTTCTTTTATTGCAACTTCATCAAACTCCAGACCCTTATCCAGCATAGCCATTCTCCCCGTTAACCAAAAGTATTCTTTTTTATTAGGGTCGATGCGTGATTCATAATGATCATCCCAAAAAGATTTTCCCTGCCGGGTTATTAATACTCCTTTGATCTTTTTTTCTCCAACTGCAGGAATGTTCACATTTAAAAGTGTTCCGTGTGGAAGTCCGTTTTTCAATACATGGTTTGAAATTTTTGAGGCGAACTTTGCAGCAAATGAAAAATCATTATAAGTAAAACTTGTCAGTGATAATGCTATTGAAGGAATTCCTAATATCGTCCCTTCAGTCGCAGCTGACACAGTTCCGGAATAAATAATATTTACTGCAGTATTTGCTCCATGATTTATTCCCGATAAAAGCAGATCAATTTTTTTCCCTTTGAGTAAATTTCTGACAGCCAGTTTTACCGAATCAGCAGGTGAACCTTCTACGGCATATCCGAAAAAATTTTTGTCGATAAGATTTTTTCTGCAGCGTATCGGATTTGAAACTGTGATCGAATGACCAACTGCACTTTGCTGTGTATGAGGCGCTACAACGATCACCTCTGCAAATTTTCTAATCTCTCTCCATAATGCTTTAATACCGTCCGATTCAATTCCGTCATCATTTGAAATTAATATTGTGGGTTTCGTTTTCATAGATTTTATTTAACCACGATAAATCCGACTGTTTATTGACTATTCACTATTCACTATTCACTATTGACCTTCCAATGGTAACATCTAAAATCATGTCTTATGACTTCCCTGTTAACTGTTCAAGTTTTTTCCAGATCATGACTTTTAAATCTTCCAACCCATCACCGGTAACAGATGATATTAAAATCTTTTCTTCCTTTGTTTTAACCTTCTCAAGCTTAATCCTCACCTCTTCACTTACTGCATCAATTTTTGTAAAACAAATTATTCTCGGTTTATCAAGCAGGTCAGCTTCATAATCCTTGAGTTCCTTCAGTAAAATTTCATAACCTTTTAAAATATCTTTTTTAGTTTTCTTATCAATTAAATTTGTCGCATCGATCAGGAATAATAATATTCTCGTTCTCTCGATGTGCTGTAGGAATTGAATTCCAAGGCCTTTGCCGCTTGAAGCCCCTTCAATAATACCGGGAATGTCAGCAACAACAAATGAATCATATTCTTTATATCTTACAATTCCAAGGTTTGGTACAAGTGTAGTAAAAGCATAATCAGCGATCTTTGGTTTAGCAGCAGAGATCTTTGAGATCAAAGTTGATTTTCCTGCATTAGGAAATCCTACAAGTCCTACATCTGCAATAAGTTTCAGCTCGATCAGAAGAGTTTTGTCCTGTCCCGCTTCGCCCGGCTGTGCTATTCGCGGAGCCTGGTTAGTTGCATTTTTGAAATGATTGTTTCCCTTACCTCCGCGGCCGCCTTTGAGAATGATTGCTTCATCACCATCTTTTAAAAGTTCTGCTAAAATTTCCTGCGTTTCAAAATCTTTAATAATGCTTCCGCATGGAACAAGTATTGTTTCATCAGGACCGTTCTTTCCTGTTTTGAGTCCTCCCTGCCCGTGAGCTCCGCGAGTCGCCTCGTGATGTGACTTATATCTGAAATCAATAAGTGTCGAAAGCTGTGATGTGGATCTGAAAATTACGTCGCCGCCTTTTCCCCCGTCACCGCCGTTAGGTCCGCCTTTGGGTACATATTTTTCTCTTCTGAAGCTGACGCAGCCGTTGCCTCCGGCACCTGACTTAGCAATGATCTTTGCATGATCTAAAAACAATTTTACTCCGTTTTATTAAAGTGTTCATTTAAAACATCCACAAATCTTACAACATCTTTATTGTAAATTTCGACTTTGTTAATTTGAAATATTTCTTTCAGATGATTTTTAGCTTCTGACCATGAGTTATAGCTGCCAAGTTTTTCAAATGATCTCTCCTGATAAATAATATCAGAATTATAAATCTTTGTTAAGATTCTGTCCGCAGCTTTTTTCCCGATCAGCTCTTTGATTTTTTTAGCTTTATCAATTGGTATGGCTATGGCATCTAGGTCCTTTTCTTCTTCAGCAGCCTTGAGCAAGTCTCCCGAATAAATATTTATAGATTCATTCTTAACGTTGATCGCTTCATGTTTAGTAAATTTTACCGGTGCTGCTTTGATAGGCTCATTTTTGTTAATGCTCACCGGTTCAATCCTAACTTCTGCTTCCTTTTCGATTATTTTTTTCTCTTCATTTCTTTCTGAATGTGAATATTTGTCCATTAAAACTTTTATAATATCCTTCAGGTTGATCTCTGTTTCGGGTTGAATATTAATAGCTTTCTGAAATTTTTTTTCCAGGTCGTTGTAGTCTTTATCGATTAGAAAAATCTTTATAAATGAATATGGTATCGACGATTCTAAATTATAATTTGATTCATCATCATACTTTAACTTGAACAGCTGAAGAAAAAAGTTTTTTATTTTTTGATTTGTAATATCCTTTGTCAGCTTATCATAAATGGCTGTATTTGTTTCGTCAATTAATGTCGAGATTTCACCTTTAGTCGTAAAAATCTGGAGATTATCATTTATAAAATCTTTTATTGAATCCGCATAAAATTTATAGAATGGAAAGGTGTCAAGTTTTTTTAATATTTCCTTCGGAGGCCTTGATTCAAAATTATTAAAAATGAATGTTAGCAAAGTCCATTTAGGGCGGATCGTAAAATTGAAATATAGTTTATTGGATTTTTCAACTTTTAACAGGAGCATCTCTGCATCTTCTTTTTGAGAAAAATCTGCCAGTATATAATTTTTTGTAAATTCTGAAAGATTGCTCCTTACTATGCTTTCACGGGAAAAGTCAGTAATGCTGTTGATTACATCACTTTCAATATTGATTTTTCCCTGTACAAACTTTCCAATCATATTTCTCTAAATTGAAATTATAGGATTTAATTATTGCATTATTCCGAACTAATTTAAATCACATTTCAGATCCGATAAATTCTTTAAGCCCGCTCACCATTTTATTTGAATCATCGAAATTCACATCATCGAGACTGTTTACACCTTCACTTAATTTATTGAGTATTCTCTCCTGGATCCTTCCTCTTTCTAAGGCAATCGAATATGGTATTCGGTGAAAAGTTACCATTGAATATTTAGGAATGAATTTATCAGGATGTTTTTTGTAAAGTTCAGCTTCAATTTTTTTCTTTAATTGAAATCTCTTATCAGCGACCAAATCTCTCATTTCAATAAAGTTTTCCTGTGCAAGATCTGCTATTGCGTCAGAATTTTCTTTTCGAAGAAATTGATATTCTTTCAAAATTTTCCCCCAGTCATTACCATGCTTATCGATACATTCATTCAAACAAGTGCAGTCTTCAAATGCAGCATTCATTCCCTGACCAAAAAACGGAACTATCGCGTGCGCAGAATCTCCAAGCAAAGCCACTTTGTCTTCTATGACCCATGGAAAACATTTGATGGTTATTAGATTGCCTGTGGGGTTATGAAAGTAATCAACTAACAGGTCAGGCATCAACTGAAATGCATCTCTGAATTGTGTGTTGAAAAAGTTTTTAACCCTGTCATCGGAATTTAAAAATTCAAAGCTGTTTTCACCTCCTGAAAATTCATCATATGCCATGAACAAAGTGCATGTAAAACTTCCGTCAGGATTAGGCAGGGCAATAAGCATAAATTTACCACGGGGCCATATATGGAGTGCATTTTTTTCCATAAGAAAATCCCCGTTATTACCTGGTGGAATTCTTAGCTCCTTGTAACCGTAATTCTCGTATTCCTGAGAAAAATTAAATCTTGGAACTTTAAGCATTTCCATTCTGACTGCGGAACTCGCACCGTCGGTTGCAATGACAACATCTGATCTGACTTTTGAAAGAGCATTGGTTTTCTCGTTATGAAAACTAACTTCTGCTTCTTTAAAATTTACTCCGGTACATTTTTCGTTAAAATTGAATTTAACCTTATCATTATTATCTGCAAGGTCCATTAGAGATTTGTTTAACTCAGCGCGTGATACTGCATTTATAAATTCAGAATCATCCTTACCGTATCTTTGAAAATTCAATTCACCATCTGCCGTGTGGATCATTCTTCCGTACATTGGAATTGAAATTTTTTTGATCTCTTCAAACATTCCCACTTCTTTCAAAGCATGAATACCACGTGCTGATAAAGCAAGATTTATCGACTTCCCACCATCGGCACTTTCTTTTCGCATGTCAGGCCTCCGCTCATAAACATTTACTTCAAAACCTTTTTTTGCAAGATAAACCGAAAGCAGCGATCCTGCCAGCCCCGCACCGACAATGGTTATGTTATGCAAAGAGTAAGATTATTGTAATGTTATTAAATGTAATTGAAATTGAATTATTGTCACTTTTTTAAAAAAGTAAACTAAATATTAAAATGTAGTACATTATTAATATTGACATACTTTTTAGTAAGCGTTATATTGTATAAAAAATAATATGGAAATTTCATCATTAACCATTAAGGGTCAAATAGTAGTGCCTTCTAAAATTAGAAGAAAACTTGGATTGAAGAAAGGCTCTAAAGTAGGATTTATTGAAAAAGACGATAAAATAATCTTACAGCCGCTGGATAAAAGTTATTATAAGAGCTTAATTGGGATAGCAGGAACAAAAGGTAAAGCCATGAAATCACTTATGGAAGATAAGAAGAGAGAACGTGAGTTATGAAAAAATATGTTTTTGACAGCAGTGCTTTGATATCATATCTTGATGGAGAAGTTAATGCAGATAAGGT
>JBDSYA010000240.1:0-5381 GCA_039925865.1 Ignavibacteria bacterium
CCGATTCTAATATTACCGCTTCACCGGAGCCCTGAATAAAATCCAGCATAGCATCATTCTTAGAAATTGAGATTGCAACTTTGTTATTAATTTTTATATTACCTAAAGACTTACCATTTGTTTCCAGCAAAACATATATCTTAAGCTCATCAATTCCAAAATACGCGCCAAGAATCCACGGAGAATATTCTCCGCCGGTTGTCGCGATCATTATCGCGTCGTAAGTTTGAAGAACTTCAAGGATCTTTTCTTTTACTTCAGGCTGCCCTTCTTTTACTTCATTCATATTTATTATTTATATTTCTTAAAATTTTCAAAACTAAAATCTAAAATCATAAATTAAAAAACTAATATCTTTAAAATCCCAAATCCGAAATTCCCAATCCCAAATCTATATGACTTCCTTTATCCTTCTGATCGCCTCTTTTATATTCTCCCGGGAATTTGCATAAGAAAATCTTAAATAACCTTCGCCAAATTCACCAAAAGAAGTTCCGGAAAGTGCTGCTACGCCTCCTTTATAAAGTAAGAGTTCATTCAGATCTTTAGAAGAATAACCCGTCCCGGTTATATTTGGAAAAGCGTAAAAAGCTCCGGATGGCACAATGCATGAAAAACCTTTTATAGAATTTAATCCATCAACAATTATATCTCTTCTGATCATAAACTCTTCTTTCATTTTATCCACAGATTCCTGCGGTCCTTCATAAGCTTCTATGCATGCTTTCTGAACTACAGCATTTGTACATGAATTGCTGTTAGTCATAAGCTGTGCAGTCAGCTTGGCTAATTCTTTATTCATTACACCATAACCTGCTCTCCAGCCTGTCATCGCATACGTTTTTGAAAATCCGTCAAGTATTATTGTTCTGTCTTTAAAGCCCGGTATTTGTGTAATGCTGAAATGCTCGCCTTTGAATATCAGCCTGCTGTAAATTTCATCACTCAGTATCCAGATATCTTCACGGTCTTTTAAAATTTTTCCTATATGTCTTATCTCCTCTTCATTTAAAATTCCCCCTGTGGGATTTTGAGGCGTGTTAATTATAACCATTTTTGTTTTTGGAGTAATAAGTTTTTCCAGATCTTTGACATCAAATGCAAATCCAATTTCTTCTTTTAATTTTAAAGGTACCGGCACTCCCCCGACAAACTTTATCATTGATTCATATATAGGAAATCCGGGATTAGGATAAATAACCTCATCACCTTCGTTTACCAGGGCAAGTATTGCAAAGAACATTATGGGCTTTGCACCCGGAGTCATTACCACTTCATCGGAATGCACATCTATCCCGCGAGTCTTGCTAATGTATTTTGCAATTGCAGTCCTGACTTCCAGAATTCCTGCAGATGGCGTATAATGAGTATCTCCGGCCCTTATAGAAGATATTGCTGCCTCACATATGTTCTCAGGAGTTGGAAAATCAGGTTCACCGATCTCAAGATGAATTATACTTTTTCCTTCTGCCTCAAGTTTTCTTGCTTTGGCTAAAACCTCAAACGCTGTCTCTGTACCGAGGTTTGACATTCTGTCAGCGAATTTCATATTTAGTTAGTTAAATTTTGAATGTTGATTTTAAATATTGATTTTAAATGTTGTATTTAAATATTGAATTTTAAATGTTGAAGTCACATTATCTCCAAATTACTTTTTAATATTAATCTTTCAACTTTCAACTTTCCAATTTTTAATTTTAAACTATTCCCCAAGATAAGCCTTTCTTACTTCTTCATTTTGTGCAAGTGATTTTGCATCGCCTTCTAAAATTATCTCACCGGTTTCCATAACATATCCGTAATCAGCAATAGATAAAGCAATGTTAGCATTCTGTTCAACTAATAATATTGTAAGACCGGTAGTTTTATTCAACGCCTCGATCTTTTCGAATATAAGTTTGACAAGTAATGGAGCAATTCCCAAAGAAGGTTCATCCAGCAATAGCAGTTTAGGCTTCGACATCAGAGCCCGGGAAATGGCAAGCATCTGCTGCTCTCCTCCGCTTAAAGTTCCGCCCAGTTGTCTCAGTCTTTCTTTGATCCTTGGAAAAAAAGTATATATAAAGTCAAGATCGTCTTTAAGATTATGTTTATCTTTTCTTGTATAAGCACCCATCTCGAGATTCTCTTTCACAGTTAGATTTGAAAATATCATTCTTCCTTCAGGAGATTGAGAAATTCCCCGTTCAACAGTTTTATTGGGCATCAGATTAGTAATATCCTCACCTAAAAAATTTATTGAACCTGTAACAGGTTTTAATATTGATGAAATTGTCCTTAGTAAAGTTGTTTTTCCCGCACCGTTTGCTCCGATAAGAGTAACAATTGATTTTTCCTTAACGTGTAAGTTTATGCCTTTAATAGCTTTGATCGCTCCATAACTGACATGTAGGTCTTTTATTTCAAGCATTTTTTAATTTGGAATTTGGAATTTCGGATTTGGACTTTCTCAAATTATACTTTGACGTTTTTCCAATTGATGTAAATATCGCAGTAAGTTCATTCGATTCTTTTAATAATAACGAAATCTTTTCCTCGCTCATTAATTTTGATTCTTTTATTAATTCCAACCAATAAATAGATTCGTCAGCTTCTTCTTCGACAATACGTATCTTAGAAATAAATTCTATCTTTGACCTTGAACGGCATGCGGCTCTGTAATTAGCACCAATAGATGTTGCACATCTTAATAATTGATTACCTAAAATTTTCCAGTTGAATTTCTTGGTAAATTCTCAATTAATGTAATTACTCTCAAAGCAAATTTTTTAGTTCTCAATTTTAATTCATCCGAGGTCATAACGATTTGGAATTTGGAATTTCGGATTTGGGATTTCTTAAATCCTGGCTCAAGGTCCTAACTTATTTTGATCAATACAATTAAAGATTCTGAGTTTTTCAAAATGCTCCCAAATTCTGTAAATCTCAAACTAAACATGTGTTTTAAATTCCAAATTCGAAATTCCAAATCCCAAATTTAAGAATGAGTTTCCCCCAAATACGCCTCTATCACCTTCGGGTCTTTCTTTATTTCCTCAGGTTTTCCTTCTGCAATTTTTTTACCGTAATCTAAAACAAAAATCCTTTCACATACGCCCATTACAACTTTCATATCGTGTTCAATCAGCAGGATCGAGATCTTAAAATTATCTTTAACCATTTTTATGAGATTCATAAGTTCTACTTTTTCAGTCGGATTCATTCCGGCAGCTGGCTCATCTAATAATAAGAGCTGCGGTGAAGTTGCAAGAGCTCTTACTATCTCAACTTTTCTTTGCTCACCGTAAGGCAGTGATCTTGCATGTTCATAACCTGCATCAAGCAAGCCGAAAATTTCCAGAAGTTCATTTATTTTATTGTCATATTCTTTTTCCTCACTCAAAAAACTTTTGATCTGTAATACAGACTGAAAGAAACCTGCTTTGAGATTTTTTACAAAAGAAACTCTTATATTATCACGCACGCTGAGACTTTGGAAAAGTCTTATATTTTGAAAAGTCCTGCTTATCCCCAATGCGGCAACTTCATAAGGCTTTAAAGGTACAATACTTGTTCCCCGAAATCTTACATCTCCCTCAGTCGGATTATAAACTCCTGTGATTATATTGAAGACAGTTGTTTTGCCTGCTCCGTTAGGACCGATCATCCCGATGAGTTCATCATCTCCCACCAGTGCATTGAGTTTGTCAACGCAGGTCAGTCCTCCAAAACGCATGGTGCAATCATTTATTTCTAATAAACTCAAATTCGATTTTAGACTTTAGATTTTGCCTGCCTGCCGCAGGCAGGGATTTACGATTTTTTCATTACCACACAACTTACAATTTATATTTCAATTACTTTTTACATTAACGTTTCACGTTTGACGTTTCACATTTGACGTTTCACATTTTACGTTTTCTTAATTTCACACCAAATAATCCCTGCGGCCTTAGCAACATCATGATGATCAGAAGTAATGCATAAATTATCATTCTGTATTCTGAAACTCCCCTTAAAAATTCAGGTAGAATTGTCAGGAGAATTGCCGCTATAACGACTCCGACCATGCTTCCCATACCTCCAAGAATTACCATTACTACTATTTCAACCGATTTCAAAAAATTAAAATCTTCGGGATTGAGATATAAATTAAAATGTCCGTACAATGCTCCTGCAATTCCTGCGAAGAAAGCTCCGCTGACAAATGCGATCACTTTAAATTTTGTTGTGTTCACTCCCATAGATTCTGCTGCAACTTCGTCATCCTTTACCGCTAAAAATCCTCTGCCATAAGTTGAGTTCATAAGATTACTGATAAAATAAATTATCACTGCAACAAAAGTAAATGTCCAGAAAAAATTTGTATATTTTGGAACGGAATAAAATATAAAAGGAACATCTGCCATATTAGCCGGTATCTGTGCAGCTTTCACACCGTTATTAAATATATAGGCTCCCCGAAAACCCTGTGATGCACCGATAAGCTCAAGACTTTGTATTATAACCCTTATAATTTCTGCAAATCCTAATGTTGTTATTGCAAGATAATCACCTTTCAATCTTAAAGACGGAACTCCGACAATTATTCCGGCAACAGCAGCAGCAAGTCCACCCAGTAAAAGGACAATTAAAAAGGAAATTGTATTTCCAAATAATCCGCCTCCGAAAGTTTCAATAAATAATGGTGCAAAATAGGTTGATATTGCAATCGATAAATATCCTCCGATCGCCATAAAACCTGCATGACCTAAAGAAAATTGTCCTGTGTAACCGTTAATAAGATTAAGACTGGTGGCGAGAATTATATTGATACCGATATAGATCAGTATAGTATAAAAGTATGGGTCTAAGTTTTCTGTGAATATATTTATGAAGAATATTAAAACAAGAGATGAAAGGAATAGAATTTTATTCTTCATCAAATACTAGTTATAGTAGTAAGTCTCACTGGGGGAATAAAATTAAAGAGGTTACTTCGAATACTAAATTCAATGATTGGAAAGTTGTGACTTTGGATCAACTCTATAAACTCAACGAACTCTGAAAACTCAATGAACTTAAAATTGTGGGCGATTAAGGACTCGAACCTCAAACCCCCTCGGTGTAAGCGAGGTGCTCTAGCCAATTGAGCTAATCGCCCCTTTATTTTTACTGGTTACGAAAATAAAGTTTATAATTAAGAATTTCAAACCACTAAAGATAAAAATTATATTTAATGTGATAACTCAATAGAAATGTCAGTAAGGCACATGTCAATGAAATTGTGTTTGCTCGGTTGCAAATCTTAGATTAAATAATTGATTTATTTCATATTCACATCCTTTAAGAATGGGAACAGGGTTTTTCCATTTTTTATTTAGTAGTCGATTAGCTAAAACGAAAACAGCAGCATCTACATA
>JBDSYA010000241.1:0-8060 GCA_039925865.1 Ignavibacteria bacterium
GAAAGTTTAGTGCTGAAAATTCCTTATTACTATTCACACGCCGTGAATTCAGATATCGGCTTTTGGTATTTATTTAAATTAAAATAATTATCGGGTTGAACATACTTCACTTATGTCCGGATTTTAATTATGCTGACGGCAGATCATATTATGTATTCCTTCTTCTGAAATATTTAAATCGAAACGGGCATAATGTCTTTTTATATACAAATGACGGGGACTCTTTTGAGAGGCTAAATGATGAGAAAATTTCATTTTTCACCCATAAACAACTTTCGTCAAGAACATCATTTATAAAATCAGTAAGTTTGATCTCCGGGTTTGTAAAAAAAAACAATATTGATATAATTCACAGCCATCACAGGTATTATGAACTAATAGCGGGAGCTGTTTCTTCATTTAACAGGAATAAAATAAAAACAGTTTTTACAGCTTTAAGTATTGTTGAAAAGAGATACGGTATTGAATACAGATCCGACAAAATAATTGCTGTCAGTAATTCGGTTAAACAAATGCTTATTGAGAAATTCAAAATAAATGAAAGCAGAATTGTTTCAATTTCCAATTTTGCAGATTCTGAAGAAATTGATACGATAAATACTTATAATCAGGAAAAACAACAAAACTCAAAGAATCAAATTGAATTATTAGCTATCGGACGTTTTCATAAGGACAAAGATTTTGCTACTTTGTTAAATGCAATTAGGAACTTGAAAAATAATAATATTCATTTAAACTTAATTGGGGAAGGACCGGAAGAAACACTTTATAAAAAATTGATCAGTAAATATTCTCTCAAAGCAGAATTGATTTCTCCAAAAAAAAATCTGAAAAAATATTTTCAAAATGCTGATATCTGTATTCTTCCCTCAATAATAGATCCATTTCCCGGGTTTATGCTTCAATCCGGTTTATACAATAAACCCTTCATTGGGTCTGATGTTGATGGGATTTCCGAACTGATAGTCAACGGGAATAACGGGCTATTATTTATGAGGCAGGATCAGGATGATCTTTCTTTAAAGATCCGGGAATTTATAAATAACAGTGAACTGGCAAAAAAATGCGCTGAAAATTTACATTTTGAAGTCACCGGGAAGTATACAGAAAAAACCATTATACCTTTGATCGAAAAGGTTTATCATAACTTAAAGATTGATATTATAAAACCGTAAATGCATCTAAAGGAAATAGACTTTCTGGAAATCTTCGGTATCAGGGTAAGCAAGCTTACTAATACTTCTTTTTTAAAATGCATCGATAGAAGTATTAAAGAAAATAAAAAACTTAGTGTAGCTTATGCTAATGCTGACACGCTTAACAAAGTCTACAGTGATGAAAATTTAAAAAAAATTTATGGATCATTTGATCTGGTACATCCGGACGGCATAGGTATTTATCTAGCTGCAAAATTTTTATACGGAAACTCGGGTTTAGAAAAAAGGCTTACAGGATCGGATTTCTACACCTACCTGATCAGTAATTCAATCGAAAAAAACTGGAGTTATTTTTTCTTTGGTCACGACACTAAAACTTTAGAAAAAATTTCAAAAAAATATCCTGCACTGAACGTAAGAGGTTTTCAGGAGGGCTATAATTTTCAAAGCCGCAATGTCATCGATACAATTAACAATATTAATCCCGATATTTTAATTATCGGTTTAAGCTGTCCGTTGCAGGAAAAATGGATCCACAAAAACCGGGATAAATTAAATTACAAAGTAATAATTGCAGTTGGTGACGGAATTAAAGTTTTCGCGGATGAAAAAAGAAGAGGACCTTTATTATTGAGAAATCTGGGACTGGAATGGTTTGCACGTTACTTAACAAATCCTGTTTCAAATTTCCGAAAATATATTATCGGAAATCCCCTTTTTATTTATCGTGTACTCAATGAAAAGTTTAAATCCAATAAATAAAGTGAAATTTTTACTTAAAAGTTGTATATTAAAAATTGTAAAAATCACATCTTAAAAATAAAAATCCCGGGGAGTATGAATCTTCTGTACCGTTTCTTTTTTTAAAAATCACTCTCAAATATGAAAACAATAATTTATTTGTTCATTGTCTGGCTTTCTTTTGTGAATGTTTCTATGTCACAAAATTATAATTGGATAACTCCAAACAAAACTTATTTAAAACTTTTTATAAATTCTGACGGAGTTAATAGAATTAACAGATCTGACTTCACTACAGCAGGAGTAGATCCAACAGGTATTGATCCGCGGACAATTAAAGTTTTACACAAAGGTGACCAGGTTCCTTCTTATTTTGAGGGAGAGGAAGACGGTATATTCAATGAAAATGATTTTCTGGATTTTTATGCTAAAAGAAATTACGGCGGGCCTACTGCTCATCGTGATGCAAATACAAACATAAATATTTATACAACTTATGAATACTTTGATCTTTATTCTGACACAAGCATTTACTGGATCGAATGGGATGGTTCAAACGGGCAGCGAATGCAGAGATCAACTTTTCAGTCAGCTTTAAATTACAGTGATAATTATTCCTTTAAAAGAGTCCACTTTGAAAAAGACACTTATTATTATCTTGGTGAAACAACAGATCCAAACCGTGACTTCAGATATTTCAGCACGGAAAGAGTAGTTGGTGAATCCTGGTACTGGAGATTATTATCGACAGATCAATCTATTACTGACACCATAACTATAAATGATCTCGCCTCATCTTCATCACAACTTTGCAGTCTGAAAGTTTTTGTTTATCCAAGATCCTTTTCCAACTCAGTATTAAATGAACACAGAATTGAAATAAAGATCAACAATGTAGTATTAGACACATTGATCAGAGATAATTTCAGACGATTTGATACAACTGTTGTTTTTCCAATTTCTATGCTTTTGAATAATGCACAAAACTCTGTAACATTGCACTACATACCTATCGGAACTACTTTATTCGAACCTTATATTGACGTAGATTTTTTTATATTGTCATATCCTGAAAATTTTGCCATTCGGAATAACAAAGCCGTTATTAATCCGGCCGGTTCTGATAGTACCTCCAAAAAATTCAACGTAACCGGTTTTAATCCTGCCAGTCAGGTTAATGTTTATGACACAAGGAATAATATAAGAATTGAAGGGCATACTAATGCCGGGGGCGTGCTTACATTCACCGGAAAAAGCAACGCAAATTTTGAAATTATAAACAGCAGCATTACCAAAAAACCTTTCAAAATAATTTCCCGGCGTGTGAAAGATCTTGTATCAGCAAAGAATGCCGCTGATTATCTTGTGATCTATAATCTATTATTCGAAACACAGGCAGAGCAGCTTAGAAATCACAGGCAGAATTTCGACTCGTTCAGATCTGTAAAAGCAGAGATTCAGGATATTTATGATATCTTTAATTACGGAATTGAAAATCCTGTAGCGATCAGAAATTTAGTAAAATATGCATACGAAAACTGGGCGGGACTAAAACTCAGATATGTATGCTTGTTTGGACGAGCATCTTTAGATCCTAAAAAAAATAATGCAGGTTCAGTCTTTTACCAGAACCTGATCCCTGTTTACGGAAATCCTCCGTCAGATGGTTATTTTGTCAATTTTAATATTGGTACTTTTACATATTACCACCAGATCTCAGTTGGAAGACTTCCTGTTTATACAGTAAGTGAAGCTCAAATTGCAGTTGAGAAAATAATAAATTATGATCAGCAGCAGCCTGACAAATGGTGGAAAAAATTTATTTTCATTAGCGGAGGTAATGACAGAGCTCAGCAGATCCAGTTTCAAAACAAATCTAATGCCCTCATAAATAATTATATTAAACCCTGCCCGATCAGCGGTGTTGCATCAAAAATTTACAGAAATGATTCTACCGGGTATATCACTTACAACTATAAAGATTCTATAAGGAGAGAGTTTAACAGAGGCGCGATGATAGTTAATTTTATTGGACACGCAGCCAGTCAGGACTGGGAAATAGGTCTTGAAGAACCTAATTCACTGAATAATGCAAATAAACTTCCTCTTGTTTTAAGCTTTACCTGTTTTACGGGAATTAATGCGGCTCCCGGATTTAGAAGTTTTGGAGAGAAGTTTTTTACACTTCCAAACAAATGCGCAATTGGATTTGTCGGTACGACGGGATGGAGTTTTTCGGGTGTGGGAGATCAGTTCAATGAACATATGATACGAAAGTTTTACACGAGCAGGGATCCTGACAGTTCAAGAAGGATTGGTGAACTTTTAAGCTACGCTTCTCAAAGATTAAGCGGGGACTCTATTTCATTTTCTTCCAGAAATACAATCAACTGTTATAATCTGATCGGAGATCCTGCAACAAAATTATTGATACCAAATAAACCTGAATTTGATATAACTCAAAATGATTATATTTTATCAAATCCTTTTCCTGCACTGGGAGAATTAATAAAACTTACTGTCCTTCCAAAAAATCTCGGTACATGTGCAGATTCATTAAAAATAAAATTTCAGCTAAAGAAAAACGGAACAAATACGATTTTCAAGGATACCGTAGTCAGAAATTTTGGATATCTTGATACGCTGGATTATTTTTTTCAGATTGATTCGATCGGAAATTATACTATGTCAGTAATTTTAGATCCCGACGGGAAATATAATCAGAGGTATGAGAATAATGATTCTATTTCATTTGCTTTAACGCTGAGAAATTTATCCTTCGTGCCTATTAAACCTTTAAATAATGCGCTGTTGAAAACAACAGGTTTCCGGTTTACAGGATTAAATCCCAATGTAGATCTGAGGACAAATAATGTGAAAATTATTTTACAGGTAGATACTTTGAATACGTTTAGTTCAGCAATCTCACAAACATTTGTTAACAGTAATGTTTCGGGAGTTACCTCAGGATTTGACGTTACCATTCCTGTGCAGACTTCTAATACTTTATATTATTTAAGGACAAATGCTGTAATAAATAATGATAGTTCAGGTTGGTCTGAAGTTCAGAAATTAATTTACAACCCTGACATATCCGATAAGTCAGCCGATTCTACTCATACAATTTACACGCTTCGTCCGCAGCAGTATGAAGAACCTGATAAAATTAATGTGAGATATGAAGAGGATGGATTTGTACTCGATAAGTTCAAAGGAAATTTGCACACAAGATCGTATGGAAGCAACGGTGAACAGGCCTCTTTCTTTACAATTAATAATATCAACTATTACAGTGATGATGGCGCAAATACAGGATTAAATATTGCAAAAGTAAAAAAACTGACAGGAGCTGCTGAATCAATTAAAAATTTCAGAATGACTTCCCCGGAATCTTCTGACTCAGTTTTAAATTTTCTTAATACTTTTGACAGCACGGATTATATAATGACATACATTGCTTCTTTTGTTCCAAATGCAGACAGTCTGAAGCCTGATGCCGAGAAAAAATTCCGTAACTTCGGAAGTATATTTGCAGATTCAGTAAAATTTGATTTCTTTCATACATGGGTTTTCTTTGGATACCTTGGAGCTGACACAACCCAAACTTGCGAAAAATATCATAACTTCTATTCTAATTTTATTCATACGCCTTTAAATTGTCAGATAAATCCGGAGTTTCAAAGGACATCCGGAAATATATCTTATACTTATGGTCCTGCTGACAGATGGAAAAGTTTTTCATGGGAGCAGATGCTGAGACCTAACAGCTCAGTTAAATTTGACGTGTATGGAATCGATCGTGATAATATTCCGGTAATACTATATTCCAATATTACGGAAAATTCATTTGTTGATCTTCAAAATGTAAATTATACAACGTATCCAAAAATAAAACTCGATGCTAAATTATTGATCGATACCGCAACAGGACTGGAATCACCGGTTATGAAATCTATTAATTTTAAATATGTTCCTCCGGCAGAATTAGTACCTGATAATTATTCTTTTAAGGGAAGCGACACAACAGTACAGGAAGGAGACAGCGTTGCATTTAAAATTAATTATTATAATGTTGGATTTATCGATGCACCTGTTCATATTAATAAATGGTATATCAATAATCAGGGAGTTCAGGTTGTTTTAAAAAATGACACTATTTATACTCCTTTGAAAATAGACAGTGCAGCAGTTTCAGAAGTAAAATTTTCAACTGCCGGTTTTCGTGAAGCCAAAACCCCGAGTGATACAATAGATCTTTACTTTGAAACAACATTGCCGGGAGATAAAAACGAAATATTTTCATTCAATAATACTGCGATCACTCAATTCATAGTTCAGGGCGATACTGTTCAGCCGCTGATCGAAGTAACTTATGACGGTGTGAAGATACTGAACGGTGATTTTGTAAAATCAAAACCTGAAATTGTTTTGCGCTTCCTTGATGACAGCAGGTTGATATTAAATGATACATCAAACATAAAAGTTTACTCTTATGATTTTCAATTCAACAGGTACAATTATATTCCCTATTATCGAAACGGAATAAAAAATCCTGAGATCGATATTACTTTTCCGGATGACAGATTTCTGCAGGCGATTGTATATTACAGGCCGACATTAACGACCGGTGAGCACAGATTCAGATATGTTGCAAGAGATGTGTCAGGCAACTTTGCTGACTCTATTACTAATTCGGTAATTGTTGATAATAATCTAAGGATACACGACATCGCAAATTATCCAAACCCGATGACTACAGAAACTAATTTTATGTTTAGATTGTCAGGAGAGAACAATCCTTCAACCTGCAAAATAAAAATTTTCTCTGTTGCCGGAAGACTTATCAAGGAATTAAATGCGCCGGCTATTGTAGGTCATAATAATATTTACTGGGACGGAAAGGACAATGACGGGGACTATATTGCTAACGGCACATACTTGTATAAATTTATAATACAGGGAGATTCACAGATAGAAACATCAATACAAAAGATTGCAGTCCTCAGATAAGGTCAATATTTTATAATTTAAATTCAATTTGGGTAAACAACCATTTCAGAAAAAAATAATAATCTCCGCAAAAAAGAAATGGAGATTGTTTGATTTTAAAGAGCTCATAAATTATAAAGACCTGCTGTATTTTTTTATTCTTAGAGATGTCACTGTATTGTATAAGCAGACCATACTCGGACTTCTTTGGGCAATAATAAATCCGCTTTTTCAGATGGTAATATTTTCAGTCATCTTTGGAAAACTTGCAGATATCTCAAGCGATGGCATACCTTATCCGATCTTTTCTTATACAGCAATTTTACCGTTTAATTATTTCTCTCAGTCCTTATCGGGAGCAAGCGCGAGTTTGATCGGGACAGCGAATATTTTCACTAAAGTTTATTTTCCCAGAATATTAATCCCGCTGACTCCTGTATTATCAAAGCTGGCAGACTTTATGATCGCATTCACTATACTTATTGTGATGATGGTCATTTATCAGATAACTCCAAATGCCAATATTGTTTTTCTTCCTTTGTTAATTCTTCTTATGATGCTGACATCAATGGGAATTGGTATGTGGCTGTCATCCCTTGCAATTCAGTATCGTGATGTTAAATTTGCCATAGGTTTTCTTACAACATTATTTTTATATGCGGCCCCGGTTGTTTTTCCTGCTTCATTGATCGAGACTAAATTCGGATATGATTATTACCTGTTGTATGGACTTTATCCTATGGCGGGAGTTATCGAAGGATTTCGTGCATCTTTACTTGGCTTCAGGCCAATGCCATGGGATCTGATAGGAATAGGAAGTATCAGCGCTATTATACTTTTTGTAAGCGGTGCATTTTATTTTAACAGATCTGAAAGGGTATTTGCTGATGTTGCATAAATTATTTTCTAAATACATTAAAAGTTTTAAATGTCGGATCTGGCAATAAGAGTAAATGACGTAAGCAAAGCTTATCTGATAGGACTAAGCGAAAACCGAAATGAAACTCTTGGAGGAACTATATTTTCATGGATTAAATCTCCTGCAAAAAATTTCAATATATTAAAAAGGCTGAATACTTATAAGCACAGTGATGAAACTGAAGATCTTTTCTGGGCATTGAGAAATATTTCGTTTGATCTTAATCACGGCGAAACATTAGGTATAATCGGTAA
>JBDSYA010000242.1:0-25423 GCA_039925865.1 Ignavibacteria bacterium
TTTGCATAAAAAAATTTATAGCTTAAAAATTTTACTTATTCTATATTGATAATTGTCATTTTTAAAACTGCAAAAATTATTATATGCAAAATTTGCTTCTCATTTTAAAAGAGATCGCCTTCAATCTCAGCTGGTCATGGAATAAAGATGCTGTGGAATTATTCAATGAATTGAATCCCGAATTCTGGAATTGGTCAGGACATAATCCCGTAAAATTTTTGAACGAGATTAATCAGAATTATCTTATCAATACAATTGAAATAAAAAATCTCGGAGACAGGATCTTAGCAATATATTCTGAACTAGAAGTATATCTGAATAAAAGATCATATTTTGAGGATAAATATTTTAAAAGCGAAACTCCTTTGATCGCATACTTCTCGGCTGAGTACGGTCTGACAGAATGTTTGAAAATATATTCCGGAGGACTTGGTGTTCTTTCTGGTGATCACATGAAATCCTCCTCGGATCTTGGCCTTCCGCTTGTCGGGATAGGTCTTGCTTACCATTACGGATTTTTTGTTCAGCTTATAAATAAGAACGGATGGCAAACGGAAAATTATGAATTAAATGAATTTCAAAATCTTCCATTGTATCTGTTAAGAGACGAACATTATAAACCTGTCAGGCTTGAAGTGAAACTTCCTCACAGCACGGTTCTTATTCAGGTGTGGGTGGTTCAGGTTGGAAGGGTAAAGCTTTATCTGATGGATACTTTCATTGCGGAGAATGCTGTTGAAGACCGCAGAATTACTGACATTTTATACGGAGGAGACAGTGAAAAGAGAATTACTCAGGAGATCATTTTAGGAATTGGCGGAACAAGGCTGCTGGAAGAACTTGGCTATAATATTAAGGCATTCCATCTTAATGAAGGGCACTCTGCTTTTCTATGCTTTGAAAGAATAAAATGTTATATGAAAAAATATAATGTTTCTTATCAAGAGGCTAAAAATGCATGCTACCATTCAAATATATTTACAACCCATACACCGGTTCCGGCAGGGATCGATATTTTTACAAAAGATCTTTTTACAAAATATTTTAAAAATTATGCTGAAGATGAAATTGGGATCAGCATAGATGAACTGTTTTTAGAAGGTGATATTAAAAAAGAATTCCCTGGAAACAACCAGTTCAATATGGCTCATCTTGCAATAAATAATTCTCGTTTCATAAATGGAGTCAGCAAACTTCATGGTGATGTCTCACGCAAAATGTGGATGCTTTCAGATAAGAGAAGCGAAATTGAATCGATCACAAATGGAATTCATACTTCAAGCTACCTGTCTCATTTTTCCAATGCTTTGTATAGTAAATATTTTACTAAAGAATATATGTCTGACGATAATATCTGGAGCCGTATTGACGAAATACCCGATGATGAGATCTGGACAATGAGACTTCTGAATAAATTTGACCTGATAAATTTTTCACGAAACCGGATCATGGAAAAGTGGATGATCCTTGGCGCAGATAAGGAAACATTGCACAAAGCAGAAAATATTCTAAACCCTGATGCTTTTACAATCGGCTTTGCACGAAGGTTTGCAACTTATAAAAGAGGAAATTTAATTTTCAGGGATCTGGAACGTCTGAAAAAAGTTATTAATGATGAAGCAATGCCGGTTCAATTTATATTTTCAGGCAAGGCACATCCAAATGATGAAGGCGGAAAAAATCTGATCGCTGAAATAATTTCATATTCTCAGGACTCTGACCTTAAAAATAAAATAATTTTTCTTGATAATTATGATATAAATGTTGCCCGGCATATGGTTCAGGGATGTGATCTGTGGCTGAACAATCCCCGCAGACCATTGGAAGCTTCCGGTACAAGCGGAATGAAGATCATAGCTAACGGAGGCTTGAACTTCAGTATTCTTGATGGATGGTGGGACGAGGGCTATACTCCGGAAACCGGCTGGAAAATTGACAGTGCTATGGCGGATAATATTTCATTAGAAGTACGTGACAGTCTGGAAGCAAAGAGTTTATATGATACACTTGAAAATGAAATTGTTCCTTTATTTTATTTGCGGAATAAAAACGGAATTCCTGAACAATGGATTAAGAAAATTAAATCATCCGTAAAAACACTCGCGGCATATTATAACACAGGCAGAATGGTTAAAGAGTATTGTGACAGATTTTATATGAAAGTAAAATAGATATTGATTCAAATTTAAATTTATTCAATTAAATATTTATTTTAATGTAAATATGTTATATTTTTAAATACACCGATCAAAGTAGTCCCAAATTATTTAATATTAATTAAAATCTATGAAAACCTTTTACACAAATACAAAAATAATTTTATTAATTGTTTTTGCATTGAGCTTAAATTCCTCTGATATATTTTCACAATTGAATGTTGGAGGTGCTCCTATCAGTTCATTAACACAGTTGAGTTCAAATTTTCAGTCAGTCACAATGCCTGTAGTGGACTCAAGAAGATTGCTTGAAGAGGATGCAGCTACTGCAAATATTCCTGACATGCCATTAAGATACGGCACCATCTTCGATGTAAACTACAATTTAGAAAACTCAGGAACATGGGAAATATTTGCTGACGGTAGCCGTATCTGGAGATTAGCGATTCTGTCTAATGATGCAATGTCACTCAATCTTACCTACAAAAATTTTTTCATGCCCAAAGGATCCGTCTTTTTTGTTTATAATCCGGGTAAGAATTTTGTGTTCGGTGGATTCACTGAGTTGAACAATAGTGAAGACAGGCAGTTTGCAACCACTCCTGTCCCGGGTAATACAACCGTTCTTGAATATTATGAACCTTCTTATTCCACAGGACAAGGCAGCATTACTGTATCACAAGTTGTTCACGGATACAAAGATATTATGGGATTTAATAATGTATTAGAGCTTCCATGCAATATAAATATTAATTGCCCAATTGGAGGACCATGGGTAGATCAAAAAAGATCGGTAACAAGAATTACCTTTAATCTTGGCCCAAGCGGATTTTTATGCACAGGGTCATTGATGAATAATACACAAAATAACAGAACTCCTTATTACCTGACTGCTGAGCATTGCGCATCCGATAATTATTCAACAATGGTTTTTTATTTTAATTATGAATCTGCGACTTGCAATGGTACAACAGGTCCTTTGTCTCAAACTTTAACGGGCGCAACTGTTAAATCTGAAAATTTTGCTACAGATTTCAGACTGTTGCTTTTTAACAATCCTGTACCCGCGGCGTACAATGCCTACTTTAACGGCTGGGATAAATCAGGAAATAATCCAACAGTTGAAACTGCCATTCATCATCCCGGAGGTGTAATAAAGAAAATATCTATGGATGAAAATCCTGCAGTAACATCAAATGGTTTTGGCGGAAGACTGCCCGGCGGTTTCTGGGACGTTGTCTGGGATCAGGGAGTAACAGAAGGTGGTTCGTCAGGATGTCCTATGTATGATCAGAATAAAAGAGTAATCGGTCAAAATCTCGGAGGTAATCCTGCAAGTTGTACAAATCCACAATCCGTACATAAAGTTTTCGGAAAACTTTCTGAATCATGGGCATTTGGTGGAAGCTCCGGAACTCAGTTGAAAGATTGGTTAGACCCTATAAATTCCGGTGTAGCAACTCTCGATGGAATAGATGATCTGACAGGTGTTGCACCCGTTTCAAATTTTACTTCAAACATTCAAAATCTTCCGATTGGAGGAGGAAGTGTAGACTTTTATGATCTTTCGACAAATAGCCCGACGAGCTGGAGCTGGAGTTTCCCCGGAGGCACACCATCAACTTCAAATGTCAGAAACCCAACCGGGATCACATATTCAGCTACAGGTCCGTATGTTGTTTCATTGACTACAACTAATTCTTTCGGTTCTAATTTAAAGACAATAATAGATTATGTAACAGTTGCAGGAGTTCCTTTAAATACTTTTACTCAGCAAACTCCGCTTAATAACTCTACAATTCTAGTAAGCCAGACAGATCCTTCCATATTCAGATTCATCTGGAGTACATCTAATCCAAGCAATACAGTATCCTACAAATTTAAGATTAAGAAGGCAGGACCGGGGACAGAATATACGTACAGGTCTGATAATAACGGACTTGATACAGTTTCAAGTTTCAGAAAAAGTTTCCTTGATAGTCTGGCTGTCACAATGGGTGTATCTGGAGGTGATTCAGCAACCTGTTCATGGAGAGTATCAGCATTTAACGGCTTAGATTCGATAACAACATCTCCAATAATTGTTAAGATAAGAAGATCACCTGTTGGTATTAATCAGGTATCTTCAATAGTCCCTGATAATTTCAAATTATATAATAATTATCCTAATCCGTTTAATCCAAATACAATAATTAAGTTCGATGTTTCAAGGAGCCAGCAGGTAGTTTTGAAAGTTTATAATTTGCTTGGTGAAGTAGTATCAACCCTTGTTAATGAAAATTTATCAGCGGGAAGTTACAATGTACAGTTTAATGCAGGCTCAATATCAAGCGGAATGTATTTTTACAGGTTGGAAACAGATGGATTTGTAGCAACCAAAAGAATGGTTCTTGTAAAATAGCATTGATTGGATTTTGCTAAAGATTTATTGAAAAGGGTTTTGCGCAAGCGAAACCCTTTTTTTAATTCAGCTTAAATTTATTAAAGTTGAATACTCCGGTCTTAACTTTTGGATCACTTTTCAATAATATAAAACATTCAATATAACAAACTTACTTTTAAAATTCATTCAAGAGTCATATTTTAAATGAATACAAAAATCATTTAATGAAAAAGCCTTACCCGCCGATCTATTATTCTGAATATTTACAGCTTGAAAAATTACTTACAAGCCAGCTTCCAAAAAGCGACGAGTACAAAAAGCATGCACACGATGAAATGCTTTTCATAATTGTCCATCAGGCTTATGAGCTTTGGTTTAAGCAGATCCTGCATGAGCTTGATTCCGTTATTGAAATGTTTCATAAAGATGATGTTGATGAGAAAAGTATCGGCATTGCAGTGGCGCGTTTGAGAAGGATTACAGTCATACAAAAAGTTCTTATCGATCAGCTTGATATCTTAGAAACAATGACACCGCTTGATTTTCTCGAATTCAGGGATTTTCTTATACCTGCGTCGGGGTTTCAAAGTTTCCAGTTCAGATTTATTGAAAATAAGCTTGGACTTAATATGGATAACAGGGTAAAGTTTGATAATAAAAATTATTATTCAGCAGTCTCAGATGTTCATCAGAAAATGATGATCGATTCAGAGAATTCTATGTCTTTATTTGAAACTGTAGATAAGTGGCTTTCAAGAATTCCTTTTTTAAAAATTCAGTCGTTTGATTTCTGGACACATTACAAAGATGCAGTTGCAGCAATGCTGGAAAATGAAAAACAAATTATAAACAGCAACCCTAGTTTAACTGAAGAGAAGAGAATTAAACAGTTGAAAGAATTTGAAAACACAATTGAAAAATTTGAAGCTCTTTTGAATGAGGAGAAGCATGACGAACTGGTAAGTCAGGGTTTGCGCAGGCTATCTTACAAATCCACTCTCGCGGCTTTGTTCATAAATTTATACCGTGATGAGCCGATACTCCATCTTCCGTTTGGATTTCTTACTTACCTGGTGGATATTGACGAGCTGTTTACCACGTGGAGATATAAACACGCTTTGATGGTTCATAGAATGATCGGAGCTAAGGTCGGTACAGGAGGATCTTCCGGTCATCACTATTTAATGCAGACAACAGAAAAGCATAAAGTTTTTAAAGATCTGTTCAATTTATCTACATATCTGATTCCCCGTTCTGAACTTCCGGAACTTCCGGAAGAACTAAAATCCAAGTTAGGATTTAATTATTCAGTTAACAGATAATTATATTGTCAAAGGATGGAGACATTAATCAAATAAAATATTTTACATTTCAATTCTGCAAAACTTTGGTCCCCTGTATTAAAATTGAATAATCACATAATTACAAAAAACTAATAACACAATTGCAAACAACTTTATAAGAGTGACTGATAACTCAAAAATAATTGACGGGAAATTAATTTCCTCGCAGATAAAAAGTGAAATAAAATGGGAAACAGAAACTCTTAAATCAACAAAAGGCATCACACCGGGACTTGCTTTCATTTTAGTCGGAGATGATCCTGCCTCCAGGGTATATGTAAAAAATAAAGGTAAAGCATGTCAGGAACTTGGATACTATTCTGTTACTAAAACTTTATCTGAAAACATTTCTGAAAATGAGCTTGTAGAAATAATAAAAAATTTCAACGAAGATTCCGCCATACACGGCATACTGGTTCAGCTTCCGCTACCGCGCCATATTAATGAACAAAGTATTATTGAAGCCATTGATCCCTCAAAAGACGTAGATGGATTTCATCCGTTAAATACCGGACGATTAGCGAGAGGCGAAAAATGTTTTCTGCCCTGCACACCTTACGGCATTACTGAGCTTATCAAAAGGAGTAAAATCGAAACTGAAGGAAAGCTCGCAGTTATCCTGGGAAGAAGCAATATTGTCGGAAAACCTGTGGCAAGTTTACTTTTGTCAAGGGATTTCAATTCGACAGTAACAGTTTGCCACAGCAAAACAAACAACATCAGGGAATTATCTCAACAGGCGGATATATTAATTGCAGCCATTGGTAAAGCAAACTTTGTTAAAAGTGATTTCATTAAAGAAGGTTGTACAATTATAGATGTAGGAATAAACAGGATCGAAGATAGTAACAGTAAAACCGGATTTAAGATAACCGGCGATGTTGATTTTGAAGATTGTTATGAAAAATGCGGGATGATAACTCCTGTGCCGGGCGGTGTCGGTCCTATGACTATCGCAATGCTTATGAGAAATACGCTTGAATCTGCTAAAGGTCTTTTTAAATGAAAAATAATTATTATGAGGTCAGCATTTCCTTTTCAAAAGACAATTATGATGTTCTGTATAATTTTCTTTATCTGCAGGGAATAACAAATTTCTTAGAAGAAAACGGATTTGTTAAAATGTATTTTGATATTTCAACATTCAATAATATCGAAACATTAAGATCTTCATTGATCAGTGAAAAAATTATTGATGAAGAAAATTTTGAGGTAAATGAATTTGAAAATAAGAACTGGAATGAAGAATGGGAAAGATCAATTGAACCTGTTTACATAAGTGATAAGATCATTATTTACCCGTCATGGAAAAAAAACAGCTTGAATAATACTCAAGATAAGATAATGATCGAGATCGATCCGAAGATGTCTTTCGGAACAGGCCATAATGAAACAACGCAGCTTGTGCTGGAGCTGATGTGTAAATATATAGTTGGCAACGAAATAAAACTTCTTGACTTCGGATGCGGAACGGGAATTTTAACAATTTCCGGATTAAAGCTCGGAGTAAGTAAAGCAACTGCAATTGACATAGATGATGATTCAATTGAAAATGCTGAAGAAAATTTTAAAATAAATTCAGTTAACGAGAGAGTTAAATTATTTAAATGCAGTATTTCCGAAATCAATGAAAATTCATTTGATATCATTTGTGCAAACATCATAAGAAGTGTAATAACAGATAATATAGTTCACGTAAGAAGCAAAATTAAAACCGGAGGAAAATTATTTTTATCGGGAATTTTAGTTTCTGATGATCAGGAAATCATTGAATGTTTCGTGCAAAACGATTTCAAAGTTATCGATATATCAGTAAGATCAGAATGGATCGGAATTTATGCAGTTAAGATTTCTGAATAATATTAACGGAGTTTTGAAAGTTTCCATAGAGTCTTTTGGAGACTTGATTTTTAGCACAGCTGACTTTTTTTATTAACATTATAATTGTATTTTTATTTCAGTATACGTTCAATATTTATGATAAAAGAATTTAAGGCGTTCATTTCGCAAGGTAATGCTGTTGATCTTGCAATTGGAGTAATAATTGGAGTAGCCTTCGGAGCGATAGTAAATTCTATTGTGTCCGATCTCATTATGCCTGTAATCGGTATAGTTATAGGTGGAATTAATTTCGCAGAATTAAAGACCACTATCGGCAGTGCAGTTTTGTCTTATGGAAAATTAATCCAGGCAGTAATAAACTTTATTATCATTGCCATTGTATTATTTATATTAGTAAAAGGAATAAACCGTTTCAGAACCAAAAAGGGAGATATCCCTATTCCTCCGACCAAAGATCAGGAGTTGCTTATCGAGATCAGGGATCTGTTAAAATCTAAATGAGTAAGGGCAAATTTTACCTTTTAAAAAAAACATAGTAATTGTTAAGTTACTTTGCTTAAAAAAATTTCTTATGGCTAAATTCGTATCCAATAAAAATGAAACAATCCGGCTTTTCAAAAATCCTGTGTTAGAATATTTTTCACACATACATCCTGCAACTCCTATAATTGTATTTCTTCCTGTCATACTTGTGACATTTTATTTCGGAATTGTTGAAGTAGGCATTTTATCAGGAACAGTCACCTTTCTGATCGGAGCTTTACTCTGGACTTTAATGGAATATGTAATTCACAGATGGGCATTTCATTATCATCCTAAAACAGATGCAGGCAGAAGAATTCATTTTCTTGTTCACGGTATTCATCATGATTATCCCAGAGATGCTACACGTCTTGTAATGCCTTTACTGGTGAGCATTCCTTTGGCGATAGTTTTCTTTTTCCTTTTTAAAACTGCGTTCAGTACATTTTATCTGAATATGTTTTCGGGGTTTGCTTTCGGATATGTTTCTTATGATTCAATTCATTATGCAACTCATCACTTTGACATGAATGGGAAAATCGGGAAGTTTTTGAAAACGTATCATCTTCGTCATCATTACAGTGATGATGATACCGCATATGGTGTAAGCAACCCGCTTTGGGATTATATTTTTGGAACAATTCCCAAGCAGTTAAAAGAAAAGAAGAATTCCAAATCATCGATCGTTGTTGGAAAAGGTTAATTCGTTAACAATCCTTTGATACTAATGATACTAAAACTCTGATTTTTGGAAGATAATATTTTCAATATCCCTGATCAGCTTACCGGAGAGTTCGAACAATTCCTCCCAATTATCTCAAATCCAAATATTTATATCGAAAGAATAATTTCGTCAGGTCATAATACGCCCGATGGTCAATGGCTTGAAGATGACAGAAACGAATGGGTCTTATTGATCCGGGGACATTCTGAAATACTTTTAGAAAACGGCGAAACAAAAATGTTGAACTCCGGTGATCATATCATGATCGGGAAAAATAAAAAACACAGAATTGTAAAGACCAGTAAAGATCCTGATTGCATCTGGCTTGCAGTGTATTTCGAATAATCAATTTAATAAAGTGAACAACAAGAACAATAAGAACAAAGATTTCCGAATACTCAAATATTCAACACAAAGAAAATGGATAAATTCATGCAGGCAGCAATTGATGAAGCAAGAACTGGATTAAGAGAAGGCGGAATTCCAATCGGTTCTGTTTTAGTAAAAGATGGTACTATTATTGGAAGAGGGCATAATAAAAGAGTTCAGCTTAAAGACCCGGTGATTCATGCAGAGATAGATTGTCTTATGAATGCAGGCAGGATAGGAACTTATAAAGAAACGATTCTATATTCCACACTGATGCCGTGTTATCTTTGCGCCGGAGCCAGTGTACAATTCGGTATAAAAAAAATTATTGTTGGTGAAGATGAGACCTTCAGCGGAGCAAAGGAATTTATGGAATCTCATGGAATTGAAGTGATCAATCTTGATATTGAAGAGTGCAAAGTTTTAATGAGAGCATTTATTGAAAAAAATCCGGAGCTATGGTACGAAGATATTGGAGAGCTTTAATGTAAATGATATCACATTCTTTATAAATCAACATCCAATTTTTATCTTATCCCCGGAGTACAATTCAGCTGACTCTCCTCAACTTTCTATCTTTTAACTAACCTTTATAAATTTTATGTTTCCAAAATTTTTATTCCCTTCTTTATTTTAGTTAATGATCAAAAGAAGCGCACGTCCAGAATATTCAAAAGAGTTCAAAAGAAGGCGGGCAATTAACTGGCTTACACTGGGATTCACATATGCTGCAATGTATATGGGCAGGTACAATCTTTCATTTGCCAATAAATCACTCTCTGATGAATACGGCTGGGATAAAACCCAGATCGGAGCAATCATTACGGCTGCTCTAACCATCTACGGGCTATCGGCTCTGTTTAACGGACCTATAGTTGACAGGATCGGAGGAAAAAAAGCTATGCTGATCGGATCTCTCGGAACAGTTGTATTTAATTTCTTTTTTGGATTGGGGGCATACTTTGGATTCCTTGGTACAGGTACGCTTCTGCTTACATATTTTGCAAGTGTCTGGTCACTGAATTCTTACTTCCAGTCTTATAGTGCATTATCACTCATTAAAGTGAATGCAGGTTGGTTTCAGGTTAGTGAAAGAGGCGTCTTCTCTGCAATTTTCGGATCAATGATCCAGAGCGGAAGGGCATTAATATTTATAATTGGTGGATTTGCCGTGACAGTTCTTCCATGGCAGTGGGTTTTTTTTATTCCTTCGATGATCGTTGCATGCATGTCCCTGTTAACTTACATAAATGTGAAAAATACTCCGGAGGAAGCCGGATTAGGGTATCTTGATACTCATGATGCCACCAGTGGTGATACAGAAAAAATAGATCTGAAGTATGTATTCAAAAAAGTTATTACAAATCCTGTTGCAATAACAATAGCAGTGGCTGAGTTCTGCACCGGTTTTGTCAGGCATGGGTTCGAACAATGGTTCCCCCGGTATATGCAGGAATATCAAAAGCTGGCACTTGACTCTCCGGTATTTCAGAAAGGAGCTTTGGGTGTTGTACTGGCAGGAATAGCAGGCGCATTTTTTGCAGGCTACGCTTCCGACTGGCTCTTCCAGTCGAGAAGAACTCCGGTTGCATTTATCGGATATGTTTTAATAATTTCATCTCTGTCTATAATCTGGCTGGCAAACGATGTTACTTTTGTTATTGTGGCTTTCATAACTAACTCGCTGGGAATTAGTATAGTCCACTCTATGCTTTCCGGAACCGCATCAATGGATTTTGGAGGTCAGCGGGCAGCAGCGACAGCGACAGGAATGTTTGACGGTATGCAATATCTTGGCGGAGCCGCTGTGGGAGTCGGAGTCGGATGGCTGCTTGATAATTTTGGCTGGGGAGCCTGGAGTCCCAGCATGATAGGCTTCGCAATGGTTGGCGCCATACTTATGCTTGTATTGTGGAATGCAAAACCTAAACCAAGGTCAGTACACTGACATCAATTATTATATGCTGAAACTTTTTAATACATTGTCGAGGAAGAAGGAAGAATTTATTCCTATAGAATATGATAAAGTGAGAATGTATTCCTGCGGACCTACCGTATATAATTATCAGCACATTGGAAATTTAAGAACATTTTTCTTCGAAGATATTTTATACAGAACATTAAAGTATAATGGATTTAATATAAAGTATGTAATGAATATAACTGATGTCGGTCATTTGGTATCAGACAGCGATGAAGGTGAGGACAAGATGGAGAAGAGTGCAAAACAGCTGGGCAAAAATGTTTGGGAACTGGCAGAGTATTATATTTCAATTTTCAAAAAAGATATTGCTTCTATGAATATTCTCCCGCCCAATATTTACACTAAGGCAACCGATTACATAAATGAACAAATCGATTTTATTCAATGTCTGCAGTCAAAAGATTTTACATATTTAACAAGCGATGGCGTTTATTATGATACTTCTAAGTTTGCTGATTATGGAAAGTTAGCTAAACTTGACATAGAAGGTTTACAGGAAGGCGCACGTATTGAATTTTCAAATGAAAAAAAGAATATTACGGATTTTGCATTATGGAAATTTTCCTCTAAAGATGAACAACGTCAGATGGAATGGGAATCGCCCTGGGGCAAAGGCTTTCCAGGGTGGCATATCGAGTGTTCTGCAATGAGTAAAGCTCTGCTGGGTAATCATTTTGATATTCACTGCGGCGGAATTGATCACATTCCGATACATCATACAAATGAGATTGCTCAATCGGAAGCTTGTAATGGTGAAAAATTTGTTAACTACTGGCTCCATGGTGAATTTCTAAATATGGGAAGCGAAAAAATGTCAAAGTCCTCCGGGAAATTTATTACGCTTCAGACTTTGACTGAGAAAGGATATTTACCGATGCACTACAGATATTTTTTACTGATGGCCCATTATAAAAAGAAATTGAAGTTTTCTTTTGAAGCAATGGATTCAGCAAAAAATGGTTTTAAAAACCTTGCCGGAAAGATCTTAAATCTCAAACGGCTGAGAGGAAATTCAGGAATTGAAAAAGCTGATGTTACTGATTTATATATTAATAATTTCAATGAATCTGTAAATGATGACCTTAACATGCCTGAAGCTATGGCAGTTTTATGGGATATGCTGAAAGATGATAATCTCTCTTCCGAACAAAAACTTTATACAGCTTATAAATTTGATAAAATTTTCGGCTTAGGGCTTGAAAAAATTGAAGAAGAAGATGACTCAGTTATTCCTGAAGAAATTAACATTTTAGTCGAAGAAAGAACCCGGGCAAAATTTGAAAAAAACTATAAACTTGCAGATGAAATCAGGGATAATATTAAATTAAAAGGTTTTGAAATACTGGATAGTAAGGAGGGGATAAAGATCAGAAAAATTTGATCAGAAAATATTCAGGCACAGTTCATATTACTGCACCTGAATTTTAGAAATATACTATTGAGCCATTGCCTTATTCCAGATACTATTCGGAACAAGATTTTCAATTGTCTCATAAAGTTGATTAATACACGTTTGATATGTCTCATTAACATGTGCCGGTACAGTTATGACTTCAGGCCGTGCATCAAGCATAGGCGACTGCCATTTTGTAATCGAAAGACCTCTTAACGGACCACCCATCATAATATCACTTGCTATCATATCTTCAGGACTTACTGTGAAAACTTTGCTTTTATTAAGCGCAGAGTTTAATTTTTTACGGCCTTTCTTTCCAAATTGGAAACTATACTCATTGGTTTTTGATGCTTTCGTATAAACAAGTTTTCCGTTGCCGTCAGGACTGATGTCAATTGAATAATTATACTGATACTCCGGCGAAACAGGACCTTTTGAATAGGTGTAAGTAATTGATGACCACTTATTGCTTTGGGCAAAAGCTGCCGTTACCATTAATAAGCTTATTGCAAGGAAAAATAGTTTTTTCATCTTAAGAAATTTTATTTAATTTTAATGTATCAATTTACTAAAACTCAGATTAAAAATCATTATTTTTAGTGTGATACAATAATTTTTTTGTGAATAAATTTTTAAATATTTTATTTGGATATTTTTTACAAAGAGTTTTGAAAAATGAATTATTATTTGTTAAGATCTTTGATATAAATATTTTCTTTAAAAGGTAAACAGTTAAAGGTTGGTTCATTTGGAAATTTATCTTAATTTATCTAATGTGGAATTCTATTTAACATTGAATTTTGGATTGTTTTTGTTTTGCGTCGGTTGCGTCGGAGTCCCGAAGAATGCGGAGACTTCAACGCGGGATAAAATTGTTTCGAAGTCTCGAAGAACGCGGAGACTTCGACGCGGAATTTGAATGTGGTATTCTATTTAACATTGAATTTTGGACTGTTTTTGTTTTGCGTCGGTTGCGTCGGAGTCCCGAAGAACGCGGAGACTCCGACGCGGAATTTGAAGACGCGAACATCAGCGAGTCTCAGTGCTTTTTCGGAACTCCGACGGAACATTACAAACAAGTCCCAACTCTTCGAGACTCCGACGCGGGATTTAAAAAATCTATTTCCATTTTTTTATATCAATCCGATAAAGAATTGAATTAGAAATACATTCCTAATATATTGTAAAAAATTAATCAAATGAGCAGGAAAAATATACTTGAAGAAGATGTTTTTGAAGAGGTTAAAATTGAATCGTCTAAAATTAATCAACGGGATCTTAGTGATATTATCTCTAACGAAAAAAAGATCGGACAGAAATCTTCAAAACTGGATGCGGGTAAATTCAGAAGATTTATAAATCAGATCAGACTTGCAATAGATCTTATAAAAGATTTTAAAGCTAAAAAATATACGAGGATTCCCTGGCGGTCAATTACTTTAATAGCCGCCGCAATTTTATATTTTATTAATCCATTGGATCTGATCCCTGACATGCTTCCTCTAATAGGTATTACAGATGATGCTTTATTGTTTGTGGCCGTTTTCAAATCGATACAATCTGATCTGGAAAAATATTGTCAATGGAAAGGTCTTGATATGGAAAAGTATTTTTAAAACATCAATTAAAAGCAGAATAAAATAATTGCCTGACCAAATTAAAGTATTATTCATCGGCGATATAATCGGCGATCCGGGATTCAATCTTACCAAAACACTTCTCCCGACTTACATTACAAAGTACAAGCTGGACTTTGTCATTGCTAACGGAGAAAACATCACTGACGGAAAAGGTATTATAGAGAGGGACGGAAAGCGTTTGCTTGATCTTAATATAAATGTTCTCACCGGCGGAAATCACACCATGGACAAGATACAGGCTCATAAATATTTAAATGAAACAACGAACGTGCTTCGTCCTCAAAATTATCCAAAGGGAGCTTACGGTCACGGGTTCGGGATATTCCCAATTCCAGATACAAGTCTGAAGATCGGAGTTATAAATCTTCAGGGGCGGGTTTTTATGAAAAGTATTGACTGTCCATTCCGTTCTTTTGACTGGGTTTATGAAAAAATAAAATACGAGACTAATATTGTATTTGTAGATTTTCACGGTGAAGCGACAGCTGAAAAAATTGCTTTTGGATGGTATGTAAACGGAAGAGCATCTGTTGTGGTCGGAACGCATACGCACGTACCTACAGCTGACTGCAGAATTCTTCCCGGCGGAACAGCATATATAACAGATGTTGGAATGACAGGACCTTATGATTCTGTAATTGGTATGAAAAAAGAAGGATCAATAAAAAGATTTATTTATTCGACTCCGCAGAAATATGAGGTCGGGGAAGAAGATTTGAGATTCTCGGCAGTACTTTGTGAAATAGATGCTCAATCGGGAAAAGCATTGTCAATTAAGAAAATCTTTTATCCTGAATTTTAAAAATACGATCCCATTAAATTTTAAATAATTCACATTGAAGAAAATGAAATCTGTTCCTCTCAATGAGGAAGTCTATAATTATATTATTGATAAATTCGTACCGGAGGATCCACTGCTCGAGGAATTAATCAAAGAAACTGAAAAACTTGAAATTCCATTAATTCAGATTTCTCCCGAACAGGGCAAGTTCTTTTATCTTGTCTGCAAAATGATAAATGCAAAGGAAGCACTGGAGATCGGTACGCTTACAGGTTTTAGCGGCATTCATATAGCCAGAGGTCTAGCAGAGGGAGGTATGCTCACAACAGTTGAGCTCATCCAGGAACACGGCGATACGGCAATAAAATATTTTGAAAAAGCAGGACTAAAAAATAAAACACAGGTTGTTATTTCAAATGCTAAAGACCATATGAAAAAACTTGTTTCAGAGAACCGGAAATATGATTTCATTTTTATTGATGCGGATAAGCCGGGCTATCCTCATTATTTTGAGGAAGCGGTAAAGCTCTCACATACAGGGACGGTTATTATTCTGGACAATATGATCAAGGACGGCAGAGTAGTTCACGATGCCGGAGAAGATCAGGATCTGAAAGCTATTCAGTTAACTAATGAAATTATTTCAAAACATGACCGAGTAGAAACGCTGTTGCTGCCCATCGGAGACGGTATAACTTTTTCTGTTGTAAAATAATAGCCCCGCAAATTTCATTTACGCTTCCATTCGGAAATTTCTATCAACGAAGATAAGATTCGTTTAATTATCATTAAATATTAGTTATCTTAAGCAGAGTTTATATGCTGTAGTGGCTGTGGGTGAAAGGAGCATTATGAAAGATCTAATGAAATACATCACCTTCACAAAGAATGAAACCAAAGTAATAATATTTACTGTCAGTATTCTCTTAGGGGGTTTTGGAGTAAAATATTATAAACATTTTGCAGTCAATGGATCGTTGAAAGCATTTGATTTTTCTAAAGACGATTCTGTTTTCCTTGACAGGTCTGCCGGTACAGAAAAAAATAAAACTTCATTTATTCCCGGCCATACTTCATCCGATGATAGTGCACACAAAAATCAGGCTTATACTAAAGATGATACTTCATATTTCAGGAATGAGATCTTAAATATCAATCTCGCCACCAAAGAAGAATTAATTGATCTTCCTGGTGTCGGAGAAGCTACAGCTGAAAAGATCATTAAATACCGGGAGCAGAATAAAGGGTTTAAGAAAATTGATGAGTTAATGAAGGTTAAGGGTATCGGTAAAAAGAAGTTCGACAATATTAAAAATTTCATAAAAGTATAAAAGTGATTGGATAATCTTACGCTGGAATTTTCAGATGATGTATTAAGGATTTTAATATTGGACGATTCAGGAAAAATATCATTCAAAGATGAAACAGATCTTGGATTCAATATGAATGATTACAGTTATTTTAAGAATCGGGATGAACTTGTTGATAATTTTAATGAAAAATTTAACGGTCTTCTCAAAGAACCAAATTTAGTTTTCAAAGAAGCCGGAGTACTTATAGATACTTCACAAGCCTTCTTAAATGTTTTCCCCGTAGATTTTCAGGAAGATGCAGGCAGTATCAACTCTCATATATTGTGGGAGCTTTCTAACTATTTTCCCGAGACATATAAAAATTATAACATAAAATATTACCGGCTTAATAATCAGTTTTTGACTGACGGCATTGATCAGATTCTTTTAATTGCAGTTGATAAAAATAAGATCGAATTCATTAAAAGCCTTTGCAATGGCTGCGGAATAAAAATTAAGAGTGTTGATATAGATCAGTTTGTTGTCGAAAAGTGTTTAAAAGTATTTTATCCTGAAGAGCTTAAAAATAGCACTCTGTTATTGATAGGTTGTAAAAATAGCAGACTGGATTTCAGCCTGATCTCCGGCGGTACGATAAAATATTATGATTACGAAATTATAAATACTCTGAATTTTACAAACCTTCTTGTAAAGCAGATGAATTTTTATAATTCTGTTTTTGAAGTTAATCGACCGGGAAAGATTTTTTTATATGGAGACAGGAATGCAGAAGTTGTAAAAAAATTTCTAAATGAAGAATTTCCTGATCTGTTGGTTCAATATATTAATCCTGTGGATACAAAAGATACAAAAGACACAAAAGATAACAATAAAAATTTCAGTAAATTTTCTCCTCTGTTTGGCCTTGCATTAAAAAATCTGTCAAAAAAACTTGAGAATAATTTCAGGAATTTATAAAAGCAGAATTCTTTATTCACCTGATTCTACTAAAGTCAGACCAACAAGCGACCGTGCTAAAGAAACTCTATTTAACATGTTGGAGAACAGAATGGAGTTTGACGGTATTACCTGTATTGATCTTTTTTGTGGTACAGGAAATCTTGGGCTGGAATGTATTTCCAGAGGTGCAGCCAATTGTTATTTCGTAGATTTAAACACAGATCTTGTGAATAAGAACATAGTAAAACTTGATGCAGAAAATAAAAGCGAAGTTTTTAAAATGAAAGCAATTTCCTTCTTGAATAAATTTACGGAGATAAAAGCGGATATAATATTTTGTGATCCGCCTTATTTATATAATAAGTATGATAAACTGTTATCAAAAATTTTGCCCATTAAAACAATTTGTATATTAGAACATTCTGAAAAGTTTTTGCTAAGCTCTGAATTTGAAAAATTTGTTTTTCTTCGAAAGAATATCGGCACTATAAATTTCACATTTTTTGATTTCAATAAATCTTAATGGAAAAAATTATTTCTATCTATCCGGGTACATTCGATCCGGTTACTAACGGTCATCTGGATATTATCCGGAGAGCTTCAGGATTGTTTGAAACAGTTATAGTAGCCGTAGCTGTTAATTTCCAGAAAACTCCTTTGTTTTCCCGTGATGAAAGACAGGATATGATCCGTAATGTTGTATCTGATTTTAAAAATGTTGAAGTTGATTTCTTTGAAGGGTTGCTAGTACGTTATGCAGAAAAGAAAAAAGCGAATATCATAATAAGAGGTTTAAGAGCAATTTCGGATTTTGAATATGAGTTTCAAATGTCTCTGACAAATCGCAGGCTCAGTCCGGAAATTAATACAATATTTTTAATGCCAAATGAAAAATACTCATATCTTAATTCATCACTGGTCCGTGAGCTTGCTTCTTATGATTCAAATATTGAAGATTTTGTACCCGAATTTGTTTTAATGAAATTGAAAGAAAAATTTAATAGTAAGATTCAAAAAGAATAAATATCTTTTTATTAATTTTGAAAGACCGTTGAAAGATCTGTGTCTTTATATTTGTTCTGTGAGAAAAAATTAAGCATCTCAGCGAAATCATCTGCACCTATAAATCCCGAAATGTTTGTAACCTCTTCACCATTATATTTGAACTTTATTTCACTACCTTCAGAATTTAATACAGCAAAAGTAGGATAACCTGTAGCTCCGAAAAATTTTGCCAGCTCTGTACCTGAATATTCTTTTTTTCCGAAGGAATACTTACCGGAACTCTCAGGATTTAATTTTACAAATACAAAATCTGAAAGTGAGCTTTGAACTTTAGGAGAAGTAAACACTTCTGAGTCCATCTTTTTGCTCCAGTTATCACTGTCTGTAAAAATTTCCAATAAAACTTTCTTTCCGCTGGTGCGGGCATTATTTAAACCATCATTAAAACCGTAAGATGTCTGACTGTATGAGTAGGAAAAGCTTAGAAGTAAAAAAATCGCCGTTAAAATATATTTGATTGAATTCATTTGTTTTTATTTTTAATGTAGCAGTTAATTAGAACAATTTAAAATACAAAATGTTTCCGTAGGATCAACGGCGAATTAAGTATTACTAAATATTCTGTAAAATTCCTTTTGAAAGAAGAATTAGAATTATAATACCTAATAAGATACGATAAATAATAAATATCAGGTTGCTTCTGGTTTTCAGATATGAAATTAGAAAGGCAATAGAAATATATCCGACGATCCCGGATATTAATGTTGCAAGAATTAAATATGGAAGATCTGCATTCAGCAAGACATCACGTTCTTTGTAAAGCTCATAAAGACCACTAAGGGCAATTGCCGGGATGCTCAGAAGAAATGAAAATCTTGCCGCAACCTCCCTTTTTAACCCGACCAGAAGTCCGGCTGTAATTGTCACTCCGCTTCTTGAACTGCCGGGGATCAGAGCGAGTGCCTGAGCGCAACCTATCAACAGACCGTCTTTAATTCCGATTTGATTAAAATCCTTTTTTTTCGTGCTGACTTTTTCTGCGATAAATAAAATTACCGCAAAGAAGATCAGGGTAGCGCTTATTACATACAATCCTCTTGCATCGTTTTCAATAAATCTTTTCAGAAATAATCCGCAAAGCGAAATCGGTATTGTTCCCAGTATAATAAGAATGAAAATCCGGGATTGTGCATTTGAAAAAAAATCTTTTTTCTTCAGCGCATTAAGAAAACCTCTTGTAAGTGAAACTATATCTTTTTTAAAATATATAAGTGTTGCAATTAATGTACCTATCTGAATTACTGCGCTATATGCGGCTCCGATATCTTTCCATCCTAGTAAAGCTGGAATAACCCTGAGATGTGCGGTGCTGCTTATGGGAATGAATTCTGTAACTCCCTGAATAACACCGAGTAAAACAGCTTCTAAAATTTTATCCACAGTTTATTTAAAAAATAAAAACTTCTACTCCAAGCCTAAACCCGGCTCCGAAGCTGCTAAGATTTACTTTTTCATTATTTAAATTTAAAAGATGATTGCCATTTTCATTCTTTAGGTCTGACATAAAACTATTCATTAAAAATCCGCAAAGGTATACAGCAGCCGACTTCCCCAGTTGTGCGTTAAAAATCCCTTCAGCTTTGATGCCAGTCCCGGATGAAGTATATTTTGTTTCCACTACTCTTTCTTTTCTGATGAATCTTGAAATAAAATATCCTCCTCCAATGCCGAACTTAATATAACTGTAATCCTGAAGGAAAATATAATACAATTGAATCATGGGCTGATGTGTAAAATATGAATACTGGTAATTTTTATTAGTAGGTACATCAATACTTTTTATAAGGTAAGCGTATTCGGATTTGACAGAAAACTTTTTTGTCAATTGAAATTCCGCGCCACCGAAGAATTGAATTCCCGTTGTGAAAGATGAGACTGTCTGCTCATTTGGAATGAAGGTATAGTTAGGAACATCTAATTCGATAAACTTGGTGAGAGAAGGATTATTCGAATACAGAATTCCCATTCCAAAAGAAAAAGAAATATAATTGCTATTCTTATTTTGTTCCCTGAATGAAATTGTTTTTTTTGAATTCTGTGCGGATAAGTTTAAACTAAATAAAAAATTAATCAAAACTACACATATAAAAAAACAGAGGATCTTACTTTTGTCAGCCTGAATTTTATATGTCGAGATTGGCATATTTAGCATTCTCTTCTATAAA
Source organism: Ignavibacteria bacterium (assembly GCA_039925865.1). GTDB lineage: Bacteria > Bacteroidota > Ignavibacteria > Tepidaquicellales > Tepidaquicellaceae > JBDSYA01. Next base: position 20,623 of record JBDSYA010000242.1, read on the forward strand.
CTTTCTTCGGGGTTCAACTTCTTCGCCCATTAAAACTCTGAATATTTTATCGGCAGCAGCAGCATTTTCATTTGTAACCTGTACAATTGTACGGGTCTCAGGATTCATTGTAGTTGTCCAAAGCTGCTCGGGATTCATTTCTCCAAGTCCTTTAAATCTCGAAATAGCAATTCCTTTAGTTGCATTAGTAGCGGTTGCTTCCGGTTCTTCACCGTTTTCCACAATGACAGCGGCCTTATCAGCTTTCATTGATTTTAAGATCTCTTCACGTTCGGATTCATCGAAAGCGTAAAGTTCAGTTTTCCCTTTTTTAATTTTATAAAGCGGCGGCTGGGCTATATATAGTCTTTGTGTTTCAACGATTTCTCTCATATGCCTGTAAAAAAATGTGAGGAGTAAAGTCCGTATATGTGAACCATCAACGTCGGCGTCGCACATTAATATAATTTTATCATATCTGATCTTTGATTCATCAAACTCATCTGAATTGCCGAGACCTGCACCGATCGCGGTAATTATAGAACGTATTTCTTCATTCTCCAGAATTTTATTGATTCTTGCTTTTTCAACGTTAAGTATTTTTCCTCTGAGTGGAAGTATTGCCTGAAACCTGCGGTCTCTTCCCTGCTTAGCAGAACCTCCTGCAGAATCTCCCTCAACTAAATACAGCTCACACTGCGCAGGATCTTTAATAGAACAGTCGGCAAGTTTACCCGGCAATCCGCCGAGATCGAGAGCATTTTTTCTGCGAGTCAGCTCTCTCGCTTTACGAGCGGCTTCTCGTGCTTCTGCTGCTCTTAAACATTTCTCTATGATCTTTTTTGCAATAGACGGATTCTCTTCAAGATAATTTCCCAGAGTTTCACCTGTTATCGACTGGACAATTCCTTTGACTTCACTGTTGCCTAGTTTAGTTTTTGTCTGCCCTTCAAACTGAGGTTCAGGTACCTTGATACTGATCACACATGTAATACCCTCACGGAAATCATCTCCTGTCAAAGTAATCTTATCGCTCTTGATCAGATTATTTTTTGTGGCGTAATTATTCAGCGTTCTTGTCAGCGCAGCTTTGAATCCTTCAAGATGGGTTCCGCCTTCATGTGTATTGATATTATTAACAAAAGTATAAATGTTATCATTGTAAGATTCATTATACTGGAATGCCACCTCGACCTGTACGTTTTCCTTATCACCCGATACAAATATTGGCTTACCCGATATTGATTTTTCTGATTCATCAAGATATTTAACAAAGTCAATCAGGCCGCCTTTGAAATGAAATTCTGCTTCCCTTACTTCTTCTCTTTCATCTTTGACAATTATGGTAAGATCTTTATTCAGGTATGCAAGTTCTCTCAGTCTTTCTTCAAGTGTTTCATATTTAAAAATAATATTTTTAAAAATCTCACCATCAGGATAAAATGTGATTTTTGTTCCTGATTTCTTGGCGTTACCTATAACTTTCACATTAGCTACGGGTGCTCCTCTTGTATATTTCTGATAATAAACTTTTCCGTCTCGAATAATTTCAGCTTCAAGATATTCACTTAATGCATTAACTACAGAAACACCCACTCCATGCAGGCCTCCCGAAACTTTATAACTATCCCTGTTGAATTTTCCACCGGCATTAAGCTGGGTCATAACAACTTCAAGTGCAGAGATCTTTTCCGTAGGATGAATTTCAGTCGGTATCCCTCTTCCGTTATCAGTGACAGTTATTGAACCGTTTTTATTAATTGTTAAAGTAATTTTATCGGCATATCCGGCAAGAGCTTCATCTATTGCATTGTCAATGACCTCATATGCCAGATGATGCAAGCCTCTTGCAGATATATCACCAATATACATCGCAGGTCTCTTGCGGACGTGTTCGAGTCCCTTTAAAACCTGTATATCGCCAGCACCGTATTCCTGCTCTTTGATGTTTTCTTCTTTATTTTTAGCCATAATTTTTTTTATCTTTTCCTTTAAATAAAAACTATATCTCTGATGATTTTCTTTTTCAAATTCAAATTTAGCTTATCTATTATTTCACTTTTTTTCAATGCAAGCTCATGACGCCATGCTGCATTTTCGACACTTACAAATAATTTGTTTTTTCTTATCTCAACGGGAGTTGAAAAATTCGCTATCGAACTGCCAACACAATCATTCCAAACGCTGAGGATCTTTAGCTCCTGCATTCGCACATCCAGGCCTATATAATTCATGAAAGTATCAAGTTCACTTTTTAAGCAAACTGTTTTATTAAATCTCGTTCTTGTATCAATGCTTTTCATTCTGTCAATTTACGGTGCCGTTCTCGATTTTGAAAACTGAAATTTCATCGTCCGAATAAAACTTTTTTAAATTTTCAGTGTAACTCATATCGGTTGTTGTTAAAAAAATCTGTCCGTAATCTCTTAAGTGTGAGATTATCATTGCAACTCTGTTTTCATCCAGTTCAGATAACACATCATCCAGCAAAAGTATAGGGTTAGTGGACTTTCTGTCTTTCAGATAATCATATTCAGATAGTTTTAATGCAACCAAAAATGTTTTATGCTCACCCTGAGATGCAAAATTTTTAAGCTCAAAGTTTTCCTGAGAATTATTTTTACTCATTTTAAAAAGATAATCATCCCGATGAGGTCCTGCAAGGGTAACTGCCTTTAATATTTCCTCTCCGGATTTACCGGCAATATACCCGGCGAATTCTTCTTTAATATTATCTAATGTGAGATTTGATTTATCTGCATCGATCTCCCCGAATGTGTCTGAAAAATATCTTATTGATCCTGACTGTCCTCCTGAAAAAAGAAACAAAAAATTTTTTTCACAAAAGATCATGAACTCTTTCAAAAATTCGAATCTTTTGAAAAGTATATGCGCGGATACTTCTGTAAATTTTTCATTATATGAATTTAACAGATCAGTCATCTCGATGTATGAATATTTCTTATAAACAGAATAATTTTTTAGCAGAGCATTTTTCTGTCTGAGTATTTTTGCAAGGTCTTTAAGGTAATCAAGATAAAGTCGGCTTGTCTGTGAAATAAGAATATCAAAGAACCTCCTGCGGTCTGATGGGTTTCCATAAGTAATATTCAGACTTTTCGGAGAAAGAAAAACAAAAGGAAATTTTCCGAATATCTGTGACGAAAAAGCAGATACCTTTTCCCTGTTAAGATGAATCGATTTAGACCTGGAGTCAAGATTATAATTAATTATAAGTTTATCAATGTTATCCAGATCATTTTGAAACTCGGATTCTATTACAAATTCATTTTCACCAAACTTAATGCAGTCAGATTCCGGCGACCCTAAAAAACTTTTTCCGAAGGTCGAAAATGAGATCCCTTCGAGAATATTAGTTTTTCCATGGCCATTGTTTCCATAAATAAAGTTAAATTTATTGTTGAAAATTATTTCTTTATTGCCATAGTTTCTGAAATTTTTTAAAACAATCTTTTTTAGAACCATTATTTATAAATGCTCACAGCTTTCATTAAATTTTAATCGAAGTGAAAAACCAAATAAGCTGAGAAGGCAGGAATTTATTGAAAAACAAAAACTTAAACGGTAGATCAAAAAATTAACCAACACGAACAGGCATTATCAACTCAATAAAATTTTCGTTAGGATGTTGTTCGGAAGGCGTTGTAATTGCTGCTTTAGAAGGACTTCCAAAACTAATGTTTATATCATCCGTTTCCATTTGAGAAACGGCATCCAATAGATAACCGGCATTGAATGCTATTAAGAAAGGTTTCTTGTCGAAATCTTCCCCGCCATCATTACTCACAAAATTACAATCAATTGTTTCCTCCCCCTCAGATCCTATCTCAGGGTTATCGGCTTTGATAAGTAAAGAATTATTCATGATCTCAAGGCGAACTCTTTTAGTAATAACATCTGCGAATATAAGTGCCCGCTTTAATGAATTTGACAATTCATTCTTCTTAATTTTAAGAATTTTATCATTATCATTAGGTATCACATTTTCATAACTGGGAAAGGTATCATCTATCAGTTTTGAAAAAATTTCGATCCCGGAAAAGGAGACTTTCAGATCATGTTCATCAAATTCAATAATAGTATCATCATTATTATTTAAACGAAGTATAAGATTGCTCGTCTTAAGCGGAATAATAATCTTTTCTTCGGTTTCGTTTTGTGTTTTAAAATCATCTTTTATTATCTTTCCAAGCCTGAATCCGTCGGTCGCTACAAATTTTAAAACATTCTTATTCAGATCCAGTAAAATCCCTGCCATATTTCTTCTTAGCTCATCAGTATTAACAGCATGAATGATCTTTGCAAGGCATCTTCTCATTGTCTGACCGTCAAGCTCTAGTTTATTAAGATCATTTTTTTCTTCAGGCGTAGGAAAATCCTCTGCAGGCTCACCGCCAATAGTATATTTTCCGTTTGTCGTTTTTATCGTAATCCTGTTTTTCTCATTCACCTCAACTGTCAGTGAAGCAGAAGTTAAAGTCCTGGAAATTTCAAGAAGCTTCTTTGCCGGAATCGCAACCTTACCGTCCCTTTTTCCCTCAACTTCTAAAGTCGTCCTGATAAAAATTTCCAGATCAGATGCTAAAAGTTTCAGATTGTTACCGGAAAGTTCAAACAGAATGTTATCAAGGATCGGAAGAGGTGACCGCGTCGGAATAACAGAATTTAGTTTGGAAAGAGAATCAACAAGTTTATCACCTGTTACAGAAAATTTCATTTGCGATTAGTTATTTTTCTAATAATTGTTTGAAAAATACATTTTTAATGTGCTATTTTCAATTCAATGATTTTGCGAATTATG
>JBDSYA010000243.1:0-17484 GCA_039925865.1 Ignavibacteria bacterium
GTTTTTCCCTTTTAATAGAAGTGCTTTGGCTATTTCAAAATGAGTTTCAGCAGGAGTAGATACAATCACAGCATTTACTGACTCATCATTGAGGATATCGTTAAGATCAGTCGTAAAAATAATTTTATCGGAAACTGCATTGACTGCAGCTTTACTTTCATCAGTGTTATCACTGCAGTATTTAAGCCGGTTTCCTAAAAGACGGTGAGCAGTCTTAACATGATTAATACCCCATTTTCCGCATCCGACTACGGCAAGTGTTACTTCATTCATTTATATCAGGCCTTGTATAATTTTGTTCCTTTGAAATTTTTGAATGCATTTCTTGTGTCAACGATTATCTTTGCATTCTCGAAAATGGATTTGTAATCGTAATAAGAATGATCGGTTGACAAAAGTACAAGGTCATATGCGGAAATATTTTTCTTATTCAGTTCTACTGATTTTTTCTTAAACTCATATTTTCTCAGTTTAGGTATCATGGTCACATATTCATCACTGTAATCAACAATGGCTCCTTCATCTTGTAAAAGTTCGATCAGTTTTAGAGAAGGGGATTCACGCAGATCATCAATATCTTTTTTATATGACAATCCAAGCAATAATATCTTTGAACCTTTAACACATTTTTTATTTTCGTTCAATGCATGATAAACTTTATTAACAACATATTCCGGCATAGATGTATTTATCTCACCTGCAAGCTCAATGAACTTTGTCGAGATCTCATACTCTCTTGCTTTCCATGTTAAATAAAACGGATCGATAGGAATGCAATGCCCCCCTAATCCCGGCCCGGGATAAAACGGTGTAAATCCAAAAGGCTTTGTAGAAGCTGCCTCAATTACTTCCCATACATCAATACCCATTTTGTCAAATACAACTTTAAGTTCGTTAACCAAAGCAATATTTATTGATCTGAAAATATTTTCAAGCAGTTTTGTTGATTCTGCGGCCTTTGTCGAGGACACAGGTACAATTTTTACTATTACCTTTTCATAAATAAGTGTTCCTATTTCGATACATTCTTTTGTAACCCCTCCTAAAACCTTTGGGATTGTAGAAGTAGAATATTTTTCGTTGTTGGGATCTTCACGCTCAGGTGAAAAACACAGGTAAAAATCTTTCCCCGCTTTAAAACCTTTTGCTTCAAACAATTTCAGCAATATTTCATCAGTTGTTCCGGGGTAAGTAGTACTTTCAAGAGAAACAAACTGACCCTTCCTCAGATATTTTGCAATTACTTCTGCAGTGTTTACCACATAGCTCATATCCGGTTCGCGATTAACATTCAAAGGTGTCGGCACGCAAATTATTATAGCATCCACTTCCGGAAGTTTTGCAAAATCAGTGGTTGCCGTTAAAACATTATTATCAACTGCATTTTTTATTTTTTCGGATGGAATGTGTTTAATGTAAGATTTTTTTTCTTTGAGGATCTTTTTGATCTTAAATTCATCAAGGTCAAAACCGATTACTTTTATTTTCTTATGAGCAAACTCAAGTGCCAGTGGTAATCCAACGTATCCCAGTCCTATTATGCCAACTGTAAAGTTATTTTCAATTACTTTATTTTTTAAGCTCAAATATTTCCCTTCTGTAGATTTTATAATTTGATTTGATGTGAATATAGATGTTAACTGTTACGGATTTATTATTTGAAAATTAATAAATATTAGGATTGGCTTACACCATTTGCCTTGAGTTTATCTTTTGCTTTTTCTTTTTCCTCTGGCCTTGTATAATAATAGTAGTAGTTGTAATAATAACCATATGCACTCTTATAACTGAAATTATTGAAGACAACGCCAAGAAAGTTATGAGCATCAAGTCCCATTAGCTTTTCACATGTCCTGAAAAAAGCATCAGCCGGAGTTTTGCCGGCTCTTAATACAAGGATAGTTCCATCAGTGATCCTGAATAAAATTTCAGCATCTGTAACAGATATATATGGGGGAGAGTCAATGACAATAAAATCATAAATGCCTTTCATCTTTTCAAGAAAATCTTTCATTTGCTTTGAAGTCAGTAACTCAGAAGGATTTGGAGGAATAGTTCCGCTGGTTATCACATCTAAGTTTTTAAGTTTCGTTTCCCTGGTAATTTCTTCAAGCGAAGCATTTGAGAATAAATAATCGCTGATACCGGGATACCTGTCGATTTCAAAAACATTATGTATCCGTGGTTTTCTGAGGTCGCAGTCAAGTAGCAGCACCTTCTTATCCATTTGCGCAAGACTGCCGGCAAGATTAATTGAGATAGTTGTTTTACCTTCGGAAGGTACTGAACTTGTGAGTAAAATAGTTTTAATCGGTGTCTCTTCAAGTTTTGAATACTGAACCCTTGTTCTCAAAGCTTTGAAAGCTTCTGAAGGAGGGGACTTAGGGCGATTAGCAACAATAAATTCGCTCTGGCCACCCGACTTTAATTCATCAATTGCAGGGATCCATGATAGAACGCTGATTCCTTTATTCTCAATTTCATCAGGACTTTTAACTGTATGATCAAAATAATTTCTTGCAAATGCAAAGCCCACACTTCCTGCAAGCCCGAGAAGAACTCCCATGAAAATTATTAGCATCCTGTTTGGTTTGGAAGGCTTTGATGCTAAAACTCCGGGTGCAATCACAAGTACAGTTCCCAGTTTTATTCTTTCATTGATCTTAGCTTCCTGATATTTTTCTTCAAGGATCAGGTAAAGTTTTTCAGTCGCCTTTCTGTTTCTTTCAAGCTTGGCATATTCTATACTTTGCGAAGGCAATTTTGAAAATTGATCCTCATATTTTGAAAGAAGTTTTGAAAGTGTTCCAACTTTTGTTTTATAAGATTGTACGCCGACCTTTGCTTCAAGAAGTCTTTGTGTTACTACACGTCTTTCTTCAGGTGTGCTTGCATACAGGCTTGTCTTAAGGACCTCGACTTTTTCCTGCAATGTCTTTTTTAAAGGATCAATTTTTCTGTTGAATTCATTCAACGTCTTTGCTCTTAGCTTATCATCTTGTGGAATAGAAGCTTCGATATCTCTTTGGGATTCCAGTTCAGCAATTTTTGACTGAACATCGTCGATGTATGACTCATCAATTTTTCCCTCAAGATAATTGATCAAAGTAGGATCTATTCTTTCAACTTCAGCACTAAGACTACTATACTCTTTTTCTTTCGCACTTAATTCTATGCTAGCAGCATTTTTTTCAGCTTCCAGATTTGAAATATTTTCGACAACATTTTTTACCTGTGCATCAAGAAGGATAAGTCCGCCATTTTGCTGATAATCTTCCAACTCTCCTTCTGAAATTGCAAGATCCTTAAATTTATTCTCTTTTTCTTCCTGTAAATATCTTGTAAGTGTCGTTAACTCTTCCCTTGATAATTCAAGGCTGAAACTCTGGTAAACTACTGCATAAAGATTTGCAATAAGCATGGCTTCATTTCGGGAAGGACTCTCCACCACTATATCGACTACATCAAGTCCCCGCTTCTGCTCGATCTTCACTATCCCTGATAAGATGTCTGCTAATGCTGATGATGTTACAAGTGAACCCTGATCATTTCCGCTCTGGCTGAATATATAAAAAAAATTTTCTTTATCCTGTGAGATCTTAAATGTATCAAGTAAATTTGTAGCTACAAGTTCCCTGATCTTATAACTTTTCAATACCTCAATTTCATTTGAAATATATCTGTCTGTTATGAAATCCTGAAACTCCGGAATCAAATTAGATGTAAGAACGCTTCCCTGAGGTCTGTTTATTTTGATGGTTGTAGTAGATTTGTATATGTCTCTAGCATTTAAAACATACACAACCGTAATTATAATACTTAATAAGGTTATGATTATTATCGGCAGAAGATTTCCACGTAAGATGCTGAGATAATTTTTGAAATTATCCTTGGAATCTTTTATCCCGGACACACCATTTTTTGAGACTTGACTTGAACCGTTTAAACTGGGTTTATTCACTTTTTCTATAATATATTAATTTACACATACTTTTTTAAATGGCATTTGCTTAATTGCAGCACTATATTCAAAAAAGCGAATCTCAGTTAAATGAAATGATAAGGAAAATAAAAAACTAAATAATTTTTAAGAATTATTTAGTTTGTGCGAAATTTTTAAAATTTTCCCCCAAAGATAAAACCTTTTAATCAATATTTCAACTTATTAATAATGCTTTTGCCAATATGAGCCAATATGGCAATGAATAATCAAAATTATAACTTCAGCTTTTTTTAATTTCAATGGTGTGAAGAAATTCTTAGTGACTAAAGTTTACATAAGTTTTTTTAAAATGGGTTTAAAGTCTTTTAAAAAGAATGTTGACTAAATGATAGTTCCGACTTTAATTTAAGCTGATTTTTTTCTATGTTAATATCTTAATTTTTCTTGAACATACCAAAGGAGTATTTGAATTTTAGATTTTTCAGAATATTCATCTTATTTATCTTATTATTACCCGCGATATCGTTTTCCCAATTAGACAGGCAAGAAGTTGGCAATGACGCCTTCTTAAATCAACAGGGTGGATTTTATAATTATGGTGGCAGGGATATTGTTAATATTTACGTAAATGTATGGGGTTACGTGAAATATCCGGGCAAATATCTGATCCCCAAAGGATCTACAGTACAAGATCTGATATCTTACAGCGGCGGGCCAAATACAGAATCCAAACTGGAAGATATAATCTTATATAGGCCAAAAAATGACTCACTTAACATTTCAAGTGACAAAGTAATTAATCTTGATTACAACGATCTTTTTTGGAATGACGTGGTATCATCACGAGATAAACTTAATCCTGAATTAATACCTGGGGATGTCCTGATCCTAAAAGGTGAGCCAAGGTATTTTGCAAGAGATAATGTGAATTTTCTTTTAAGCATTTCTGCAGTATTGATCTCACTCGGAATATTAGTTGTCTCCATAGTTAGAAAATGATTATAGAGCCTGATGGCGGTACTCCCGGTTTCAATGAAATTCCGGAAAGGAAGTGGTATGCAATGCAGACCAAACCCCGAAATGAGAAACTTGTTTTAAGACAAATTCAGGCAAAAGGCATTGAAGCATATTTGCCTGTGATCGAAAAGATAAGGATATGGTCAGACAGGAAAAGGAAAATTGAGATCCCATTATTTTCAGGATACATATTCATTCATGCAATGGAAGTTGAAAGACTGGATGCTATATCGAATACGTTGGGAGCAATAAGATATATTTTTTATGAAAAAAGACCCGCCGTAGTCAGTCAAAGGGAAATTGAACTTATAAAGCAAGCCCTGACTGAACCAGAAAAAATAAGTATTGAAGATAAGAAAATTAAAAAAGGAGATATGATCATTGTTACGAGGGGTGTATTCAAAGGTATGAAGGGTTATGTAAATGAATTCCGTGGTAATTATAAATTGACAGTAAATCTTGAAGAACTATCTTACTCCTTTAGTATTATTGTAAATTCTAATGAAGTGAATTTATTAAAAGGCAATGAATGATGTTGTCAATGTAAGTACCAGAAAATTTTGATAGTGTATAAGTTTCTTCACAAAGTTCGATTCGTAAAATAAAATATAATTGACTTAATTTTTAATCTATGTGAGTCAGTTAGCGGAGCTTTACCCGGGATGTATTTAAAATCTTCAATTACTTTAAAACCAATTTTTAAAATCGTATAAATGGCAAAAAAGAATTTCCTTGTTACCGGCGGTGCAGGATTTATTGGTTCGAATATTGTTAAAGAGCTGTTGATAAGGGGACATAGTGTAAAAGTATTAGATAATTTTTCTTCAGGCAAAAGAGATAATTTAAAAAAGTTCAGTAACGATATTGAACTTATTGAAGGTGATATCAGAAGTTATCATATTGTCAGGGAAGCTGTTAAGGGTGTGGAAATTGTTCTTCATCAGGCAGCTTTACCTTCAGTGCCCAGATCTATCAAAGATCCGATAACAACTAATGATGTAAATGTAAATGGCACTTTGAATATCCTTGAAGCTTCTGTTGCAAATGGTGTCAGAAGAGTAGTGTACGCATCTTCATCATCTGTCTACGGAGATAATCCGGAACTTCCAAAAAGCGAAACAATGCTGCCAAATCCGTTATCGCCATACGCGGTTTCAAAACTTGCGGGTGAAAAGTATTGCAGCGTTTTTTCAAGGATCTATGGACTCGAAACTATTGCATTAAGATATTTCAATGTATTCGGACCAAATCAGGATCCGTCTTCAGAATATTCTGCAGTTATACCTAAGTTCGTTAAGGCAATTTTAAATAATGAAAAACCTGTAATTTATGGTGACGGTGAACAATCAAGAGATTTTACCTACGTATCAAATGTTGTTGAAGCAAATATATTATCAGCAACTGCAAAATGTGATTCGGGAATTACAATGAATTGTGCTTTCAGTGGATTTATCACATTGAACGATCTTATTAAACATATAAATTCAGAACTCGGAAAAAATATTGAACCAATTTATGAAAAAGCCCGACCGGGAGACATTAAACATTCCTTTGCTGATATCAGGCTTGCAAAAGTTAAAATTAAATATAACCCCACAATCGATTTTATCAAAGGGCTTAAGCTTACCATCAGCAGCTTTACTAAAAACGGCAGTCTTTAATTTCTTCAGCGGATCTTATGATGTTTCAAATATAAATTTTTATGACTAAGATATTATTATAAAATTTCCTATGTTAAAATTCATTTGTTACAACATATTCAATATTTTTATTAGAAATATTTATTCAATAACCTGCTTATAATTTGATATCATTTCGTATCCTTTCACTAACAGCATTGTTCTTTGTAATATTTGCAATAAATCCTAATATTTCCTTTTGTCAGATCGACAGTAATAATATAAGAATAGGGCCTGAGCAAATGCAAGAGCCGGGCGGCGGACACTTTTTTAATTATGGTGACAAAAATAAAGTTAATATTGAAGTGATAGTTATTGGCGGCGGCGGCGGCGGCAGATATCTTATACCACAGGGGACAACTATTTTTGATTTTCTTATAATGGCCGGTGGAACAAGTAAAAGAACAGTCGAAGACATAAAGATAGTTAGATTTTCAAGTGATACTCCGAGGCTTAAAGGAAATGAAGTTATTCAATTAAGCTTCTCTGATTTTTACGGTGAGAAAAAAGATGTTTTGAAAAGTCAGCCTAACCCTACACTAAAACCGGGTGATATGGTAATATTACCGGAAGCTAAAGATGCTTCACAGAGTTTTTGGTTCTATGCGAGAGAAGTTATTTCGTATATAGGAACTTTCGTTTCGTTTTATTATCTGATCTATAACATATTCAGAAAAAATTGATAAAGTTATTTTAAACAAAATTTAGAAATATAAATGGCAAAAAATAATTCATACGATGAATTTGATGATGTAGAACAATCTCCGGAAAGTGTTGCGCCTTCTAAAGATGTCCTTAAAGATTATATAAATGTATTAAGACAAAATCTGATACCAATACTTATTATACTTTCAATCAGTATAATTTACACACTTATATATGTTAACACAGCAACTAATATCTACAGATCAACCACAAGCGTAAAGCTCGAAACTCCACAGGGAAATATCTTAACTGCCAATTTCGGATCAGATATGGGATCGATTACGAATGAAAAATATATTATGGTCCAGATAGCTGTTTTGAAAAGTTATGACATTCGGGACAAAGTTGCAAAAGCTCTCATCGACTCATTCAATATCGGAACACGAAAATACAATTTACTTCTTAACAGGGCACTGCTGCCCGAAACTGTTGCGGTTGCGCAGGAAGTTTTAAGAAGGGAGCTTGGTAATTTAGTACTTGTCGGATCTGTGAAAGGACTCGATGCGATAAGCATTACAGCCGAAGGTCCCATTTTTGAAGAACTTCAGTATATCACTAAAAGCTATGCTGATATTTATTTAGAATATAATATTGATCTGAGCAGGCAGGACATTACTAATGTCAAGAAATTTATTGTAGATGAAAAAGAAAAAAAGTTTAAAGAGTTAAATGATGCGGAATCTTCTATTCAGGATTTTCAGACAAGGACAGGATATATATCGCTTTCGACTCAATCCGGTGCTTTGGTAAATGATATCGCAACATATGAATCGATCATAAAATCAAATGAGATTGAAATGAAGATACGGGAAAATAATCTCGTGTCATTAAAATCTCAATATGATAAAATGGATCCAAAGCTTTACGATTTTATACAGGCTCAAATCAATCAATCCTATCTTTCGGCAATACAATCTCAGGTAGCAACTTTGGAAGTTCAGCGGGACATTGAGCTTGCATCAATAAAAGATGAGGCTGTCAGAAGGAAGACAAAAGAAAGCTTTGATAATAAACTTGTAAGTCTTAAAGAAAAACTTCAGAATCAGGTGGAGATATTAACTTCCGCTGTAAATGCAAGTACACCAGATCAAAAACGTTCTCTCAATGATGCGCTTTTAAAAACAAAAATGGAAATGGACGATTTCCGGTTGAAGAATGGTTTCTATCAGCAAATGGTGGGTAAGGCTCAGGGAGAATTAAAATTTCTTCCTGAACAAATGGGTGAGCTTGTAAGATTAGAGAGGGAAAAAAGCTCTGCGGAAAAACTTTATGTAATGCTGGAACAGAAATATCAGGAAGCTACTATAAATGAAAGAGCTCGTGTAGGAAATGCATCAATACTTGATTTGGGATTAGATAATAATACGCCGGTGGCACCTGACCGACCTAAAATAATATTATTTGGTGTGTTGATCGGACTTGGATTAGGTTTGGCTTTTGCATTTGTGAGAAACTATCTTGATAAATCAATCAAAACCCCTGATGAACTTGAAAGCAGGGGTGCAAGTGTTCTTTCCTGGATTCCAAAAATTGAAACTTCCGGAAAGAATGGAACTACTAATGCACCTGAATTTATAGTAGGAAGTAAAGCTAACTCAGCGGCTTCAGAAGCTTTTAAAGCATTACGAACAAGAATTCAGTTTTCGCGTCTTGAATCAGATCAGTTAAAAACAATATTAGTTACCAGCTCAATTCCTTTTGAAGGAAAAACAATAGTTTCCTCAAATCTTGCAGGTAGTTTTGCACAGGCAGGAAAAAAAGTTTTGATAATGGACTGCGACCTGAGGAAGCCAAGAATTCATAATGTTTTTGAAACGGATAAGTTTCCCGGCCTCAGTGATTATTTATTTACGAATGTTACACTTGAAGATATTACAAGGCGAACTCCTCTTGATAATTTATATTTCATAACCAGCGGTACGATTCCTCCTAATCCGTCAGAACTTCTCGGTTCAGTTCAGATGAAACAATTTATGAATAAGCTTAAAGAGATCTATGATATCGTTATTGTTGACTCTCCGCCGTTCATTACAGTTACCGATTCGGAAATTCTTTACAATATAACAGACGGAACAGTTCTGGTTTGTCAGGCTAATAAAACACCGGCAGAAGCTTTCTGGAAAACTTACGACAGGTTAAGCAGAAAGTATCCTCATCATTTACTCGGATGTGTTCTTAATAACTTCAACTTTAAGAGTTCTTACGGTTACTATTATAATTACTATTATTATTATTCACAGCCTGAGTCTAATAAGAAGATCTTAAAATAAGATTTACCCAAACGATTAATTTCTTCAATTAACTATTCTCGAACTATAAATTTAATAACTTATAGTCTTCAGTTTCAACAGACACCATCATAAAAATTTATATTTCACCGGTCAAGAAAACTTTTCATATTATAAATGAATAAATCGTCGCCAGAGTCCGAATGGACTTTAGAGATCAAACCTGTTTCCGGGTGGTTTAATTTTCATCTGAAAGATGTTTGGAGATACAGAGATCTTCTTTTTATGTTTGTCAGGAGAGATTTTGTTGCTGTTTATAAACAAACTATCCTCGGTCCTTTCTGGTTTTTTTTACAGCCGATCCTTACCACGATCACATTCACTATAGTTTTCGGAAATATTGCAAAGATCCCTACTGACGGGATCCCGCCGATTTTATTTTATATGTCTGGCATAGTATGCTGGGGATATTTTGCAGATTGTCTTACCAGAACTTCCTCGACATTCATTACCAACGCTAATATTTTTGGGAAAGTATATTTTCCCAGACTCGTAAGTCCGTTATCAAATATTATATCACTATTGCTTAAGTTTGGAATTCAAATTTTTCTGTTTATTTGTTTTCTGATATACTATAAAATTCAGGGATTAAATGTTAATTTTAATATTTATATGCTTTTAGTTCCATATCTTATTTTTTTAATGGCAGGACTTGGACTTGGTTTTGGAATTATAGTATCTTCATTAACCACAAAATACAGAGACCTTACTTTTTTAATAAGCTTTGGAGTGCAGCTGCTAATGTATGCAACTCCTGTCATATATCCATTATCGGCTCTTCCTGAAAAGTACAGATGGATAGTGCTTGCTAATCCGATGACTGCAATTGTTGACACGTTTAGGTTTGCCTTTTTACAGGCCGGGCAATTCAATCCGGGTAATCTTATTTATTCCACAATTTTTATGATAGTTGTTTTATCAATTGGCATAGTTGTATTCAACCGTGTTGAAAAAACTTTTATGGATACTGTATAAAACATATGAGTGCTGTCATCAAAGTTGAGGATCTTTCTAAAATGTACAGGCTTGGTTTGGTCGGAGGAAGAACTATTTCCGAAGATCTTAATCGTCTGTGGGCAAAGATAAGAGGCAAAGAAGATCCCTACATAAAAATTGGTGAAACCAACAACCGGATTACTAAAGGAAAAAGTGAATTTGTCTGGGCTCTGAAAAATATAAACTTCGAGGTTAATAACGGAGAGAGATTTGGAATAATTGGAAAAAATGGTGCGGGTAAATCTACATTACTTAAAATACTTTCACGTGTTGCTAATCCAACAACCGGTTCTGTGAAAGTCAAAGGAAGAGTTGCAAGCCTTCTTGAAGTCGGCACAGGATTTCATCCCGAATTAACGGGCAGGGATAATATTTTTCTAAATGGTTCTATATTAGGAATGACGCAGCAGGAGATTAAAACTAAACTTGACAGCATTATTGATTTTTCCGGCGTTGAAAGGTATATCGATACACCCGTTAAAAGATATTCATCAGGAATGTATGTCAGGCTTGCGTTTGCAGTTGCTGCACATCTTGAACCTGAAATACTGATAGTAGATGAAGTTCTTGCAGTAGGAGATGCGGAATTTCAAAAAAAATGTTTAGGAAAAATGCATGACGTTTCGGAGAAAGAAGGCAGAACAGTTTTGTTTGTCAGCCATAATCTGCAGGCAATAAAAAATTTATGTCAGAAGACTATCATCTTGAATAACGGACAGCTATTTGCCAGCGGCAGCACTGATGAAGCTTTGCACTCATACAATGAACTTGTACGCGACGTTAAGATTGATGCCGATACTGATATTAATAATTATATGAACAGGCGCGGTAAAGGGATGATCCGCTTTACCGGTATTGAGGTTCTTGATATCAATGATAATAAAAGATTTAATTTTGAATCCGGCGAAGCTGTCAGATTTAAAATTTCATATAAAGTTTTCGAAGATATGAAAGGTATCACTCTTACAGTTGCCCTTATGTCGGGTCTGTCAAAAGAATGTCTTACTCTGGCGCATCATGAGATCACAAACAAAAAAATTCATCCTGGCGAAACCGGGGAAGCAATCATAGAATTTACTGACATAAATCTTAAGCCGGGTGAATATCCTCTGTATTTCGAACTTATGGATAAAGATTTAAATCCAATTTCAAAAGATGTTATAGATGATCTGACACCACCTTTAGTAATTTCCGCTGGAGATTATTTAAAGAATTCTGCTTTTGATCCTGCAAAACCATCAGGTTTTTTTGCAGCACCATCAAGGCTTATAGTCAATGAAATTTCAAAAAAAGAAATTTTCAGTAAAGCACTTTAATTACGTTTTCAAATTTGAATTCGATCGTAAATAAAAATAATAAAACTTATGGTAACATTATTAGGTGATGATTTTTTAGATAAATCCCCTCCATTGTATTCAGGAGGAGTTCTTGCAAACGTTCTCGGTCTTCATATTTTCAGAACTCTCTATATGAATCTTTGGAGAATGAAACCGAAAAAAGTCAGAAAAGAAGTTAAGGAATATGTTGATGTGTTGAACAGAGATGGTATACTTGTCATTCCGGATTTCTTTCCTAAGCAACAGTTTGATGCAATTAAAAAAGAATTTGATGAAACATATTCAGACTGGTCGCCTTTTGAGTTTAATGAAGAGGAAATGTCTAAAAGACAAAAAGATTTTCCTGAATACTTTCAGACAATTGCAGAAAAGATCACTGCTCCTAAAACTCAGGCTTTCACTGATTTTTTTGTGAACAATCCTCTTATAAACGAAATTACTTCCGCTGTTGTACACAGGAAAAACAGGCTTACCCCGCATCATCATTTCTGGTTCCTACAGAGGAGGACTCTGGAAAATGATAAAGTAAGCAGTACTCATTCAGCCAGCTTTCCACATGCAGACGTACCTTATCCCACCATCAAAGTCTTTTTATATTTGAATGATGTCGATGAGTCAAATGCCGCTTATATTTATGCAAAGGGTTCTCACAAGCTGACTTTGAAACGTTTGTTGTTTGATTATAAACTTAGTGTGCGTTATGCCAAAACGAAAAATGATATTGTAACAGATGAAGATATTGCGAAGATAGGATACCATCCCGAATCGATCTGCGGCAAAGCAAACACTTTATTTATATCTAATAACATGGGTTATCATAATCGCGGGGGTTTTAAAACTCTTCAGCCACGGCAAACTGCTCAGTTGGATTACAGACATCTTGAAACATGGAGAAACAAACTTTTCAGAAATGATCCGGATCTGATTTCAAAAGTTACAAGAAGAATGGTCAAAGCAATTGATCATGCAAAAAAACAAAAACTTCGTGCAAGTCTCAGTAATAATAACATGTCATAATTACGCCCGCTATTTATCGCGGGCTATCAGAAGCGCTGTAAACCAGACCATCGACAAGAAGGAATATGAAATTATTGTCGTAGATGATGCAAGCACCGATGAGACACAAAAGGTGATCAATTCATTTTCAGGATTTGTAAAAAAAGTACAGCTGAAAAAAAATCTCGGTTTAGCAGGAGCAAGAAACGAAGGTATCAAGAGGGCATTGGGCAGATATGTTGTCAATCTTGATGCCGATGATTACATGGATGATAATCTCATAATGATAGAATCTTTATTCTTAAATTTTAATGCGGAATGGGACGGGGTATCGTGTGATTATTACCTGGTGGATGAAGATGAAAATCATATTGACCGGATATCAGGAGCAACCAAGCCAATAGCCTGCGGTGTAATGTTCAGAACGGATCGCCTTTTTGAAATAGGTCTTTATGATGAAAATTTTAAAATGAGGGAAGAAGAAGATCTGAGGATTCGCTTTGCAAAAAATCATATCATAAAAAATATCGAACTTCCTCTTTACCGATACAGGAAACATGACAATAATATGACTAACAATAAACATGACATGGCAAAATATAAAAAGATTTTGAAATCAAAGCATAAAAAATAATTAGGCGGTATAGTTGAGCAATATTGCTTTTATTGCAGCGAGGATGGGCTCTGAAAGAATGCCCGGCAAAGTGCTTAGTGAACTTGCAGGAATTCCGGCATTGGTTCATATTTTTAATATTATGAAACAGGCGAGGCTGGTTGATGATTTTATAGTTGTTACTACAGTCCTGAAAGAAGATGATGATATTGAAAAGATCTGTATAAAAAATTCTGTTAAAGTTTTAAGAGGTTCTGTGCATGATGTGCTGGACAGATTCAGATTAGCATCAGAAAAATTCAAGCCGCAGCGAATTGTACGCGTTACAGGTGATGATCCGCTGATGGATCCGGAAATAATAGATAAAGTAATTACAGCTCATACCGAAGGAAATTATGACTATACTTCGAATATGATTGAAAGAACTTATCCGCGTGGAATGGATACTGAAGTCATTGAATACAGCGCATTAAAAAAGACATGGAGATCCACAAATGACAAAGATGATCACGAGCATGTTACATTGTACATAAGAAGAAATCCACAGTTATTCAAAAGCTGCAGTGTAGTAAATGATAATGAAAGATCTGATGATCTCAGACTTTGTCTTGATACTCAAAAGGACCTTGAACTGATGGAGATTATTTATAAAAATCTTTATAAAGGCCGGGTAATTAAACTCGATGAAGTAATAAATTTTCTGAATGCCAATCCGCGTTTAAAAGAAATAAACTCTGATATTCAGCAAAAGACTGTCAAAGGCAAAGTGTATTAAGATTTTGAAAGCACGGTTTTTTTTGAAAAAATATGTTAGAAAATCTTCCTTAATTAAATACAATAAAATTTAATGATAAAGCTACCGGATTTTTCAAAGGCTTATGAATATGAAAACGAATTTTATCTGTCGTGCGACATGACACGGATCGGAAAAATGCTTGCTCATTATAAATTGTATAGGATGACTAAAAACATTCCGGGTGCTATAGTTGAATGCGGCGTTTTCAAAGGTGCTTCTTTGGTTCGGTTTGCAATGTTCAGAAATTTATTTGAAAATGGTTTTTCTAAAAAGATAATTGGATTTGATTCATTTGGTGCATTCCCAGAAACAAACTTTGATGCTGATAAAAAATTAAGAGCGCATATTGTAAATGAAGCGGGTGAACAGAGTATTTCAAAAGACCAGTTAATGGAAGTTTTGAAAAATAAAAACTGTGACCAGTATGTTGAACTGATAGAAGGAGACATTACAAAAACAATCCCGGATTACATAGATCAAAATCCTCAGCTTAAGATATCACTTCTAAATCTCGATACCGATATTTATGAACCATCGGTGACCATTTTAGAAAAGCTATTTCCAAGAATGGAGAAAGGCGGAGTTTTGATATTGGATGATTACGGTGTCTTCCCGGGTGAAACAAAGGCGGTTGATGATTACTTCAAAGATCAGAATATTAAAATAAAAAAATTTCCCTTTTCAAACACGCCCTGTTACTATATAAAAAAATAGTCTTGATCTTTTACTTATATTTCAGATTAAGAAGTTATACTTTTACAAATTGAAATTTTTATTCTGCGGGCTTGGATCAATCGGAAGAAGGCATTTAAAAATTCTTAAGAATGAAGGTGAGCATACATTTATTGCTTTCCGTTCCGGAAAATCCACACTGAAATCAAATGATGAAATTGACGAAGAAATCGAAAATTTAAATGACATTACGAATAAAAAAATAGATGCTGCCTTAATAACCAATCCAACATCACTGCACATTACAACGGCTATAGAAATTGCAAAACACGGGATCCCGATGTTTATTGAAAAACCCCTTGGAAAGGACTTAGACAACATTTCAGAATTGGAAAATCTGGTTCAGGAAAAAAATATTCCGGTTTTAATGGGTTATAATTTTATTTACCATCCCGCTATTGAATCAATAAAGGAATTAATAAAGGAAGAAAAAATCGGAAAGATAATTTCTGCAAAAGCTCAGTTCGGCACGTTCATGCCCGGATGGCATCCTTACGAAGATCATAAAAATTCTTATGCTGCAAATTCGTCTATGGGCGGAGGAGTTGTACTTACTTCGATACACGAGCAAAATTATCTCACGCATTTTTTTGGAGAAGTTACAAATGTCATGGCAATGGAAGTGGGAGGAAATGTAACGGGTATTAATGCTGAAGAGTGTGTAGAAATATTGTTAAAACATGAGAGTGGTGTTGTTTCAAATATTCATTTAAATTTTTTTCAAAAGCCGTATTACAGAAACTGTCAGATCATTGGCACTGAAGGAACGATCTTTTGGGATTTTATGAAACCCGTAATAAAAATTTTATCTAAAGACAAAACGGATATCATAAACCTCGGTACTGATCCGATGGAGTTATTAGAAAAAAGCTACACTAACCAAATGGGGCATTTTATTGAAGTTGCAGAAAGAAAATGTGAACCGCGTGTGACTTTGCAAAGCGGGATCAAAGATATGCATGTTGCATTGAAGATCTTGAAAGAAATAAAAAGAAATTACAATTAAAATAATGAGGACAACTAATCCGGAAGAAATAAATTTCAAAGAAAAATTCAGTCTTGAAGGTAAGATAATAATTATTACAGGCGGAATGGGCTTGATAGGACGGGCTTTTGCAGAGGCGTGTGCACAATTTGGAGCCAGCGTAGTAATTGCAGATATTAAGAAAATGAATTCTGAAGATCATGCCAAAACATTAACAGAAAGATGCGGCCGCAATATGCTTGGGGTTTCAATAGATGTCGGCAACAGAAAAGATGTTGAGGAATTAAAGAATTCAGTGCTGAAGAATTTCGGAAAGATCGACGGTCTTGTAAATTGTCATCAAAATAAGACTGCTAAATTTTTCGCAAAGTTTGAAGAATATACTGATGAGGACTGGGATGCTGTAGTAGAAACAAATTTAAAAGGAACATACCTGACGTGTCAGATCATTGGAGGTTACATGGCTGAAAAAGGGAAAGGTTCAATTGTAAATATGCCTTCTACTTATTCAGTAGTTGCGCCAAATCAAAATTTATACAAAGGAACAAGCCTGGGATGTCCTGCTGCATATTCGGCATCTAAAGGCGGCGTGATGGCTCTCTCGCAATATCTGTCAACATACTGGGCTGAAAAAGGTGTGAGGGTAAATCAGATTACTCCGCATGGCGTCTGGAATAATCATGAAGAAGCATTTGAAAATAATTTTTCTAATTTTTCGCCTCTGAGAAGAATGAGTTATAATCATGAAGTTGCAGGTGCAGTAATATTTCTTTTATCGGATGCTTCAAGTTATGTGACAGGTGATAATATCAGAGTTGACGGGGGCTGGACAGCATGGTAAGATCAATTAACAATTTTTCATTTATTAATTTTCAATTGGCAATAAGAGATATGATAGAATTAATCGGACATATTTTCAGCGGAATAGCAGATTTTTTTATGGAGAAAATTTTTTTGAATACAGGGAAATTTGTTTTATTCATAATATATCAGGAGAACTATTACAAAAAGATCAATGAAATCACAGACAGATCCATTATTACGATAGGATTTATATTTAACATTTTATTATTTTCAGTCTTTGTAATTCTTTTCTGAAAAACTTTAAAAACTTTTGAAAATATTTTTTTAAAATTGTTTTTACGGGATAAATTTTGATTAACATACTCGACGTATTTAAAGATTTCGATCCGAACATTATTAACAGGCCTTATGTAATAGCAGAGGCAGGTGTCAATCATGAAGGAAAGATGGAGCTTGCAAAAAGGCTGATCGATGAGGCTGCAGAAGGCGGGGCTAATGCAATAAAGTTTCAAACTTACAAGGCTGAATCAATTGCATCAAAGGAAAGTGTTTCTTATTGGGATCTGAGTAAAGAACCTACAACAAATCAGGTT
>JBDSYA010000244.1:0-6519 GCA_039925865.1 Ignavibacteria bacterium
GTCCAGTCTATTCTCATTACCCCTGCATCCAGTACAGGATGAGTTGAGGAAGTTATTTGTGAACCTGCGGGCCAAGTACTCCAGTTGCCTATGCCGCTGTTAAAATTGGAATTAGCCATTAAATTACTGCTCAAGGTGTCGGTAACCGCATATTGATCAAACATATAAATACTTGTTTTAGAATTCAGATCTTCACCGCTATTTGTCTTCCATTGACTTAATGTGTAATTTGAAGAATTATAAATGCCATAAATCATAGTCTTGTTAATAACATATTCGCTATAAGGATTACTATAATAATTACTGTCAAAATTACCATAGTCACTGAAGGTGGGATTGTTAAACATTATCTGCCTCATGCAATATTGCTCTGCCTGAAGTGAATAAAATGTATTTCCTTTTACTAAAGTATTATGATTTGCAAAGTTAACATCTGAATAATCCGAAAAAAGAATTTGCGAACTAAAATTATTATAAAATACATTACTTCTTATTACGTTATTTGTTGAAGTGCTTTTCATATCCACGATCAACCCAACATTCCTGTTGGCATACACGGTATTCCCCTGTATCAGAGTATTTTTCACAGTTGCAAAATTAACATAGATACCGTTTGCGTAGGACACGGGATCATTACTTGATTCAGTGTTGCCGATAGAATTATTTATGATATTGTCTACTACCTGAAGGCCGTCAGAATTACCAACCGCAATTCCTCCGCCGTCATTTAAAGTCAGGAGTGAATAACTTATGACATTATTTTTAACTATGGTATTATTACCAACATTTATTCCCGAATAACCTGTGCTGTCTATTGTATTACCTTCAACCGTGACACCTGTCGGAACAAAAAGCAGTATTCCGCAATATCCGAAACCGTCTTCCCCATAACCGGGTTTTAAACCATTCCTGTTTAAAATATTATTCTTGATTTCACCACCGGTAAAATTACCGTTGATCGCGACATTTAAATTATCTTCAAGAGTATTGTTGTTTGCAATATTATTAATACCGTTAAGTCGTATTCCGAATCTTCCCGAATGGCTTAAATAACATCTTTGAACAATTATATTATTGCCTGTGTATGCATCAACTGTGGATTCTTTGTAGCCTATGATGTTAAGATCCTGAATAGTAATATTGCTGACATTAATGCTCATGTTAAAACCATTTTTTTTAGCAATACCTTCAACGGTTAAACTACTTGGATTTACACCGCCGGGGGCGTATAAATAAAGATAGGAAGTAGCTTTATCGTAAAACCATTCATTTTCCGTATCCAAGAGATTTAATTTATTATCGAAATAATATCCGTAATCTGGTAAAATAACATTTTGCGAGACCGTTGAAAAAGTAATGTTTCCACCTGAAAAAGCTGAAACCACTTTCTTTTCATAGATCCAGTTTACAGTTCTTACTTTACAAGTTGCACCATTCCAGTATCCGCCGGATTGAGTTAAAGCAGCATCATAAAAACCATTAGATCCCGTACCTGCATCTATTTTCAGAAATCCTGAATTAGGATATCTTGCGAGATTTATTATTTTTCCGCTTATATAAACCTGAGTAATTGTATCGGATACGCTTGCTCTGTAAATACTTCCTGAATAATTACTCCAGCCGGTAATGACTTTTTCGCCTGTGATAACAGGATTATTTCCTGTACCGTAGTTTCCAAAAAGTATATTATTCCCTGTAGTACCGGACTTGGTCACAGCAACACTTCCCAGAAATTTATCCCCTTTCTTAAACAGGATCTGATCCCCTCCATTAAAAGTGCTCATCATAGAATTTACTTTTGTAATAGTCTTCCAGGGGTTGGATGTACTCAGACCATTATTTGAATCGCTTCCATTTAGAGCAACATAATATGTAGCTGCCTGAAGATTTATTGCGATCGCAAAAGTCATTAAAACTATTAAAATGGGCGTATTTATTTTATAAAAAAGTGAGGGTGATATCATTTGGTTTAGCTGATTAGATTAATTAAAAAGTTGGTCTTATATAAAACGAAAATCTTTATATTTGATTTTGCAATTTTTAGTTCCTGCTCAAAACCTTTATTATTGGGATAAAAATTTTTTTGTTTACTGTGTGTTATTCTGACAACACTTATCTTTGGGGTAGGGTATAGCAAAGGTCACTCAATGTTAAAGTTAATTAGATAACTTTAAAAAAAGTTTCTTTGGGGTGAAAATTTTTTTAGTCTTTAAAGATAGGTGTTACAATTTTTAAATGAAAGCATTTGAGATGTCCTATTTTTCATAACTTGCTTAGTGGTCAAATGATGGTGTTATTTTCACTACATTATTTAAAGAATTATTGTCAATCACAGAAAGATCACCGGTATCAGAATCGATCTGTGAAAAACAATTTGTACTCAAAAGAAAAATTGAAATAAAAATAATTGTATTCATAATATTTATAATTTTACCTTAACCTATATATTTTTACGGAGTAATTTTTACAATTGAATTAAAAGCATTATTATCAATTATAGACAGGTCTGAAGCATCGGAAATATTATCACCATTAACATCGGTTAAAACATAACCTGTTGCAAAATTAGTCACATCATTATCCGCAGCTGAAAGATCACTGCCGTCAATAGCACCGTCCTGATTAAGATCGCCGCTATAAATACAGTATTCAGTTCCTTTCAGAGTAAGATTATTACCGTAAGCTCTGTTTGCAGCTGTTGTAAAATCATAACTGTAGATGCTGCCAAACGTGACCAGCTGACCGCCGGCTCTGCTCCATGTCTCAAGGCTGTTTCTGTGTTTTAAGTGAATGTAATAAGTACCGCTTGTGATATTATAAAATTTGAAAGTGCCCGTCAGATTCAAAGAATCAATGACGGCTTTGGCTGAATCAATTATATTAAAAGGAAAACTAATTGTTCTCAAGTAAGCTCTGGCAGTATCACGCATATTTAGTGTATTGACCGGAGTATTTAGAAATCCTTCCATTGCAGCTTTTATATTAATTGTAACATTTTTCAGGAACCATGGCTTCGTAGTTTCATCCGTTTTAAAAAAATCAACCAGACGTGTAGCAACTTTTTGTCTTCCTGCGGTTGAAGGGTGAGTTCCGTCCGCTGCGTAATCGGCCGGACAGTTCCATGTAAGACCGTCACTTCTTGGAATTACTCCATCAGCCCAGGTATAAGGTCCCCATGAAAGCCATGGAGAATTTGCATTTGATCCGTTATAAATCAAACTTGTATCTCCGTTGATCTGATCTTCAATGAGCCACTTAACCGACCAGCCTGAATAATATGAATATGGCTCAGGGTTAAGTGTTGACGTGGCATAACCTGCATAAATTCTGCTGGCTAAATAACATTGTTTGAGATTTATATATTTTGATTTCATTATACCCATACATGTTTTAAATTTATCTTTTAAGCCGGATGGATAATTGGGAAAAGTCGTATCTGAAGGATTTGCCTGAGCTTCTTTAAACCAGACTGCCTGAACCTGTTTCATTGAAACACCCGCCGCTGATAATCTTTGTATAATCACAGTCCAGAACATTGCATTCGGATTGTTTATTATATCAATAGTCTGGCCTCCCTGCGCTCCGTTAATAATAACCAATTTAGGATTTAGATATGAAGCACCGTTAACCATCTGAATAAACTCAAGAAATTCCTGACTGCAGTTTGACATGCCGACAGAAAGTAAAACAATCTTTCCGGTTGTTGGATTGTAATTTCCCGCTGTATCAAGCGGTACGATCTCACCGGCAAAACTTAATCCGGCGTCATCGTGAATGTCCGGTCTGGTATTAAAACCATTTGGATACAGTCCTCCCTGAAAACTTCTGAAGTATCCGGTTTCAAGATCATTAATAGGTGTATATCCTACAGATGTGTTGGAACAATTTTGTGAAAATACATTTTGAGATAAAATGAGGAAGAAATAAATAATGGAAATAAGTGAAGTATTAATCACTGATATCATATTCGGAGGATTAAAATTAATGAAAGCGTTTAACAAAACTAATTCTTCTGAAATGCAAAATCAAATTTATTTTGTTAAAACGGGAAGATATTCAATCCAGGGTCCTACGTTTGATTTATATTGCTTTGACATCACTCTTGAAATTTGCGCGATATGTCCAAGATCATGAACCACCCACGTTGAGATCAATTCGTGAAGCGTGACCTCACCGAATGTCGGGTGAATTCCTTTATAATCAAGCATCTCAGCGGTGATATTAATTGATTGAAGTTTATTTAAATTTTCTTTACGGAGTTCTTTGAACTGAATCAGAAGTTCATCCAGACTTTTTTCCTTACTCAGTTTGATTTGAGCAAATCTGTCAAACGGCTTAAATCGTTTGTCCGGATCCTGATCGAGTATTATATCCACTCGCGACATCCAGTCTGTTTTTTCACCGTGAATTAAATGCCCGACAATATCAAACGGGCTCCATGTTTCATCGCCTTCATTGTAATATATCCACTCGTTTGAAAGACCTTTAAGTAAAGTTTCAAGAACGTCCGGAGTGCGGGAGAGAATTTCAATGGAACTGGAAATGGAAAAGTTCATATAATTTTTAAGACAAATTAGTATTTAACATCATCATTAAAAAGAACATTTATAATTTAAAATATACAAAAGGACGCAAGATTTTGAGAAAATAATTTATTCCGGAATAAATAAAGGTGCAATTAAAATAATTATCAATAAAATTAATTAATATAATTAGGTTTTAAAAAAGTCTATTAATTAAAATGTACAATCTAAACTTACTATTCTTAACTTATTAATGTTTAACTTCATAATTGAATGGGGAAACTAATGCCTAATTTCATTACAAAGCTTTTATAAGGTTTATAATTATTAACGTTTAAATGTTTATTGAAATCAGATGTAAATACTAATTCGGGAATTATTTTAAACGATGAAAATTTTTCAATATCAATTCCAAATGATGCACTAAATCCTATTAAAAAATTTTGATATCTTCTGAAAATGCATAAATCCCTCTGCTTGCCCCATCGTTTGTTCTCCCTTTAATCCTAAAGAAAAGAATGGATTAAAATCATCAATTAGGAATTTGTATTTGCCGCTAAATGGTAAAAAAATATTATTAAATGCAGCGGAATTTAGTTTATACTGATTGTCTTCAAACTTAATAATTGGCCTTAACCCTTTCTGATTATATCCAACTTCTAGAATTAAGCTAAAATTTTTACTATAATATTCTTCTATAAAAAGACTAAAATTAAAACCAAACGTTGTTTTAGTAAATGGTTCGTAGTTTGAGCCAATCTCGGTCTTAATAAAGTCATAGTCAGCGTATGTGATAGTACTGCCAGTCTTGCATCCTAAATAATATTTTTCTTGAGAAAAAATATTATTTGTAAAAAAACATATAAGTAAACATATTAGAAAAAAAAAATTCATTTTATTACTTTATTAAGACCATTCTTTTTACTTCAGTAAAGTCACCGGTATCCAGTTTGTAAAAAAATATTCCGCTTGATAATTTATATTCACCTGAACTGAAAGCTTTATCATAAAACCCTGTGTTATATGATTCATTTTCAATAAGTGTTGCGACAAGTCTGCCGTTCACATCATAAACTTTTAAAGTTACAATGGACTCTTTTGGCAAGGCAAACCTTATAATGGTTGAAGGGTTAAACGGATTGGGAAAATTTTGTGCAAGACTGAATGATGCCGGTGCTTCGGAAGAGTTCAGCAATCTTGTAAGACATCCGGCCTGACTGTATCTTAATCTTATTGTATCTCCCGGCAGCTGACCAAACCCTGCTGATAGATTAACACCACCGCCCTGGGCTGCAGTCCATAGATGGCAATAGCTCATTATAGTACCGATTCTTGGACGGGGAACCGGAAAACATCCGCCTTCAGCAGTAAAGCAGGAATCAATAGCCCTTATCGCTCCGGAGGGTCCGGCCGGCCAGACGCAGGCATGTGTATGCATAGACCCAAAGCTATGTCCCATCTCATGAGCAACTACATTTACAGTCCATGAATATGTAGGAAAATTGTTGTAGCCCGGATCAATATTACTGAAAGCATATCTTCCTGAAAAATCATTTGGATTATAATCCGCGCACAGCACTCTTATCCAGGCAATGCCGCCCAGACCTTCATTCCTCGTTGATAATAAATGAGCAAGATTACCCTGGAAATCGTTTTGATTCAGTCTCCCAAAACTTTTCAGTATCTCATATGAATCAGTAATATTTCTGTAAGGATCAGTAGCTGTCCACACTCCTATTGAAGATATCTCTACTGGAATATTTTCATTCTGATATATAGTTTTTACTGAATTGAACATGCCCGTTATAAAATTTGATACGTTCTGAGTATTATTCTGACCGTCAAGATACATCTGATAATCGGCTTCAAAATAAATTTTCACCGGAAGCGCTGAATTATCTGTGTTAGAATTTTCAACAGCATATTTCTGTGCGCTGTTGATAGCTTTAATAAATGTTTCTTCCCTGCCTTCAACTCCGCATTTAAAATTCTCACT
>JBDSYA010000245.1:0-14212 GCA_039925865.1 Ignavibacteria bacterium
ATTTTGCTTCAAGCGTACCGACAACAATAATTGACGGAAAATTATTTGCTTCAATACCATACGGAGACAGTATTAATTTATATACGCCGTTTTTAAAAAGACTATCAGTCGGCACACCTTTATCTATAAGCGTAGCTGATATAAGAGTAGAAGGAGATTCAATAAAAACAACTATCAGTTTAAATATAGCTTCCTCTCTTCCTGCCGGTAATTACAGATTAAGGATCAATGCAGTTGAAAGGTATGTCGCAGATAATGCACTAAACGGCGAAACAAATTTTTATGATGTGTTCAGGAAATATTATCCTGACTCAAACGGATTTCAGATCTCTACTGATCCAGGAAGCTTTAAATATACATACACATATTATCGTGAACCATCATGGGTCGATTCGATGCTTTATACTGCCGTATTTATTCAGAATGATAATAACAGGGAAGTTTTGAATTGTGCAAAAGGAAGAAACATTGTCATGAGCTTAAAGCAGCACTCTTCAAAAATTGTGAATGGAAAATCAGATATTCCGGATAATGTAAATCTTATTAATGGAAACAGGCAATTTACTTTTTCCGCAGACAGTGTTCAGACGCAGCTAAATATAGAATTGTTTGAAGCATTCTTTCCTCCTTTGGGCTGGAAAATTTTTAACCGGGACGGTTACATAACATTCAGTCAATACAACGGGGCTAATGGTCCTACCTTTGGCGGAGTTAAAGCTGTCATCATGGATTTTTTTGATTATAATATTCCAGGGCAAAAAGATTCAATGTATTCAAAGCCATATACAGGGTTGCTGGTTACTGATACAGTCCAATTCAATTATTCATATGCACAATATAATTCTGCAAATATTGACAGCCTTATAGTAAGAGTCTCGACCGATGGAGGGATCACTTTTCCGACAGAGGTTTTCCGGCGAGGCGGGCTGGCTCTTGCAACTGCTCCACAGACTACATCCTTTTTTGTTCCTACAAATAATTCTCAGTGGAGATCTTTTAGATTTGGACTGAGCGATATAGTTTCTATTAATAATTCCGGAATTAATATTCCTGAGAGATTTGAATTGCAGCAAAATTTTCCCAACCCTTTCAATCCTTCAACAGTCATAAAGTATAATTTAAGTATTGGCGGAAATGTATCTTTCAAAATTTATAATCTGCTTGGCAAAGAATTACTTACTTTGGTAAATCAAAAACAAAGTGCAGGGAGTTACGAAATTATTTTTGACGGAATAAATTTTGCAAGCGGGGTTTATTTTTATAATTTAACTACAGAAGGATTTACAGAAACCAAGAGAATGGTTTTGATTAAATAAAAATTTAATTTATTTTTAAATCAATTTAAATTTGAATATATGACAAAAGTACTTTGCACAATTACCTATCTGGCAGTAAGTATCTGGTTGCTCGGGTGTACTTCAAGCGAAAATGAACCTGGCTTTACTTTTGGAACAGGCAAATACAAATTTAATATGTCTGACAGCTCAGGTACAAAATTAGCCGAAGGCACTTTGAATGTCAGTACTTATGATAAAAATAAAATTTCAGGCACGTATACCTTTACTAAAGTTTATAATGATAAATTTCCCGGATATTCATCGATGGACGGCGCATTTGGAGGTGATGTGAATTCACCGGATAAAATTGTATTCATGAATACAAATCCCCGTATTGCCGACTCAAATGTTTTCTGGAAGATGAGGATCAGGAAAGACGGTCTTTCGGGCGGATGGTATTATTCCGTTTTCAGAGGTCAGCTTGCAGGAGGCCTTGTAAAAATCACAAAATAATAATCCTGTTCTTAATATTGTCTTTAAATATAAAATTTCTTTATAAAAATTACATAACTCAAAAAGTTTATTCATGAAAAAATCTAATACTTTTTTGATTTTAATTTTTACTGTAATTATTACCGGCTGTTTTTTTAACAATGCAATGAGCTATCCGCGCTTTGCAGCTTATACCGGTGAGAAATGCATGGATTGCCATGTCAATCCTACCGGTGGTTCTATGAGGCACGGAGGAGGATTAAATTATGCCGAGAAAAATTTAAGCATGGATATGTTTAAGAAACTGGCAGGCAAAACACAATTCTCTCCTAAAATAACAAAGGAAATTTCAATTGGAAGTGATGTAAGGATCGCACAGATAGATAATGAAGTTCAAGGCTCTGCTAACTTCAACAGTTTTCTTGCAATGCAGGGAGACATTTATGTTAATGCAAAGCTGAATAATATTTTAAGCGTATTTGCAAATTCCGGAATTCAGATCCCCGGAATTGAGGCTAAGTATGAGGTCTATGGTATGATATCGAAACTTCCCGCTAATTTATATCTTAAGATCGGAAGGTTTAAACCAAACTACGGAATAAGAATAGTTGAACATCGGGCATACCAGAGAAAATTTTTGCTTGGTGCTCCTTATGATGACAATACAGGATTTGAACTTGGAATTTCTCCCGGCTGTTTAAATTTGAATGTGGGACTATATAACCCTCAGAACCTTGATTTTCTTGGACTGGATCCGCATAAGATGATCGTAGCATCAACTGATTTTAATTTCGGATTTAACGATAATAATTTTAATGTAAATGTTGGTGCATCATTTTACAATAATCCATTTAATACAAATGACACTGGATTTACTGCAACTATCACCGCAAACAGAAAAGCCTGGGGATTCTTTACAAGGATCGGACTTTTGAAAAGAATTGCACTTCTCGGTGAAGTTGATTTCGAAGAAAACAGATCTGACTTGCCTCTCAAAAGAACTCTTTATGGTTTTGGAGAGCTTGATATTATTGTTATCAAAGGATTTGAATTAAGAGGACAATTTGAAATGTTTGACAGAAACAGAAATTTAGAAGGAGATGATGTCAAAAGGATCAGTGCCGGCATAGCTGCATTTCCATTTTTTGGTTTCGAGACTGAAGCAATGGTGAGATTTGTTATTGAAGACCCTTCAGTTAAGAATAATGAGTTTCAATGGAATTTTCATTTTTATTTTTAATTTTTATAAATTAATTTTTATAACCCCTGCTGAGAAACTTCCGAAGTCTCAATTCAAAATCTCAAATTCATTGGGGCGGAGAAAATAAGACTTCGGAAATTTTTTCTAGCTTAACTTAAAGGCATATACCGCAGGGTTGGGTTGTTTGAAATATACTTTATCAATTCCATCAATTCCCAAAAACATTATTGTTATTGATTTTGAAATTTAAATCTCTAATATTAGCTGCACACTGGGTTACATTATTGTAGTTTTTATATGATAATAGATTGAAAAAATTCATTTTGAAATTTTATGAATACCAATACCTGATGATATCAATTACCAATCAAATATTAAGCTCGCATTTTGGAAACCCTCAAATAATGTTTAGCGCATAACCTTCTCTACTAATCTTTATAAACTTAATATGACGGATACTAATATGGTGAGAAAGATTTTTTTCATTACTGCAGTTCTATTTATCTATAATGCAACTTCATATTGCCAATCAACAAAATGGGAAAATTTCACCGATCTGAAAAATGTTACTTCAATTGTTTCAGATCCCGGATCCAATACTGTTTATTGTGCTTCAAAAGGAGGCTTGTTCGGAATAGATATAGTGACTCAGAAAATAGTCGCTAAATATTCCAACCTTAATGGCCTTATTAATAATGACGTACTTTCCCTCACCGTTGATAATAAGCGCAGGCTTTGGATAGGCGCTGTTGACGGATCCATATCAATTCTCAATCTGCAGGATCTGACCTGGAAATATATTTTCGATATAAAGAATTCTACAGAATCAAACAAACTTATAAACTTCCTCCTCTCTTCTGGAAATTTTATTTTTGTCGGCACAGGATACGGCATTCAAAAAGTATCTGTTATAAATTTTAATTTCGTTGATGCTCCTTATTATAAACTGGGAGGCTTCCCTGTTAACACGCCTGTTTATGGATTAACTATAAACAATAATATTTTATATGCAGCCACCAAATCCGGTGTTGCTTATGGAAATACGATCACTTCTAATCTGAATGATCCTAATTCATGGAGCAATAATAACACGCCTCCTTTAAATGCAAATGTAAAAACCATAGAAACATTTGACAATAAGATTTTTGCAGGTTCGGATTCAGGATTTAACTATTTTGATGGAGGCAACTGGCTTCCGTATCCAAACACTACTGTGTCAAACACAAATACAAAGTATATAAAAGCTATACAGGATAAGTTATATTTTATCTCCGGGAATAATGTTTATTTTGCAAACCGAGGAAACTTACCCATGTTAAATATGTATCGTGAAAATAATAATTATACGACAATTGCTTCTGATAACAGAAGTATGCCTGTCCTTGGGCTTTCAGATAACGGAATATTAATTGCAGACAATAATAATTTTTTATATCCAAACGGTCCCTTTACTAATATTTTTAATCAGATCACAATTGACGAAAATGATAATATCTGGGCAGCAGGCGGATTGCCTAACAATGGCTTCTACAAATATAACGGGACAATATGGGAGAATTATAATATTACAACCCATCCTCAGATTGGAAACTCGAATTGGTTTCAGAAAATTGTATCAGGGAATGGAAGCGTTTGGGCATTGGGATTTGGTGGCGGACCTACATTAATAAACGGCACGACAATTAAAAATTTTAATACTTCTAATTCTATACTTCCTGGTGAAAACAATCCTAACTTTTGTGTTCCGTATGGCGGTGCTTATGATATAAGAGGAGATTTCTGGTTATCTTTTTTTCAGAGCAATTCGGGAAAATCCTTATACGTTTATTTAAGCGATAATGAATGGTTCGGCTTTCCTAATCCCTCTACTATTAATGCAGCAATACTTTCCAACATGGGTGTTGATTCATATAATACAAAATGGATTGTTTCCGGCGGCGCAAGGTCAGGAGTTTATTATTTTAATGAAAACAATACGCTCACAAATACTTCCGATGATGTATTTGGATTTTATGATAATTCAGACTTCGGTGGTGAGATAACAAATATTTATGATCTGATAATTGATAAAAATAACGAAGTGTGGATTGCGACTAACAACGGAGTATTTATAATTAACAATCCTTTCGCTGCAATTCAAAACCCTGCACAGAAACCGCCTGCACAAAAGCTTGGAATTATTTCAGGAAATTTAAAAGTACCTTTTACAGAAAATTGTATTTCAATAACAAATGATATTTTGAATAATAAGTGGATCGGAACGGAGAACAACGGAGTTTTCCATCTTTCATCTGACGGCTCCACACTGCTGGAACAGTTTAACACAAGTAACAGTCCTATACTTTCAAATCAGATCAAAACAATAAAGGTCAGTAATGTATCAGGTAAAGCATATTTCGGATCTAATAATGGATTATCCTCTTATCTGACTGATGCAATACAGCCTGTCGCAGAATTCGATGAGATAACTGCTTCACCAAATCCATACCTTATCCCATCAGGTGTCAATCTTGAAATCGACGGTCTTGTAGAAAATTCAATCATAAAGATAATTACTTTATCCGGTGAAATTGTTTCGGAATTTGATTCACCCGGCGGACGAATTGCAGTTTGGGACGGAAGAAATAAAAACAATGAGTTAACTCCAACCGGAATTTACATTATCGTTGCTTTCAATAAAGACGGAAGTAAAGTAGGTAAAGGAAAAGTTGCAGTGGTCAGGAAATAAATTTAATAACAATTAAAATAATAAAATGCTTGTCATCCCGGTAATAGATATTAAGGATGGTAAATGCGTAAGAGTCATACAGGGTCTGACGGACAAAACAGAATATTATTCTGAAAGTCCGGCAAAGATGGCAAAGCTGTTAAGGAAAGAAAACTTTAAATCTATTCATATCACAGACCTTGACGGAGCGGTTTTAGGTGACATGAAAAACTTTGAAGTGATAAAAGAAATTACTCAGGCTGTGGATATCCCAATTCAACTGGGCGGCGGCATTCGTGATTTTGAAACTGCAAAAAAAGTTATCAGTGAACTGGGTATATACCGGTTAGTAATAGGCACTGCTGCATTAACTAACCCCGATTTTATTAAACAGGTAATTGACGCCTATTCTCCCAGTAAAATAGCAATCTGCATAGATGAAAAACTTAACAACGTTGTAATTGACGGCTGGGTAAATTATGCTGACATTACTCCACTCGAATTTGCAAAACAAATGGAAAGCCTTGGAATAAAGAGAATAATTTATCAGGATGTAACAAGAGTTGGAAATCTCTGCGGACCGCATGTATCAAGATTGACAGAAATTGCAGAAAATACAAAACTAAAAATTACAGCTGCCGGGGGAATTTCCAATTATGCTGATCTGAAAAAAATACTTGCAATAGAACACCTGGGTATAGATTCCGTTATGATCTCAAGAGCCCTCTATGAAAATCAATTTCCCTGTCAGAGGATATGGCGGGAGATAGAATCATTGGATTTTTCATTAGACCTTCCAAATATTTCGTAGAGTAAATTTAATACTCCTTCAGTAATTTAAAAATCAAATATCATAAAAGAGATTGTAAATAAATTAAGAAGCCTGACTAACAACGCTTTTTATTCTTGTTTATTAATTGCAGCTTTAAATCTCATTCTCTTACTTCCAACAATTAACATACCTTTTTATGGCGATGACTTTGAATGGCTCATACAGGCCAATTCACAATCATATAATTCTCTGATAAATTTTTTTTCCACGCCTGCTCCGTTTGAATATTTCCGCCCGCTCCCAAAGATATTTTTCCTCATAACTCAGTCTATATTCAATAGTAATTATATACCTTTCAGAATTGCCGTAATTATTTTGCATCTCGTCTGCTCTGTTTTAGTTTATAAATTTTCTTTAACATTGGGGCTTAAATCTATAGAAGCTTTTTTAGCTGCAATAATTTTTTCTGTTTTAAGCTGTCATGCTGAAGCTTTATTTTTTATTAATTGCGTGAATGAACTTTTTTCTGCGGCATTCATTCTCACAGGATTATATTGGTTTATAAAATACGATTCTGATAAATATACTGTTGCCATAATATTCACTTTTTTATTGGCATTATTATCCCGGGAGAGTGCTATTTGCTATATTCCGTTACTGCTTCTTGTGAAACTCAAAGCCCCCGCCAGAAGCCGAAACAATACTGCGCTGATTCTTATAATTCCTGTATTGCTTTATATAGCTTTTAGAATTTTTGCTGAGATAAATTATGGAGAGACCGGCGCCAGGCTTTCCTTTGAACAACTTGATCTTAACCCGGCAAAGATCATCTACAGGCTATTTCATTATTTTACAAATATGATATTACCTGTTAAATTCCTATTTGAATTTATTGGATTTGATTCTTTAGAAGTACTGGTAAATGCATTTAAAAGACCTTCTGAAAATCTGACAGTGTTTTTAGGATTGAGTATTATGGTTTCTCTGATATTCGGAACTTTGATTTATTTCTTTGTGAGAATTTTGAAAAAAGATATCATCTTTCCCCTGCTTTTTATATTCTTCTCGTTAGCAATTTATCTATTCTCGTTAAACACCGCCGAAAGGTTTTTGTATCTTCCTTCAGCGGGGCTTTGTATTTTACTGGCAATGATTTTTTCAAAAATAAATAATCGTAAAATTGCGGTTATATTAATTTCACTGTTTATAATTATTCACTCAACTTCATTAATTTTCAGATCTTACAGGCATAAACAGGCAGCTGTGTATTCAAGGGAAGTAATAAAAGATCTTTCTGAAAAAACTTCGCAGGTATCCGCAGGGTCAGCAATTTTATTTGAAAATATACCCCCGAAAAAATTTGGGATATTTTTCCTGAGTCCTTATAACTTTCAATCAAACTGGGATTATAATTATCCTGACAAAAAATTAAAACTTTTATTCAGTCAAACCTTAAGTTCAAATGTTCTCGATAGTATTGATGCTGTTTATAGATTTGAAGACGCCAAGTCATCCTTTGAAAGAATTAAATAATAGTTTAATTTTTCACAATACGGTAAATTTTATCATCACCATTCCTTTCAGTACCCCTGCCGTCTCTATTACTTGTTGAGAAATAAATTGCACCGTCCGGACCTTCAGCAATATCCCTGATCCTTCCGAAATCAACTTCCTTCAGTAATTCACTTGAAATAACTTTAACGGGATCGGCTTCATCAACAATCACTCTCATGATACCATTTCCCCTAAGACATCCGAAAAAAAAATTATTTTTGTACTGAGCAATTGAATCTGATTTATAAAACATCCCTGAAGCAGGAGCAATAGCAGGAGTATATTCGAGAACGGGAGATATCATACTTTCGTTTTTTTCTTTATGTGAAACAACAGGCCATCCGTAATTTCCACCCTTCACTATTACATTCACTTCATCACCGCCACCGGGACCGTCAAATCCGGAAGGCCCGTGTTCAGTTGAATAAAGTATATTTTTATCAGGATACCAGTCTATGCCTTGTGGATTTCTGTGTCCGTAACTCCATACCGGATTTTTTGGAAACGGATTGTCAGCAGGTATTGTGCCGTCTGAATTAATTCTTAAAATTTTTCCGTAAAGAGAATTAACATCCTGAGCAGACTGACGATTTCCCGCATCTCCGGTTGTTATGTAAAGCTTATTGTCCGGTCCGAATCTCAGCCTGCATCCGGCATGATATTTTTCAGCCGGAAGTCCGTCGAGAAGAATTTTTTCTCCTGTCAGGCTGTCACCATTATCTTTGTATTTGACAACTTTGACAACTAACGTTCCGCCTTTGTCATATGCGTAGCTCACATAAATAAATTTGTTAGAGCTGTAGTTTGGATCTATTGCAAGACCCATCAGACCTTCTTCACCTCCGGAAGAAACATCTTTGAATATTTTTAATGGCTTCTCCAAAAGATTACCCGCACGGAAAATTCTTAGTTTGCCGTTTCTCTCCGTGATAAGCATTCGATCCTTATCGGTAAAAGCAATGCTCCATGGCACATAAAGCCCGATAGCTACCACCTCAATTTTTATTGGTACTTCCGAAGCTGAAGTCTGAGGGACTGTTTCTTTCTTAACGTATTCTTCGCGGGTAGAAGATGGCTTGCATGACATTCCCAGATTTACCAGAAATAAAAACAGCACAAAAGATTTTTTCAAAGTATTTAAAATTTATTTTTCAAACAATCAAATTACAAAAAATTTACACTGCACTATGAACTATCCTACCTTTCTTTATTACAGTTTCAATATTATTGACTGCAAAATTGTATATGAGATATTTATAAGAAGGCATATCAAAGATCACCAGGTCTGCCTGCTTGCCGGTCTCGAGACTTCCAACTTTTTTTTCCATATTCAAAGCAAATGCCGAGTTAATTGTTACGGCATTTATAATTTCCTCAGCACTCATTTTTAATTTAAGTGAAGCCAGTGACATTATCATCTGAAGATTTTCAGTCATGCAGCTCCCGGGATTAAAATCAGTAGCAAGCGCCACAGGAATGTTATTTTTTATCAGATCCCTGGCGGGCGGATATTGTATGTTCAAAAAATATGAAACTCCCGGAAGCAGTGTGGCAATGATCTTCCGGTTTTTAGGATCTTTATTATATAATGCAAGCTTTACAATGTCTTCCTGTTTTAAAACTTCAAGATGGTCTGCAGAAACTGCTTTGAATTTAATAGCAATATCTATTCCACCTATTGAATTGAACTGATCTGTGTGTAACTTAGGAATTAATCCAAACCTTTCGCCAATAGAAAATATTTTTTCGGCATCCTTACAGTCAAAATAATTTTCTTCAATAAATATATCAATAAAATCTGCAAGCTTTCTTTTAGCTATCAACGGGATCATATTCGTGCAAATTTCTGATATGTATTCACTTTTAATTTTATCAGGCGGAATCGAATGTGCGCCAAGGTATGTGGAAATAATATCGAGCCCAAATTCATTTTCTGCATTAAGCTCTTTTAAGATCTCCAGAATTTTTATTTCAGTTCCGATATCTAATCCATAACCGGATTTTCCTTCAATTGTGGTTACTCCGTATCTTACAAACTTTTTTAATCTGTCTTTCGCAATATCTTTTAATATATTTTTGGGAGTTTTGCGAACAGCTTCAACGGTAGAAGCAATTCCTCCACCTGCTTTTGCAATTTCCTGATATGTTTTTCCAGCAAGCCGCATTTCATACTCGTCTTCCCTGGAGCCGGAGAATACAAAATGTGTATGCGAGTCAATGAAGCCGGGCATAATGATTTTTTTGCTGCCATCAATAATTTCGTATGATTTCGTTTTATTTTGTCCAAGAAATTTTTTCAGTTCGGATTCATTACCAATGAATGAGATCTTATCATCCTCTGTGAAGATGTTTGCATTCTCAATCAAACCAATGTCAGATTGCTTTTTACCCGATTTGGGATATTTGGTTTTGTTGGTGCACGTAACCAGTTGACGGATATTCTTTATTAAAATGGACATTTAATAATCTATGATGTTTTGAAATTTACCTGATTGCAAAACTTATTCCTGCAATCAGAAATATCAAACAAAAATAACAAACCCCAAACTTCAAAAGAAATTCGGGGCGGTTTTTATTATCATTATTTAATTTTAGACAGCTGATGCAACGTACATTTCTTTCAGCTTATCAATTTCATTATATCTCCAGCAAGCAGATGTGTGACCGGGCTCTACCTGGAAAAGCGGAGGCTGTTCTGACCAGCATTTTTCAATTGCAAAAATACATCGGGTACAAAAGTGACAACCTTTAGGATAATTTGTCGGGGGCGGTACATTGCCTTCGATAGTAGATAACCGCGATTTACTCTTACTCAATTTCGGGATCGAATTTAATAAACCTATTGTGTATGGATGTTTTGGATTATAAAATATCTGATCAACATTTCCGTATTCAGCAACCTTAGAAGCATACATTACTGCAACTCTTGTTGAAACCTCCGCAATAACTCCAAGATCATGTGTGATCATGATCACTCCCATTCCTAATTCTTTCTGAAGCCTGTTTATAAGCTCAAGTATCTGCGCCTGCACTGTCACATCAAGAGCTGTTGTTGGTTCATCAGCGATTAAAATTTCAGGATTACAGGATAAAGCCATTGCTATCATAATCCTTTGACGCATTCCGCCTGAAAGCTGGTGCGGATATTCATGATATCTTTGCTCGGGAGCCGGAATTCCTACTAGTTTTAACATCTCGAGTCCTTTTTGTTTTGCAGCCGACTTTGAAAGTTTCTGATGAAGAATGACAGCTTCTTCGATCTGATCGCCACAGGTAAATACTGGATTCAGCGAAGTCATTGGTTCCTGAAATATCATTCCAATATCGTTGCCTCTTATATCCTGCATTTCTCTTTCTGTAACTTTCAGTATGTCTTTTCCTTTGAAAAGTATTTCACCTCCTACGATTTTTCCCGGTGGTTCTGCGATAAGTCTCATGATCGACAGCGCCGATACACTTTTACCGCAACCTGATTCACCAACCACGCCAAGTGTTTCACCTTTATCAATATAGAAACTGACATCATCAACTGCCTTTGCCACTCCGTCATCCGTATAGAAATATGTTTTGAGATTCTTAACTTCTAAAAGTCTTGACATTCATTGCTCCTTATTAAAATGGTTCCAAGTTAATTTAATTCTGTATTTGTTTCAATTAATATTCGTTATTCATTATAGGGGTGTGATAACTCGATAGAAATGTCAGTAATATAACTCAATAGAAATGTCAGTAAAATATTAAATTGAAGACGTCCCAAGAAAAGGAGTTTTCAATGAATGGAGACTGACAATGAGTCAACAAGAAGTTGAGAGATTGAGTTTGATAAATCAGGTGATGAATAAAAAGATAATGTTCATTTGTTTCAATCAACAGAAATTAAAATATGAAATGCTAACAGGGAAAAAGCAAAGCAGCCGTACAAATTTAGAAAATTACCAAATGATCATCCTAGGAGAAGAATGAACAATCAAATGTCGGGGAGTAAAAAATTATACCTAACTACTTCAACGTAACTTCAGTCGGGCTAAGCCCTCCTTCCGTTACGTTGAAGTTTTACATTCATTTAAAAATAAAAAGTATGACATTTCAATTGAGTTCAAAGACATGAAATTTCTAAAGAGTTATCACAATAAAATTATATTTAACAATCATTTATAATGAGATATCTGTATTTATTAAATTGCCATGGTCAGAATTCTACAATTGAGCAAATTTTTGTTTGGATAAGCAGATCATTAAATCTAGTTTTGAATAAACTTTTAAATAAATATTTTAAAAGCATCCTTTATGGAAAAATGAGAAACGGCAAATCGTAATAGTAAATGATTTTGAATTTAGAATTTTGGATTATCGATCTAAAATCCAAAATCTAAAATTTAGCATGTTCCTCTCGTAATAAAACCCCGGTGGTTCGTAATCGCTGCCGGGGTTTTACCATTCTCTAATTGCTTTGAATCTCTAAGCAATAAACCATATTTTCAGTAAAATTAAAAATATCAGAAGGGAAATTAATGTCTAAGATAAAAAATATTAAATCTTTACTTACAGCAGTTTTAATTTTGTCAATGTTTTGGTCACATGGATGCGGAAACAAAGAGGAAGGCACAGGCGACAAAAAAACAAATGAAAATAAATCGGCTGCAGGGAATTCAGATCTAATTAAAAAAGATGATAAAGGCACGAGAGTTTCATTGGTTTTAAAGCCGAAGAAAGGTGATATTTTTCATTATAAGATGAATGCAAAAACATCTTCTAAAGAAAAAAGTCCTTTAACCGGTGATAAAGAAGTAACCTCTACACAGGATATATTTTATTATTATGCGGAAGAAGTTAACGATGTTGCTTCAAGCGGAATAATCACATATAAAATTAAATTTGACAGTATTACAATAGTTTCAAGTGCTGCTGAAAAAGATTCTTCAGTTAGTATGACATATAATTCCAACAAAAAAGATTCCGTATATTCGCGCCCTGATTTTATTCAGTATAATTCAATAATGAATGAGGAGTTTTTTGCAAGAGTTTCTCCGCAAGGTGAAATATCTGAAGTCTACGGACTCGAAAAGGTTTACCAAAATATGTTCAAATCACTCGGTGATACACTCTCTTCGGAGCAAAAAGAAACGCTGAAAGAATCATTTGGTAAAGATGCTATTAAAGCAGTACTTCAGCAGCAATTCCAGATGTTTCCGGAAAATGAAGTTTATCAGGATTCGAGCTGGACGCGTTCTTATGAAACACAAATACTGATCTTCCCGGTTAAGAATATTTTAAGTTACAAGTTAAAGCAAATAAAAGAAGAGAATAATCAGTTTCTTATTGAAATAGAAGGAGAGCTCGCAGTTGAATTCATAGAAAAAGAGATCAAGGAAAAACAAATGACTTATAAAGTTGAAGATGTCAAAACAGGAGGCAAGGGAATGATCGTTTACAACCTTTCAGCCGGCTGTGTGGCAAAGAAAGAAACAAGTACAAATATAGATCTGGGCATGAAAATTTCGGCAGGTCCACAGTCAGTGAAGACCGTACAAAATGTTATCACTGAATTGAGAGTGGATCTGATAAAATAAATTAATTGGTCTTTATAAAAAATATGATCTTGTCAGAATTTAACTTTGATAAATGAAGCATCTTAAAATTATAAATCATCCGCTTGTTAAGCATTACCTTTCGATAATGCGCGATAAAAGTACCGGTAAAGTTGACTTCAAAAACGCCTTAGATAAAATTTCATTTATACTGGCAGCCGAAGCATATTCATCGATAGGCATTGAAAAAAAAATTGTTAATACGCCTTTTAAAAAAATCAACGGAAGTAAGGTCAATGAGAAAATTGTAATTCTTCCGATCCTGCGCGCGGGACTAGGGTTGACTCAAGGATTTATTGAACTTTATCCGGAAGTTATAACCAGTCACATTGGTATCTACAGGGATGAAGTGTCATTAAAGCCGGTGAAATATTATTTCCGGTTTCCTAATGTAAAAGATAAGAGCGTGCTCAATGTAATAATTCTCGATCCAATGATAGCAACAGGCGGAAGCGTTATTTTTACTATTGAATATCTTCTGAACATGGGAATAAAAAAGATAAGCGTTGTTTCATTGCTCTGCGCTCCCGAAGGAATTAATGCAATTGACAACAGGTTCAATAAAAAAGAGAAAAGATTTATTGAAATTATTACATGCAGCCTTGATGA
Source organism: Ignavibacteria bacterium (assembly GCA_039925865.1). GTDB lineage: Bacteria > Bacteroidota > Ignavibacteria > Tepidaquicellales > Tepidaquicellaceae > JBDSYA01. The sequence continues at coordinate 14,201 of JBDSYA010000245.1, forward strand.
AAAGCTTAATGA
>JBDSYA010000246.1:0-5762 GCA_039925865.1 Ignavibacteria bacterium
CATCCCACTTCATATTAAAATATTTCAACGCTTCTTTCTTTTCATCTTTGTTCAATCCCGAATATACAAGCGAGTTCAGAGCAAGTTTTTTGATCGTCCTTAGATCAAGCTCCCATGCCATGAATGCTGTCCAAAAGTCATAAGTCAAACCGTTGTAATTGAAAATCTGCGGATCGTCTGTGTTTATTGTAATTGGAATATTTCTTTTTATATAACCCGATGCCGGATGCATTCGCAGATCCTGTACATAGCCAAGTATCTGATTACTTATCGGGCAAACTTCAACGGCAATTTTCTTTTCTTTAACTGCAAGCTCAAGCATCGGAAAACGAAATAAATTTATTCCATGGCCGATCCTTCTTGTGTTAAGCATTACTGCATCGATTAAATTATCATTCGATGGAAGTGTTGATTCACCGTCGTGAAAATAATACGGCAAATCATATCCTTCTTTCTTTGCAATTGAATCAATCGCAAAGAACTGCTCTAAGTAGTAAGAAGTTTTATTCCACCTGTCTTCTTCGGCAACCTGATCAAAACCAATTAAAAGTTCAGGATACTTTTTTCTTAAATCATAAGCCGTCAAAAGATCTTTCATCACAGTTTCTTTTGGTGCTCCTCTGAAATCTGAAAAAATAAGTTTAGCAGTAAATTCTGGATGCAATTCTTTAACATCTTTAATGATCTCTTTATAAATTAAAAGACACTCTTCATGCGTAAGAATATTTCCATTCAAGTCATACACGCCTCCGAGACTTGTCCTTAACTCAATGTGCTGCGAGCCGTCGGCAAGTAGTGAATCAAACAATGCTCTTGTAAACATTCTGAATGCCGGCTCATATGCAGTCAGCCCCATTCTTCTGAAAACAGATTCAAAGTCCAGCCATATTCTTTTATTGCCTTTATCACTTTGATCAAATGTAAGAAGCTGCATTAACTCTTCATCAATTATCCTTTCAACTTCTCTTAATATTTTGAAACTTTCCCATCCCGCCTTGACCGAATCAGGATGAAAAAACATCATTGCTCCATATCTGATTTTGCCGTCATGAGATGTGTACATGTAACAATTGTCCATGTAAGTTATATTACTGATCACCCATTCCGCATTGCCTCCGGCACTGGGATGCAGATGCAGCAATCCGCCCTTCGGCATTTTCCTGAAGATCTTAAAAACCATATTTGTATCGATCATTTGCCTGCCTTCATAAAAGAAATTCGAAGGAGGAAAGTCTTTGCCGGTACTTTGGATGAAACTTTTTTGTAACGATGAAAGATAATCTGAAACTTTGAGCTCATTTTCAGAGAGAGGTATATCATAACCAACAGTCAGTAAACTATCAGCATTGTAAAGTATTTCTCTTGAAGCAAAATAGTTTTCCCTATCGTTTTTTAATTTTGAAAGTTCAACTGAAACATTATCATACTTTATTTCCTGAGAAAAAGTAAATTTGAATATTATAAGTTGAATGAAGATCAGAAAAAGGTTTTTCTTCATTTATAATTTTATGACTTTGTCATTTTTATTTGTAACATAAGTAAGAGATTGATCATAGCTATTCAGGGAAGAAAATTCTTTGAATAGTCCAGTATGTTGCAATTAAAGCTATGATGACAGAGCCTGGAATAGTAATTCTGTCTCTGTACCATTTTTTAGACTGAAACCAGAATCCAACAGCAAAAAAGGCTATCAATACAACCGAGATCTGTCCAAGTTCAACGCCGATATTGAAGGAGATCAATGCATTGATAAATTGGTTCTGCGGCAAGCCAAGATCTTTTAATACGCCTGCAAATCCAAGTCCGTGAATTAGACCGAATAAAAATATTATTCCAATTCTCCAGGGTTTGAGATCTTTTGTTAAAATGTTTTCAACTGCTATAAAAACAATTGACAAGGCAATGACAGGTTCAACAATATTTGAAGGTGCGCTGATTATATTAAACATCGCAAGTGAAAGAGTTATTGAATGTGCAACAGTAAATGCCGAGATCTGCCATAGAAGTGGTTTCAATTTAGGACTCAGCAAAAATAATCCCAGTACAAACAATATATGATCCAGTCCGAAAGGAAGGATGTGAGTATATCCTAACTGCAGATATACCCAGCCCACATCGACTTTTGAGAGCTTGTCAAGATCATCTATAGGATGGGCTATAATGTTTTCAGTTACAGAAAAAATTATTATCAGAAATGTAATTAAGAAGAGTAACAGGGATTTTTTCATTGGATTTATAAATACTTAACAAACGATCGGTATTAAAAACCGGATTTAAATTATAATCTGAAACTCTCTTTTATAAAATAACCTTTAGCGTTTGATCCGATCTTTACGCACTCATTGTAAGGATCATGCTCAAAATAAATTGTCCAGTCATTATCCGAGATATCTTTTAAATATTTCTTTTTTTCTTCAAGAGTTGTCAGCGGAAAAAGATCATATCCCATAATGTAAGGCGCAGGAACATGTCCGGCGGTAGGAATAAGGTCAGCAGCATAAAGAAACGTTTCTTTTCCGTCGGATATCTTTACAAGCTGCATATGATTTGTGTGGCCATTGACCGGAAGCAGTTTAATGAATTCATCAAATATAAATTCTTCATTTACCAGATTTAAAACTTTTTTTTCTTCAAGAGGTTTGTAATTCTCGGGGAAAAAACTGGCGCGATCCCGGTCAGTGGGATTCAAAGCCCATTCATATTGCTTCTTCTGAACATAATGCACCGCATTGGGAAAAGATATTTGTAAATTTTTTTCTTCATCATAATATGTGTTTCCGCCGGCATGATCAAAATGAAGATGAGTAAGTATCACGTCTGTAATATCATTTTTGGAAAGATTGATCTCTGCAAGACTTTTCTCTAAACTATGCTCAGAAAAGTTAACATCGTAAATCTGATTTACTTTTTCGGAAAGTTTATATCCAATGCCATTGTCGATCAAAATTCTCCTCTTACCGTTATCCAGCAAAAGTGCCCTTGTGCACATGTCAATCCTGTTTTGTGTGTCAGATGGATTAGTCTTTTGCCAGAGATTTTTCGGTACAACACCAAACATGGCTCCTCCGTCTAATTTGAATAAACCTGTCTGAATTGAATGAAGTGTATAATCCCCTATCTGCATATCCGGTTTTAACTTTAAGTGTAATTATAAAAATTATCATTTTAAAATTATATGCTAAACTGAATTACAAAACTGCATTTATTTTAAGCAACAGTATCTGTAATTTAATTTCAAATAAATCCAATATGAAAATTATTATTTCAACTCTATTACTTTGCATAATATTTGTAAGCAATTCATATTCTCAAAGTGCTTCAACATATTTTCCTTCTTCGCCAGGTTACAAATGGTTTTATAAAAATACTCCTTTAGATTCTCTGAATATCCCGCAGACTGCAGCTGAAACATTTCAGGTTGATTCCTTTGCTGTAATACAGAGTTATCAGGGCTTACAGGCAAATATTGTTTTATCTAAATCAGGATTACTTTCTGTCAATCAAAATACACCTTACACTGATACAAATTATTATAATTTCCAGACTACAAACGGCTGGTATTATTTAAATGTCCTGAATCTTATCGATTCGATACCTTTTTTAGATACCACTTCCCTGATCGGATTTCTCAAATCATTTGAAAAATGGTATAGTGTTTACCGCTTTTCGCAATCTGTAAATTCAAACTATACTATTTTTTCCCGTGATACAACAATCACATTCGATACGCTGACACTTCCTTTAAGAGTATCTGCTACGGGCAGACGTTTAAATGATCAAAGTGTTTCGACGGTTAACGGAACTTATCTTGCCAAAAAATTTCTAATAACTTTTGCTCTCAGTTATTTAATTCAACTTCCCCCGCCTTTTCCTCCGATTGCAATCCCTGTGTTTACACGGCCTGACACAACTTATATTGCACAGAATATCTGGATCGTTAAAGATGTAATGCCATCTTCAGTTGTTGATCTTTCTGCATTTGGTGTTCCTATATCTTTCACTATTCCGGGAGTGATCAAAGAGTTGTCAAGCACACCGGTAGGCATTAATATGTCAAATAATATTATTACGGATAATTATACACTTTATCAGAATTTTCCGAATCCATTTAATCCTGAAACGAACATAAGTTATAATTTGCCTTCATCAGGACATACTGTTCTAAAGGTATATGATGCATTGGGCAGTGAGGTAGTGAGTTTAGTAAATGAAATTCAAAGCAGGGGTTCTTATAAAATAACTTTTGATGGAAGTAATTTGTCAAGCGGAATTTATTATTATAAACTTATCTCAGGCAATTTCAGTGAATTTAAAAAAATGATCTTATTGAAATAAAAATATTCTCGATTCCTTAGGAATTTTCTAATACTTTTTTCGAAGCCATAGAGCTCATTGCCATAATTGTCAATTGAGGGTTTAATCCTAAACTTTCGGGAAATACTGAAGCATCAGCAACATAAACATTTTTTAAGCCTTCAACGCAAAAATCTGAATTCAATACACGCTCATTTTTATGAACAGATTTATTTCCTGCCATTATATTTCCTCCCTGAGGATGAGCAGTGCCAATCAGCAAATCCTGTATCCGCATTGGATACTCAGCAAAACATGAATTAAAATTATTTATATTTTCTTTTGATAAAATAATTTCAACTCCGGGCTTCATAGGTAATATTGCTTTTAATGCTCCCGCATTCAGGCCAATCTGCAGCAATGTTGAAAATGCATAACGTATATTTTCTTTGTCAGTTTTTCCAAGCTCCCAATCAAATGCCTGACCATTTATCAGATCTGCCTTTCTGTTAATAATACCATTGGGTTCTGAACCAACAAGAGCACCAATGTTCATAAGCCTGCAGTAATTTTTCATAATTTTATTGCGCCTGTCAAAATAGAACGGTACCGATGCTAAAGAAAAAGATGCCGGAGGATTAAAGTATGTTTCAAATACAGCTCTGTTAGAAGGATCGCAAGCTCCAAGAGTTATTTGATTTCCGTCATATGCTTTTAACTCTTCTTCAAATTCAAATGTAAATGGAAATGCAAAGTTGCAGCTCATTCTTTTACCGGCATTTCCGCTCAAACCGCTTCTCATCAGGAAATGACTGCTTGCGATGACTCCTCCTGCAACAATGACAGCTTTATTAACTTTTACTTTATTGAGTTCTCCGTTATCAGATCGCAACAATACCTATTCTGCCCTGTCATTATTCTTTAAAAATTTAACAGCAGTAATGTTAGAAATTATTTTAACACCTCTGGCTTCACTCCATGGTAAGTACGTTTCAAGCATTGTTCTTTTTGTCTGTCTTTTATTTCCAAGATTCCAATTTTCATCACCGACTAAATTCCGGTAATTAACTTTCAGCGGATAGATGGTTTCAAGTTTTTCATTTGCAGTTAAATTATAACCTGACACTCCCTTTTGAAATTTTTCAGAAACTTTTTTATTAATACCATCTTTTGTGAGTTCTTTTATTTCTAACTCCTTAGCAATCTGATCATACTCTGCACTCAGATCAGATAGATCAATATCAAATTCATTTTGCCATTTAGCTTTTGTCTCAGCTCTCATCTCAATGCAGACCGCGTTATTCATCACGGTTGTCCCACCGACACATTCACCCTGCAGCACAGACATTGTGAATTTCTTCGTTTGCTGAAGCCCGCCTTCTTTGTAAAGCTTTCTCATCATCTCCATTTCCGAATTATTAAAATCCTGAAGAGGCTGATAACGGCTGCCTCTTTCAATTACCAAAATC
>JBDSYA010000247.1:0-19080 GCA_039925865.1 Ignavibacteria bacterium
AATCTTCTGGCATCCGGAAACTTTTCGTAATCACGTATCCTGATTAGATAGACTGATGAGGGAGCTTCTTTCCAGAGAGGTTTTTCTAAATTCCAGTAAAAACTTAGCGATGTCAAATCGTTAATACCATTCCTCGTATTAACAATGACAGATTCTCCCTGATCTACTTTATGATCGGGAAGCCAGTAAAAATAATTCTTGCCTGATTTATTAAATTTTACGTTGAAAGAATTTAATATGACAAAATTTTTAAGATTTGTGTCTGAGTTTACAAAGATCTCAAGATACTCACTTCTAATATCCCCTGCATTATAAATTTTCTTTATCCTTAATTCCATAGATGAACATATAAAGACTAAGTAAATAATTCAAGAAATAAATTATGCCTTAAGTTATTAAGGGTTATCTGTTATTTTGTTTTAAAAAATTATAAAATATAGTCTAATGAAAGAATCTCTGTACAGGGAAAAAGCGCTCTCAAAAAGAATTCAGCGGTTGGAACATTTCTTAGCCAAGGCTTATAATAATGACACAAGAGAAAAGATGGTAGCAGAAATTGAAAAGCTTAAGAAGGAATTGGATGAGGAAAGAAAGAACAATTAAAATATTTAAATGCTGTGATGATTATTAAATTCAATTTTAAAAATTTAAAAATATTCTTATGATCAATGTCAGATTAATTTGAATACGCGTGCACATGTTAATTAAACTGAACAAGAACTTATCTTTAACTATATTGCTCATGTTTTAATTAAATTTTAGTTTGAATTCTAAAAATATAAATCAGTGATCATGACAGCAATGCCAGATAGAAAAAAACTTGCTCAGTTTATACTTCTGATGTTTATTACGGGATTGTTGCTGTATCTTTGCTGGAAAATGCTTGCGCCGTTCATATCAGTATTACTATGGTCCGCTATACTTGTAATAATATTTTATCCTTTATACAAAAAACTTCTTAACAAAACAAAAAATCATCCACTTAGCGCGATCATAACTATTGCAGTTTCATTCCTTACATTCATTATACCGCTCATGCTTATTTCAGCCGCAGCGATCAAGGAGCTTGCAGGAGTTGCCGGAATTACAATTGAACAGATTCAGCAGGTAATAACTGATCCTGAGCACAGCAAGCTTGCTTACATTTATAATTATGTAAACGGATATATTAACTTAAAAGAAGTTGTTAAGCCTGAAGATGTAAAAGCGATTGCGACAAGGGTAAGTGAACTTTTACTTTCTGCATCATGGTATTTGATCGAAGGCATCTTTGGAATGCTTGTAGGAATATTGTTCGCCATTTTCAGCATGTTCTATCTGTTTCGTGATGGTGCAAAGATCGTTAAGGATCTTCCTGATATTTTGCCAATGGACAACAATCAGGCTAAGGAGCTAATCCGTGAAACTTCCGATTTAATTGATGCAACAATCAGGGGCTCTTTATTTGTAGCTGTACTACAGGGTACTCTTGCGGGAATAATATTCTGGCTGCTCGGACTTCCTTCGTTTATTCTTTTGGGTGTGGTTGCTATGATCTTTTCTCTGATTCCCACCGGCGGAACAGCCTTCGTTACCGTTCCCGTAATTATCGTCCTTGCCCTCTCGGGGGAATACTGGAAAGCCGGGATCCTTACCGCCTATGCCGCGCTCATTATCGGAATGGTCGATAACTTTCTTCTTCCAAAATTGATCAGACAGAGAGCAAAGATGAATGAACTGTTTGTCTTCTTCAGTGTTGTCGGTGGACTGCAGCTTATGGGAATTATTGGGATCTTCATGGGACCGATCATACTGGCTATAGCACTTGGCCTGTTGACTGTATTCAAGGGCGAAAAGATCGATAAAGAAAATATTTCGATCCAGTAAAACGTAAATTTTAATTTTTAAAAATATTAAAAAAAAAATCTTTCAATTTGAATTGTTCAGGATATAAATATAAATATGCTTCATTGAAAACTCACAGTCAACGTGTCACAACTTCAATAAAACTAAAAGCATTATTATCTGCTATTGCCAGGTCAATCACATCAACCTTATTGTCACCGGTTATATCAGTATTCACATATCCGGACGTGAAGTTACCTGCATCATTATCAACAAAGAGCTAATGGCATTAGCAAAATTTACAATTACATTTCCGGACGAGATTAAATATCCTTTTGTCATATAAATTTTGCTTAAAAGCAGTAATGGGTGGCTTACGCAAATCTTAAATCTTTAAAAGTTACGTTCTTAAAATAAATATCTTTTGAACCCTGGATTTAATGAAGGTATGATTTAACTTCTTTAAAAAAATTTTCGAGTTTTATCCGGTCAAGATTTCCTTCAGTCCGCACTCCGCTGCATAGATCGACGCAAAAAGGACTCACTTTATCCATCGCTTCAGTAACATTTGACGCATTTAATCCGCCAGCCAGGAAAACAGGAATGTCAATGGCTTCACGGATCTTCCTGCTTATTTCCCAGTCATGAACTTTTCCGGTACCGCCAAGCTCTTTGATTTTAAGCTTTGGATTTCCTGAATCGAGAAGAATTCCACTTACATGTTTCGATATTTTAACAGCATGGCTGATCGATGATTCATCCATAACATGAATTACCTGGACTATAGAGACGCCGGGAAGAGCAGATTTAATTTTTTCATATTCAGTGATTTCTACTTCATCTACAAGCTGCAAAGTATTAGTTCTGAAAATTTTTTGTTGTAAAATTATTTGTTCCGCTTTCAGTTCGCTGGTCAAAAGAAATGAAGCAACTCCCGGCGGAATAACTTTTACAATTTCACAGATCATTTCATTTGATATGACTCCTGGTCCGCTGGGCATTTTTGAAACCAGGCCTAATGCAGAAGCACCGAGCTCAATTGCCATTACGGCTTCATCGACATTGCCGATACAGCAAACTTTAAATCGGATATTTTTTACAGGATGCATTAAGTGATATAAAATTACAATAAGATAAATGGAAATTTCCGATAATAATATAATAAACTAAATTTTCGTTTTCTATTTATTGATATGTTTCTCTGCAATTCATTAAAATAATTAAGCAGCAATGAACTAATATATAACATGTATTGGCTAATGATTTGATTAAAAAATTTGCTTTGAGCATTTTGACCATATAACAAATTTTTAATGCCCTCTTTAACCAGACACTCCCACAAGACCAGTTTTTTAAAAAGTGTATCATGGAGAGTGATCGGGACTCTTGATACAATCCTACTCTCATGGCTTTTCACAGGACAATTGTCAACTGCATTGAAGATAGGCGGAATTGAATTATTCACAAAAATTTTCCTCTACTATCTTCATGAACGAATATGGATCTCTTTAAAGATCGGAAAGACAAAAGTAATTTCAGAAAAAGGCATTGTTTCTTATGAGGATAAACATTCAAGAAGCTTTGTCAAAGGCATAAGCTGGCGGATAGTAGGAACGCTCGATACAATTATAATAGCTTTCTTTGTAACAGGAGATTATAGAAAAGCTTTTGAAATTGGTTTTACAGAAGTGTTTACAAAGCTGATTCTTTTTTATCTGCATGAAAGATTGTGGATGAGAATCACAAAAACCGGAATAGATCAAAGTGATAAAAAAAATTCTTTGGAAACAATTTAAATAATTTTGTTGAAAACTCACGTACATGAAAAAGTAATCGTCATTGATAAAAGCCTGAATGAAGTGTTTGGTTTTTTCAGTAAAGCTGAAAACCTTAACCGGATCACTCCGCCTGCACTCGGCTTCAATATAAAAACTCCTTTGCCTATAAAAATGAAAGCAGGAACAATTATTGAATACACAATCAGACTGAACGGTTTAAAAATCCTCTGGAGATCCGAAATAACAAAATGGGATCCCCCATATTCTTTTGAAGACACGCAGATCAAGGGTCCGTACAAGATCTGGGTCCATGAGCACAAGTTTGAAAACATTGATGGTAAAACTAAGATGACGGATACAATTAAATATCTTTCACCCGGCGGTATATTTGAATTTATTCCTCATAATCTTTTTGTAAAAAGAAAAGTAGAATCTATATTTGAATTCAGGGAGAAAATACTGAAAGACATCTTTCCATAAATCTTTAATCTTCACAGGCTCTTCATTGCGATGAGACTTGCGATCAAGACTTTCAGTTTGGTGATCCGGGTTTGTGCTGAGTCAAAAATTAAAAACATAAAAAAATGCAGGTTATAAATATTAATAATAAGCTTGAGAAATTTACAGACCACTTCAATCCGAGAATTATAGCCGAGTTAAACGGACAGCATGTAAAGCTTGGAAAATTCAAAGGAGAATTTGTCTGGCATTCTCATGAGAATGAAGATGAAATGTTTTATGTACTCAGAGGAAAATTTTATATGGACTTTCGTGATAAGACAGTTTCTTTGAAAGAAGGTGAAATGTTAGTAGTACCGAAAGGTGTTGAGCATCGTCCGAGAGCTGATGAGGAAGTTTGTGTGATGCTGTTTGAACCGGCTTCTACACTGAATACAGGAAATGTTGAAAATGAATTAACACAGGAAAGACTTGAGTGGATATAATCTGAAAATAAAACGAAAATTAATTCTTCGCATTAAAAACTTTCTCTTTTAAAATTTCGATCATACGGATTGTCCTTAGCTCTCTGCCTTCTTTATTCAAATGGTAAACGGTATCAAAGAAGAGACTGTCCGGGAAAATAAATTCCGTAGGTGATGCAATGACAGGCATTTTCAATTCCCGGGATAATTTTTTATCGAGGTCCATAATTGGTCCCTTATTCCTTATAAACTCAGTTTCAGGGTAACACGGATAAGTATAAAATACTTTTGCACCTTTGCTTTCAGAGAATTCGGCAAATTCATTCATCTTATCGATCCGTCCCGAATAATCTTTACGTGCAATTTGGATCCTTCCACGAATGTCTTTCAAGGAGGGCTTATCAAGATGGCTGATAACATCGCCGTTTGAATTAAATTTATTTCTTGAATAAATAGTTGTGTCAAACAAATTAAGATCGCTTTCAGCAATCAACTTTGCTTCTTTTAAATTTAATATCTTTCCAAAAAAGATGTTAAACAATCTTTTACGTGCCAGCTGCGCTTTTGCAAACTCAAATTTTAATTTTTCCTTATAGTAATAGGCATCGCGTTCTACATACTGTTCTGCCTGAGGATAAACATTTAACAGATAAGAAATGGTCGGGTAATCAAATTCATCCAGATAAAATTCAATTGCCAGAATAATAATATCTCCTTTTTTTAGATTATATTTTACTTCATTCAAAATAAAATCAAATCCCAGATTGCCATGAAGTCCCATGTTTATAACAGGTATGTGAAATGCATCTTCGATCTCTTCTGAATCAATGCCGAATGCGATATTAGAAGCTCCTACAAATATTATACGGGGAGATTTGACAGTATCCAGAAGATTATTTTTATCAATGATAGCTGCCAGGTAATTATAATCGTTATAAGATATATCACCCCGGCGGCTAAGGAGCCAGACCGTACTCAGAGCCAGAAAGCCAAGGATAGCAATATTTAAGAACAACTTTTTCAAAATTGAAAATAAATGAATTGTGCAGTATTTTTAAATTCACCGAAAATAAAAATTCCTGCAATAATTATGTAATAAACCAGCCATCTTTCTACAACAGATCTCTTATTCAGCATTTCAATAATATTTCCACGGCGTTGCAGCGTTTGGATGAGCTGCAATACAATTATTAAAATAAGCGCAACAGCAAAATCAAATAAATTTTTGTCAAGATAAAGAATATGGGCACGTTCAGCTGAGAATACTGAGCTTATGTTATCAATTCCCGGGATCAGATTCTTAACAATGTATAGTGCTGACTCCAGATCGGCAGCTCTGAAAAAAATCCACGAAAAGCATACAAGTGAAAATGTAAAAATTATTTGTAACCATTTATGAATAGTCGGAATTTTACTCAGCCCCGTAAACTCTACAATTCTCTGCCTCAAACTTTTAGTCCAAATACCGGAAACGAGATACATTCCGTGCAGCGCCCCCCAAATTACAAAAGTCCAGTTAGCACCATGCCATAATCCGCTTATCAAAAAAGTTATGAACAGATTAAAATACCATCGGGGAACCGCGACCCTGTTGCCTCCAAGAGGAATATATAAATAATCTTTAAACCATGTAGAAAGTGATATATGCCATCTCTGCCAGAATTCTGATATCGATTTAGAAAAATATGGCCTGTTAAAATTCAGCATAAGCTTAAATCCCATGACCTGCGCTGCGCCGCGTGCTATATCGGTATATCCGGAGAAATCACAATAAATCTGAAATGCAAAAAAGACAGTTGCAATTATTAAACTTAAGCCTTCATAATTATAAGGACTGTCATAAACCTGATTAACAAAAACTGCAAGCCTGTCTGCGATCACAACCTTTTTGAACATTCCCCAGGCCATTAACTTTAGGCCATCCGAAATCCTTTGGTAATCAACTTTATGCTTTTCATAAAATTGCTGCAGCAAGTTTTGAGGCCTTTCAATCGGACCGGCAACAAGCTGCGGGTAAAACATTACATACAATGAGTATATTCCGAAGTTTCTTTCCGCCTTCTGATTTCCACGGTAAACTTCTATTACATAGCTAAGACTTTGGAATGTATGGAATGATAAACCGATAGGAAGAATGAGCCCAATATCTTCTATAGGATAACTAATAAAGAATTTTTGTGAAAGCGCCGCAAAACTATGATTAAAAAAATTAAAATATTTAAAAATAAAAAGTACTAAACAAAGTGATATTATACTTATGATCAAATACTTTAACTTCTGTTTCCCTTCAGATTTTTCGATATAAATCCCGGCATAATAATCGATGATTATTGTTATGAAAAGAATTAAAATATAAACCGGGATAAATGCCATATAAAAATAGCAGCTTGAGATCAAAAGCAGCAGCCATCGGAATTTATGCGGAGTAACAAAATACAGTATTGTTACGATCGGAAAAAAAATTAAAAAATGGATGGAATTAAAAAGCAAATTTTATGCTGTTAATATTCATTTTAAAATTTGATGATCAAATTTACAGTAGATTTTACAGATCATCTAAATTAAAAGTCGGACTTTTTGATCGCAATCCGTAACGGGGTTGACGGATCGTGATAATTTTACAAATATAAAAACTTTTTTCAATCTTTTAACTCTAATATAATTTGCCTTTCAGTTTTTAGATTTTTTGAAGGCAATATAAAATATCAAATGAATAAAAAACATTTTTATAAAGTCCCGCACTAATAAAAGTAGTCGTCTTTCCAAAGTTGCTGATCTCAAATTACAAAATTCTAATTGCTAATTAAGTAGTAGACAATTGACCTGACACAAAAAAGCCCTGAAGAGTAAATCTCTTTAGGGCTTTTTGAGCTGGCAGAGGGATTTGAACCCCCGACCTGCTGATTACAAATCATAATATAAAAATTGCGATTTTAGTATTACCCTTGAAAATCTACTACTTAGCTGTTCCACATATTAGAACATTTTCTATATATGGAATCTATTCTATATTTTCTGTAGCCAAATCGTAGCGAAAAAATTTGAGAAAATTGAAACGAGTTGTAGAGATGGGACCGTTGCAATGAGTTATCTTTTAGTTAAGCTCTTCAATAATAATAAAACATTCGACAAGTATGGGAAATTAGATGCTCAATCTCTCAAAATGCAAGGATGTAATCAAGGGAAGTTTTTACAATCACAGGAAACTTTTCAGTAGTGGATCATTTCACAAAGAATCATGTAAAAATAATGCTAATTAATTATTAAAAAACCTTTAGTATATATACTAAAGGTTTAATTATTTAAATTGTTTTGCAAAAGCATAGAAGATAATAATTGTGATTCCAACTACTATCAAAATTATTAAGTGAATATGACCAACAATTACTTAATCCATTATAAATTAAAGGTACTTTATTTATTCCATTTTTATTCTTATAAAGATTATCTTTAAAATCAAATGATACTAAGAACTTCCCTTTTGGGATTTGATTTTTATAATTTGAATAGATAAGCGAAATACCTTGAGCTCCCATAAATAAAGCATTTTGTTTTTTTAAGAAACTAATGCATTCGCAAGATGTTACAGTTAAAAAAATAGGAAATATCTTAACTAAAAATTTACTTCCAGCATCCAACTGATTACTAGGATTACAAAAATTCTTATCAGTAATTAAAGCATCATAAACATTAAATGTTTGTTTGAAGTTTTTTTTAAACATCCTTAATTGATTTTCATGATTATACTTTAAAGGGACAATAACCTCAAATTCCCAAACTGCACCAGAAAATCTCCTATCAATATTGGGATAATCCTGAAGAAAATAATTCTTTGTGTTTATGATTTGTTGGTTAGTATTACACTTAAGAAATGCTTCAAGATTTAAAAAATACAGTTCGTTGTTAGTTTCATATGCTTCAATACTTTTTTCTAAAAAAGTTTGTTGTAATTCTACTAATCGAGATGATTCTATTTGTCTTTTGTGGTTAGACAGATTTGAAAAGTTCTTTAAAATATTCAATTTACCCTCCTTTGATTTCCATAAAAAATTATGGTATAGCAATTATAGAGAATATGACCAATTTTGTCAACTTACCTACTTGCAGTTGTTCAATCTGGTGAATTTTATTTGGGTAATAAAATTAATAAAAATGTTTTTTGGAGGGTAAAATACCTTCATCTGGTAAATCTTCTTTATCAACTACTGGTATTCTCAAATTATTACAGAATGTACCAAAAGCGTAAAGAAAACCTAAATCCGCCTTCTTTCTCTGTCTTCTATCAGACATTACGGATATGGTAATGAATTTTATTTCTTTTGTTTTTGCCTCTAGTACCGGGTTCGAAATAATTTTTTCGTATATCCTTCTAAGTGTTGAACCAGTAGATACTACATCAGTTATAAAGACCACATATTTTATGTTTATGAATAAAGTTTCTAAATCAGTTTCAGAGAACTGTTCACTTTTTGTATAATGCTTTTCGCTTCCCCGTAATGCCCTACAATAATTTATACTTCCAGTCATAACAGACAATTGACTACTAATGATTGAACCCCAATAATCAATTCCCACATAAAGAACATCCTTCACAGAAATGTCTCTAATTTTTTCCTCTAAATAATCTTTTGTTGAAACAATAATTTCAGATAGAATTCCGTTTTTTTGTTCTTTAAGCAAATTGTTTATAGATATCCACCCCAATGAAATTTTTTCTTCACCTTCTTTATTAACTAAAAATCTATCAAATCTATATAATCCATCTAATTTTATCTGTTGAATTATCTTTAAATCTAAATCCTTTTCATATCTACCTTTAATAAGATCGGCATGCTTTGTTTGTAAATCTATTTTTATTGGGCTTTCACCCACCCAGTGTCCATCATTTGCATCTAACTTATGAATTTTTGAATGATAAGAAAAAGTGTGAATTTTTAATGATCTGTTTTTTAAGTAATGTATTAATTTTGCTTCTTGACTTATATCGGATTTTTTTTTGGGATCATCTTCTGGCCTTGGAATTTTTATTCCCCATCTACTAGTCATTATAAATGCTTGTTGTTCATGAATCTCCCTATCTGATTGATGAGTATCTCCAAACAAATACAAAATTTTTGCTTGATTAATGTTTTCTTGTATTTCCATCTTTAAATATACCGCGGATTGCCAAAAATGTTTATCAATGTCTTCAGAGTCATAGAAGCTATCAAAATATCTGATAGGGTAATGACTCGCTATTATTAATATGTTATCGGGGTTGTCTACAGACGAATCTTTAAGCATTTGAAGAATCCCTTTTGCTTCGGTTTTCAAAAATTTTCCTGGACTATTTGCTTTCCGATTAAATGTTGAGTCTAGAGCTAATAAATAAACATTTTCCGCAAGGCTGGATAAATTTGCTCTATCGGTCTTAAACAGAAAAGAAAGCTTGTTTGAAAAATTTGTCGAAAAAAGATTGAATTGTGTTTTATCATCCTTAGAAGTATCGATCTTCTTCCTTTTAAAGGTACATTTAATATCATGGTTACCTATGCAAACCCCAATATTCTTAGGAGAAAGATTAAATTCAGCAGCCAAACTGAACAAAATTAATTTAGCATGTTCAAAGTTTTCACCTTTCCCACAGTCTACGAAGTCCCCAGTTGCAACAATGCAGTCTATGGTTTCAAAATCCTTTTTAATTTCTTTAACTAATGAATTTATGTATCTTTGGTAAGAGCCTTTACTTAAAAATTCATCAATTGCATCCGCATTTTCGAGATGAAAGTCCGTTACATGCAGAATTTTTGTGTCCTTCATTGATTTCTTCCTTCAAATAAGTTATTAAAAACCGGTAATTCATAATTTACTTCAGGACGAACTTCTTTTAAATGAATAAGACTAATAAGTTCAAAATCATTTTTAAAAACTTCGTTTTTTAAAAGTGAACCTATCACAAGTGCATATTTTAGCTTACAATTAATTAAATTTATATAAGTTTTTGCAATTTTTATTTCTGTTCCCCCGGCGGCAAAATCTCCAATGTATATATATAGAATCCCACGGTTAACATTTTCTAAAACTT
Organism: Ignavibacteria bacterium; assembly: GCA_039925865.1. Classification (GTDB taxonomy): domain Bacteria; phylum Bacteroidota; class Ignavibacteria; order Tepidaquicellales; family Tepidaquicellaceae; genus JBDSYA01. Next base: position 10,590 of record JBDSYA010000247.1, read on the forward strand.
CTGTATCAAATAGTTTATGTTTAGGGCCTAAGTGATCTAAAACATCATATTTAATGTTACTTAACAATCCAATGGCACTACAAAAAGGTGAACCCCTTAAACTTACGGCAATTAATTTCAATTCGGTGTACAACAATATGCCACTTTTTTTATTTTCCTCTTCTAATTCAAATTTTAATTTATTTAGTTCATCAACCATTAACAAACAAATCCACATAAAATATTTAGGATCTGATATAATTTCACCTGCATCAAATTCACCATCGGCAATAATGGAAGTTGAAACAAAGTGTTTTTCTCTTACATCCAATTTTCGAAAGCTAGAATTCATAGAAGCGAACAATCGTTCCTTTTCCATTTCTCTTACTCGTTCTATAATTACTTCCTCCTTAAAATTATCCTTACTAAAGATAGAAAAGCCATTTCCAGATTTTTTGAAGTCTTCAATTTGGGCTAGTTGGAAATTTTGTATCAATATCTTTTTCAATTCATCATTTACATTAATAAAAGAAATTTTCCTCTCTCTTGCTTTAGCATTTCTTAAAAAAATTTCGAGACTGTCATTTCCTGAAATTCTTTCTATTCCTTTAAAACAAATTATCAATGGTTTATCCGGATTAACATCTTGGTAAATTTTTTCTAAGCCGACAACAGAACTATCTTCCAAAGATGATGGATTTAATAACCCACTGTATGCCCAAATTATGCCTTGCATGCGTACATAAACAAAATCTTTTTCAAGATAAAGGTGGCTAATATCCATTTTGATTTATTTGAAAGGAATTTCAAACGCAATTCTAGAGCCCCTAATTGAGTTTGGATAAATTACATAATATCCATTCTTCTCTTTACCCTGAAAGAAAAAGGCATGTTCAGGAGGTCCCAAAATATCATTTACTTCTTGCTTTCCTATTTGAAAATTTTCTCTATCAAATATTTTTTTTGCAGAAGTCCAATTTTTTTGTTCCCATTTAACTTCAGAATCAAAAGATGACATTTTAACCCATCCACCATTTTTTGTTATTTCATCAATTACTAATTTTAATCCTATATCATATTCCTTCCACAATGATGCATATACTAAACACTTAATATTAGTTGTTTTATCAATTTTTTTTATCCATTTATTTGAAGTTTTCATTGAATTTAAGAAACCAATTCCACTATCACATACAGAAACTGATATTCCAACTGAACTTCTTTGTATACCAATAAAAACAGTTTCTTGACCATGCAATAATGAATTGATTGCCAATTCAGCTGCCACATTTGACAATACATATTTAAAACGATCATTCCAAACCTTTTCAAAAATATTGTTTGAAAAGATATTACCTAAACTAACTATTAGACTTTTGCTGATTCGTTCTCTATTTTTTTTCTTCCATTGATTCACACTTATACTATCTTTATCATCAAAAATAGTTGGCACTTCATTATAATAAACTATTTTTGTGTTAGGATTTGTTGTATGCGGTGTAAAGCCGCCAATCATTTCTTTCGGAACAGATATAATACTTAATTCTAAACCATTTTTAAAAAATGAAATGTCATACAGAAACCCAATTATGGATGGATTCCACCTAAGCAAAATGGGAGAAGGTTTTCCAAAGTAATTTGAAATGCTCTTTGCAATAGATAAGAAAGCGGTCAGAGTAGCCATATTCATTTTTTTCTCTACGATATTTCTAAAATCCCAAATAATTCTAGGTGGAATTTTTTCTTCCATTGCAGTTTTTCTGATCTCTTTTAATATCGGAGAAATGTTGTAATAAAGCATTTCAATACTGCTTAATGACCCGACATTTATTTGAATTTCTTCCACTTATATCAGATAGTTATTATTTTTTGATAAAAACAAGAATATAACTGCTTATTTATAGGAATATGCCATAAAAGTTTCAAGGGTATTCTAAATTCCAAAAATCAAAAATAAAAGTTACGAAAGCAAGTTATAATAAGAAGAATGTAATGATACGGGTTGCCTCATTCAAAAGGTAACTTTGACTAAGTAAAAAAAGAGTCGTTGCCTCATTAAAAATGTAACCGTAATATTTGTTAAAAAATGGTTACAATAATGAGTAAAAAATCCCGCAGAGAATATTTAATAGGAGTGACCAATGATTACGAATCCAAATATTGAATGAGCAATTCAGCAAATTATCTGAAGGAATTGATATTTAACTTTGTAATACTTGGCGTATTTTATGTGTTTTTCCATAATTGTTTAATTTCTGTTGCCAAACTGTAGCGAAACCTAGTTTAGATTGCTTTATACTTTGGTACATGGAGAGTAGATCGGGATGAACGTCTTAATGAATTAAATTCACCCCTACTATTCCAGACAAGAATTATCTTCCTTCATCGTTAAGTCTTTTGCACTCTTCACATAGTCGCTTATTTCCATCTCCTTGTCGAAGATTCTCCGACTCAATGTTATTGCCGGTGTTACACTCGGTATTGTTATGGTAAACGTTCTCTTTAACGCTGTGCCACGGTGATTTTTTTGACATGATTTCTTAAGGTTTAAAGGTTTAAAGGTTTAAAAAATTCAAAAATAATACTTTAAAACAAACGAAAATAAATATATTAAAGCAAAGTTATGATTTTTTCTTTTGTTTACTGCTAATATACTTCAATATACTTATCTTGAGGAGACTGTTTTGCCATCTCTCAGTTACAGGCAAAAAAAGATTTCTTTCTCATTTTTAATTTTTCCTTCCATAAAGTTAAATTAAATATTGTTAATTGAAAATATTCTTAATAAAATTAAAGACTCTAACGTTGTGTTTAATCTGTTTGATAAAATAAATTTCTAAAAGTTTTAAATTGTGAGACGACAAATGTCCTTATTTCACCAGCAACATTTTCTTTGCTTCAATAAAATCAACTGTTGTAAGCCTGTAAAAATAAACTCCACTCGTGTATTTACTCCCGTCAAAGGTCAAAGAATACGTTCCGGGTTTCAATCGCTTATTGATAAAGTTTTCTACTTCTCTTCCAAGCGCATCGAATATTTTTAGTTCTATAAAACTAGAATTTTTGATCTCGAATTTAATACTTGTTGTTGGATTAAAAGGATTGGGAAAGTTTTGATAAAGAACATACTTTTCGGGAACGATACTGCCAATTAGTTGTATTCCCACAGGTTCATCGGGAGGAACAAAGCCATATTGATTGGTTCTGTACCGGTCGTGTCCGTTTTGAGGCCATGGAAAATCGTCATGTGTGAATGGAATTCCAGGAATAGTCCAGACGTGAAGATATGTTTCATTATAAGTTTTTGAAGAAGTCGCAATAATTTCAACTGACCCATCGTTGTTCAAATCGGACAAAGATATTGCTCTAACCAATCCAATTGGTCTTAGCGGAGACCACGGAAGAGGGGTTCCGTTATTTTCATAGGCATGAATATAACCATAACCAATTGGATCATTTGCAAGCCAGGAATTGTCTATAACATTCAAAGTATTAGAATTAGTCAGTCTACCAATAAGAGGTGTTGCTTCGTATTCACCAACTCCCTCATTAGGCCAACCTGTTAATTTTATTAAATTATTCGAATATAAAGTCAAATAAGGATTTCCTTGTGCGCCATTCGCAAATTCAGGCTTCCCATCTCTGTCAATATCACCAATTATCAAAGTCCCTAACCCATTGAGCACACTGTTATACCCTCTATCAACTATTTCTCCTGACATATTGTACTTCGTAAGTCGATTTTTGCTTATTCCAGATCCATTATCATATTTTAAAGTTGACATTAAAATGTATGTGGAATCAACAAAATTCTTATTTATAATTATTGAAGGTGATGCACCCCAATTATAATAGGATGAATCCGAATACAATGGCCAATTTTTGGAAAAATTTTCTCCATTTCTTTTATATATCCTTAAAGCAGATGAATCAATTATTCCTGAATTATCTCTCTTGAGAGTTGCAGCAATTATCTCTCCATATCCATCACCGTTCAAATCTCCAATTGCAGGGTTTGTCTGCATTATTCCGGCAATATATCTTGGCCAACCAGCTTTTACAGTGCCATCAAAATTAAAGACGATTAATTCATTTTTTTTACTAGCAATTAATTCAAGCTTGTCGTCATTTTCAAAATCATAGAGACTTATTGGTTTAAGTGTGGTTGCATCTCCGTCACTATAATTTTTTGGAAATCCCGATAAATGATTACCATTTCTGTCTATAACATCTATTGAATTAGTTAATCTTAATGCAATATCAAGATACCCATCTCCGTTAACATCCCCAGAAGCAATGCAAAGGATAACTTCATTAAATCCTTTGGGAAAGTTTGGAAAAATTGATCCATCACTTCTGATTACATATAATCTACCCAATGGACTTGCAACTCCATTATAATCGACAGAAAAAAATATTATTTCTTGTTGAGAATCCTTATCTAAATCCGCAATAAGTGGAATTCCAGATTTTTGAAAAGGTGTTCTAGCAGAATCTATCATGATAGGAAATGCAGGATAATAAATAGGATTCTGGGCAAGAATATTTTTGAATACCGATAAAATAAAAATAACTAATATTTTATTTTTCATAATTTTTAAGCAAGGAACCTACATTGAATGTCGGTTCCTTGTAATGTTAGATTGTTTAATAGTTCGGACCTAAAACTATTGTTTCATTATCGTCACTGTCATGATAATAATTCAATAAGCTTCCGGATTGACCATCATTTGGTAGTGCAGGATAATAAACATATACATCATAAGTGGCAGTAGCCAAAGTTATATAGCACCATCCATTTGAGCCTGTTCTGCCATCATAGACAGTTGTTCCACCTACCTTATAGAGTACTTGTGCATTTGCTTGTGGTGAACTTCCACCTGTCTGCATTACCCTTATATTTAAGCCAGGGAGTGGAAGTGGCTCTGCATTTGCTTTTGTCAAAATTGTTTCATTAAAAACAACTGCTGTAAATATTGCAATAATTAATATTGCCGGTATTAATAATTTCTTTTTCATTTTACCTTTTTCCTTTTTAAATTTAAGTTCAAGTAATGCGAATTGAAACACAATATAACTGAATTACTAAAAAACTATTTTAAGCTTAGTTAAATCCAAGCATTTAAATTAATTATTTGCTTTTAAAAAATCTAAGGTGGTCTTATCATAATACCTCCGTTCGATAAAGGTTTATAATTATATTATTGACTCCAATAAGCGTCTACAAGTATTAATCCGTCATAAACATAAATCCACCATATAATTGAAATGTACGACTTATTGTAAAATAAATTTTTAAGGTGCAATGATCATATTATATCTCCTCCACCTTCATATTCTGTCGGATTTAAATTACTTAAAAAGTTTTATCACTCTTCATCAGGGTAAACATTAATCAATTTTCCATCTTCATCATATTCATATATCCACCATTTTCCGTTAATTAAAACCCGAACATATGTGTGAGTTTGTGTGGATGTAAAGATTTTTTTATCACTTTTAAATTCATTTTTAGTCGAATAAGATACAAGATTTCCAAATGAAACTGAGTTAACCGTTAATAAAAAAATAATAATAATTTTTTTCATATTTCCTCCTTTTGGGGGTTTAATTTAATTGTAATTATAGGAGGAAGAAAAATTCCTTTGAACGGACACTTTACTTAAAATGTCGCTTAACAGTATGAACGATTATGTAGGTTAGTAAAAAACGTTTGAAGATTTGAGGAAATTTCCATAATTTAAGAAAAGTAACATAAATAATTGTCGCTTTTAAACATTTATGAATCATATTATATTTTCCATTATCAAAAGCTTTTCAAATAATGAGATCAAAAGATTAACAATTTTTATTGAATCTCCCTATCACAATAAAAGTAAAAAGCTAATATTATTTTTTCGAGAAATTAAAAAGTATTATCCAAACTTTGATTTTCAGAAATTTGATAAGGAAAGTTTAATGAAAAAAATTAATGTTAAGTTAAACTATAATGATTCTACTTTCAGAAATTTGATGTCTGATTTCACTAGTATGGTAGGAAAGTTTATTACCTTAGAAAAATTTTTGGAGGATGATTGGGAGAAAAATGTATATCTATTAAAATCATTAACTGAAAGAAAGAACGAAATGTTTTTTGAAAAAAATCTTCTTAGAGCTGATTTTGAATTAAGCAAAAAAGGAATTGATAGTACCTACTTTTATGACAAAAGTGTTTTGGAGCTTTCCAAATTTAATTTCAATATCCTCAACTTGAATGAAAAGTCTAAGGTCCGTATTGAAAGTAATACATCAATAATTTCATCTTATGTTATTTATCTTGTAATCTTTTTCATTATGGAAGTGATTAATTCCTACCTTCATCTTACTGTTCATGAAGTCAAATATAAATTACATGATAAAAAAGGTTATGTATCAAAAATAATTCAAACAATTAATTTCGAAGAATTATTTAGACATCTGAAAGAATCCTCTCCTGATGCTTATGTGATTGGGATTTATTTGTCATTGCTGAATGCCTTCCGAGAAATAGAAAATCCGGAAAAGTTCTTAAAATATAAATCTCTGGTGCTAAAATATTCCAAATGTTTTAGCAAAGATGAATTGGCCTATCACTTTTCCATGCTAATCTCCTATTGCATTATCAGAAATTCAATAACACAATATCGATTTTATATGGACGATGAACTTTTCAAAATCTATAATATTTTTCTAAGGGAAAAATATTTTTTAGATAGGAAGTCATTATACTTAGATGAATCACTTTATCGAAATATTATTATTACATCATTGCGTTTAGAAAAATATAAATGGACTTTTTCTTTTATTGAAGACTATGCAAAATATTTACACCCGGAAAAGCATGAAAATTTAACTAACCTTTCTTATGCAGAATACAATTATCATAAGGGATCACAGACTTGCTCAACAGAGTTACTAAATATCGCTTTTAATTATTTGAAGAAGATTCAAGAAGAATCATTCGTTATTAAATATGATATTAAAATTTTGTACCTAATGCTTTATTATGATCTAGATTATGTTGATGAAAATATGATAACACAGGTAAACAACTACAGAAAGTTTTTGAGGAGAAATAAATTAGTTTCAGAAAATCGTAAAAAAAGATTGAATAAATTTTTAAACTTATTTGAAAAACTGGTTTTCTTAAAAAGTGGAGACCATAAAATTAACATTTCGAGTCTATATATAGACATATTAAGTAGCAACGGACTAAATTATCATCAATGGTTGTTAAACAAGGTTCAACAATTTGATACAAAAAATACTCTAAAACTAAAATCCGTTTAAAATATCTATTATATAAACTTCCTTATTTGAATTACCACCTTTCTTTCACCTTTCGTCTTTTTCCAGCACAATTCCTTCAAAGAATATCTTAACATAAATTTTTATGAGCGACAATTTTATGGGAATTACGTATCATTTATAGCCAAATCTTTAAATTTTTATCTATTCACTTTAATATCCTGCGTTATTTGAAGCGACATTTAAGAAAAAGTGTCCTTACAATAGTATTTTCATTCCTCTTAAAATTATAGAAATAATGATGGAGGAGCATTTGTAAGATAAGTACTTACTTATATGCATTAACCAAAAAACAAATGAAAAAAACTAAATCACTTTTTTATTCTATTCTGTTTCTACTTTTTTTGATTTCAGCTTCAATCTCAGATAATCTTTTTCAAGGCAGAGTTGCTGATGATGCAAAGCATAGTTCCGATGTGAATGTTGGGATGGCAAACTATCAAGTGCCAGAGTTCGCGGAGCTTGCTCGCATCATTGTGGAGTTAAGTTTTGGAAATACGATGATGGATCAGTGCAGAATACCGGAAGGTGTAACTAAAATTCCATCTCTGTGTGATAAGACAATGCACACAATAGAATTTAGGATTTAATTTTAACATACCCAGATACATTGACAGGGAAGAAGAAAGATAACACACCAATCCGATCATACTATTTATTCACAGATAAGATAAAAAACTATTTACCCAATTATTATTTTTATCATTCGTTTTCCGAATCAATCACAAAAAACTTTACCCGTTCATTAAGATCTCAGAACGCTTTTCTAACATTCAAAAACAAAGTTATCATGGGTGTCTACCCCTATTTAAATTAAATGCTATCATAGCACGAATCATGGGAAAGGAATGTATGTTAATTTCAAAATGTAATAAATAGTTTTATAGTTTAGAAGTTTTAGGGCGTATATAGAATTTCAAGTATTGAGATTTACGGTCCTTCAAAATAATTTGTTATGTTAAGTCATTGTTCTAACAAAATCATCTTTGCAGTGAGTGATTGCTATAATTTTCTGAATTTCAACAAATACAGAATGGGCATCTATTTTTTTAAATAGATATATTTGAATCTTTGAAGGAATTTTTTTCCTTAATATAAAAACAATTAGATCAATGAAGTTTATTAAAATACGGAGTAACCTGAAAATCCAAAAAAGAGTAGGGCAGGAAAGCTGAAAACTGAAAAT
>JBDSYA010000248.1:0-21042 GCA_039925865.1 Ignavibacteria bacterium
CTCGCCAGTTTTTCACTCAGAAATATATTTCCCGATCTGAAATGGATCTGCAATGAATTATCAAAATTTATTTTCTCCAATACTTTTATTTCATCATTCAATTTCAGACCTATCTTCGACAGATATATCAATACCTCGGAGCTTTCATCTGATACTTGCCGTATAACTGCTGCTTCGCCAATATTTAAATCAGCTGCAGCAATTGTTTTCTCTTTATTAACTTTACCGTTTTTATCGGGGATCGGATGACCATGCGGATCAAACTTCGGAAATCCTAAAAACTTTTCTAATTTTAATATCAGATCATCTGATGAAGCATGCTCAAGATTCTCAGCGTCACTATGAACATTCTCCCAGGGATATTTCAGATATTCCAGCAAAAAAACTTCCCACAATCTGTGTTTACGGATCAGGTTTAATGCAATTGTTTCACCTTTTTTAGTCAAGTCAAAACCTTTATACGGGGTATTCTTTATATGCCCGGATTTAGAAAGCTTAGATACCATATCACTGACAGCTGCAGGAGAAATATTCAGCCTGTCAGCTAGAAGAGTTGTGGTAACTTTTCCGGCAGAGATCTGCAGCGAATAAATATTTTTTAAATAATCTTCTAAACTTTTATTCAAAATTGTTTAAGTGAAACTTAAAATAAACTTAAGCAAACTTAACATTTTTATCAAGTGTATTTAATTAAATATAAATACATGTATATAATTATAAGTTATGAACTTATATTTTATAGATTATCTCTGATAAGTAAGATCTGAAACGTAATAAAAATTATTTGAGTTAGCTTTAACATAATGTCAATCTGGAGCAGAATTTTGTTTATTGTAATTTTTTTAATTGTAGTTTTTGGTTTAAATTTTCTTGTGTTCCGAACATTCCGTCAATACATAAAATCCAATTTCCCCAGGTCAAAAATTTTAAAGTATTTATCTATATATCCATTTCTGATTTTTAATCTACCCTATATTTACATAGCGATATTCAGGTTTAAAGCCGGACAAATGCCGGATTGGCTCTTCGATATCATTTTCATTCCCTTTTATATTTTTCAGGGTGCAGTTTTATTTATTGGTATATACCTTCTGATCGGAAAAATAATAAAATTACCTTTTTCCCTCACTTACTGGATTCTGACAAAGTTTGAATTAATACGAACAAAAATGAAGAATTTCACTGCTAAAAAAACTGTAAAGCGGGTTGATAATTCAAGAAGGGCATTCTTAACAACATCGGCCGCATTTGTTTCCGGCTACGCATTCATTGGGTCGACTATAGGAGTTATAAACAGCGATGATTATGAACTGACTTATCTCGATATTAAATTGGATAATTTGCCGCGCGAACTAAAAGGAACAACAATTTCCTTAATAAGTGATATTCATTCAGGACCATATATGAATGAAGCGGATATGATTAGATATGTTAATGCAACAAATGAACTCAGGTCTGATCTCATTATGATACCGGGTGATCTTACTAATTCCGTTAAAACTGAAATTTTACCTTTTGCTAAAGCATTCAAAGATCTAAAAGCAGACAAAGGGATCTATGCTTCATTGGGAAATCATGATTATTTTTCTGATCCTGAATATATTGCAAGTGTGGTGTTAAATGAAACACCAATAAAACTTCTGCGGAATGAATCGGAGTTTATAAATATTAACGGTAAGGATTTATGCATAATGGGAATTGAGGATACGAGGCAGAGCGGTTCAGCTGTCGATAACATACTTCTCGGATATCTTGATAAAACAGTCAGGTCAGCTCAAAAGAATATTTTGGAAAAGAGTTTAAACTATAATGCCGTTCCAAAAATTGCTCTGTTTCATAAACCTTATTTTGTTAAGAATTTAGAGGACCATGAGATCGACTTAGTCCTCAGTGGTCATACGCATGGAGGTCAGGTTGTGCTCGCAAAATTCGGAAATTTAAATCTTTCATTTGCAGCAGCAGTAAGCAAATATATCAGCGGATTTTATCAATCCGGAAAAACTAAGATGTATGTTTCAAAAGGAATAGGTTGCGTGGCTTTACCGATCCGTTTCAATTGCAAACCGGAGATAACTAAAATTACTTTAGTATAATTTTTTACCAAAATTACATTTTGATTTTGTTTCAACTTATCCTTTAATCATAATTAAGGTTCGGGGATAACCACCTCTCAACTTCTTCAACGGTCATTCCTTTTCTTAATGCATAATCCTTCACCTGATCTTTTCCGATTTTTCCTAATCCGAAATATCTGGAATCCGGATGTGCATAATACATTCCGCTTACAGATGAAGCAGGATACATAGCCAGGCTTTCCGTAAGTTTGATGCAGGCATTTTTTTCTGCCTCAAGTATTTCAAATAGAACTACTTTTTCTGTATGATCAGGACATGCCGGATAACCCGGCGCAGGGCGGATACCGCGGTATTTTTCTTTTATGAGTTCATCGTAGTTAAGATTTTCATCTTTCGAATAACCCCAATATTCAGTTCGCACTTTTTTATGCATCAATTCTGCAAATGCCTCGGCTAACCTATCGCTCAACGCCTGCAGCATTATTTTATTGTAATCATCATTATCATCAGCAAATTTCTTAAGCCATTTTTCAATTCCTAAACCTGCTGTAACGGCAAACCCTCCTATGTAATCTTTAACTCCGGATTTTTTAGGAGCAATAAAATCTGATAATGCTATATTAGAAATATTTGTACTCTTTACTCCCTGCTGCCTCAATGTATGGAAAACTTTTTTAACTTCCTCTCTCGAATCATCGGTGTAAATTTCAATGTCATCACCAATTGCACTAGCTTCCCAAATCCCAATAACCGCTTTTGCAGTCAGCCATTTTTCATTTACGATCTTTTCCAGCAACTCTTTCGCATCTTCATCTAAACTTCTTGCCTGCTCACCTACAACTTCATCTTTAAGTATTTCAGGATATTTACCTGCAAGCTCCCACGTTCTGAAAAAAGGAGTCCAGTCAATAAATGCCGCTATTTCTTTGAGCGGATAATCATCAAATACTTTAATACCAATAAATGCCGGCTTTACAATATCATTTTCTTCAAAATTAATTTTTAGTTTATTTCTCTTGGCATCTTCATAAGTAAGGTAAGGTTTTTTGATCCTCGTTTTCATATGATGATCACGGAGTTTTTCATAATCAAGTTTGATCTCATTTTCAAATTTATCCTTATTGTCACCAAGCAGATTTCCAACTACCGGGACAGACCTCGAAGCGTCCAGCACATGAATAGTTTGTCCGCGCTTATAATTCTGTTCGATCTTTACTGCAGTATGAACTTTCGAAGTTGTAGCGCCGCCGATCAGCAGAGGTATATCAAAACCTTCACGTTCCATTTCTTTAGCTACATGCATCATTTCATCCAGTGAAGGTGTTATAAGACCGCTAAGTCCAATGATATCAACATTTTCCTGCCTGGCAGTTTCAAGAATTTTTTCGCTTGACACCATTACACCAAGATCGATAACGTCATAATTATTACATCCCAAAACCACACCGACAATATTTTTTCCGATGTCATGAACATCGCCTTTTACTGTTGCCATCAGTATCTTGCCTTTCGGTTTTGCACCTTCTTCTTTTTCTGCTTCAATATAAGGCAGCAGATATGCTACAGCTTTTTTCATAACCCGCGCGCTCTTAACCACCTGGGGCAAAAACATTTTTCCTTCTCCGAAAAGATCGCCTACTACATTCATTCCGTCCATCAAAGGTCCTTCGATCACCTGAATAGGCTTATCAAATAAAACTCTCGCTTCTTCAGTATCCACATCTATAAATTCAACAATTCCCTTTACGAGTGCATGTGTCAGTCTTTCATTAACATTCATCTTTCTCCATGTGTCATCTTTTATCTGAACTTTACCTTTATGTTTAATATTATCCGCAAACTCTACGAGGCGTTCGGTTGCATCCGCTCTTCTGTTTAATATCACATCTTCTACTCTTTCGAGAAGATCTTTCGGGATCTGTTCATATACTTCAATCATTCCGGGATTTACAATTCCCATATCCATACCTGCTTTTATTGCATGATAAAGAAAGGCTGAATGCATTGCTTCCCTGACAACATTATTTCCACGGAATGAAAATGAAATGTTGCTGACTCCTCCGCTTACCTGTGCTCCCGGCAGATTTTCTTTAATCCATCTTGTTGCATTCATGTAATCCACAGCATAATTATTATGCTCTTCTATACCCGTTGCCACAGTCAGTATGTTTGGATCAAAAATTATATCTTCAGGGGGAAAGCCCGATTCTTTTGTAAGAATATCATATGCTCTTTTGCAGATTTCGATCTTTCTTTCAAAAGTATCGGCTTGACCTTTTTCATCAAACGCCATGACAATTACCGCCGCACCATACATTCTGACTTTCCTTGCCTGCTCTTTGAATTTTTCAACTCCTTCTTTCATTGAAATTGAATTAACAATTGATTTACCCTGTACACATTTCAATCCTGCTTCAATCACAGACCATTTTGAAGAATCGATCATAATAGGAAGTTTGGATATATCCGGCTCTGATGCGATTAGATTTAAAAATTTTGTCATGACTTCTTCAGAGTCAAGCATTCCTTCATCCACGTTTACATCAATGACCTGCGCCCCGCCTTCTACCTGATGCCTGGCTACGGTCAGAGCTTCTTCGTAATTTCCTTCAACTACCAGTTTTTTAAATTTAGCCGAACCGGTTACATTCGTTCTCTCACCGACATTTACAAAATTACTGCCCTTATAAACTTCGAGCGGTTCAAGACCGCTGTATCTTGGCAAATGTTCGACAGTTGGCGGAACTCTCGGTTTAAATTTTTTTGTAACTTCAGAGATCGCATGTATGTGTTCGGGAGTTGTACCGCAGCATCCCCCAACGATATTCAAAAGATCTTCTCTTAAAAATTCTTCGATCTGCAATGCTGTTGATTCAGGAGTTTCATCATATTCTCCGAACTCATTCGGAAGACCGGCATTAGGATGAGCGCTAACGAGAAATTCAGATTTTTCGGCAACTGATGCAATATGAGGACGAAGCTGTTTAGCGCCCAGTGCGCAATTGAAACCTATGCTTAAAAGATCCAGATGTGAAACTGAATGCAGGAAAGCTTCAACAGTCTGTCCTGAAAGAGTTCTGCCGCTGGCATCTGTAATTGTTCCGGAAACCATAACAGGAATTCTTTTGCCGCTTTCATAAAAATATTTCTCAATGGCAAAAAGAGCAGCCTTTGCATTTAACGTGTCAAAAATAGTTTCAACAATTAAAACATCTACATTTCCATCCATAAGCCCACGTGTTTGTTCATAATATGAATCCACCAGTTCATCAAAAGTTACAGCTCTGAAACCGGGATCATTAACGTCCGGTGAAAGTGATGCTGTCCTGTTAGTAGGTCCGATAGAACCCGCAACAAATCTTGGTTTGTCAGGTTCATTCTTAGTAAATTCATCTGCAACTTCTTTTGCCAGTCTTGCCGACTGCAGATTCATTTCATATACAACATGCTCAAGTTTATAATCTGCCTGAGCAATTGATGTTGCAGTAAAAGTATTGGTCTCCGCAATGTCCGCACCCGCTTCATAATATTGAGAATGTATTTCTTTTATAATGTCCGGCCTTGTTAACGAAAGAAGGTCACTATTGCCTTTTAAAAAAATGTCATGATCTTTGAATCTTTCACCTCTGAAATCTTTCTCTTCAAGCTTATACCTTTGAATCATTGTTCCCATTGCTCCATCAAGAACCAGTATTCTGTCTTTGAGTATTTTTTTTATATCGATCATAGATTAATTATAAATTGTAAAAATTACATTTGAATTTCAATTTGTTAACTCAGCATTCTTACTTAACTTTCAACAGGACTCTTATCATCATCCGGTTTCTTTGACGCAAAAAAAAACTCCTCTAACATTTAAGTCAGAAGAGATTCAAATTTAATAATTTGCTATAAACTTTTGATCTTCTAACTCATCTCTTCCTGCTTTCGCAGGATAGGAATTGGCACCTTTCAGTAAACTTTCGCTTGCGACGGTTGCCAAGGCTTCACAGGGCCTATCCCTCCACCTTTCTCCATAAGTCAGAATAGATAAAGTACGTCTATCTATCTGTTTTCAATATACTTCATCACTTTTATAAATTCAATTGAGATTAATTTCTGATTGTTAAGTTAGGTTAAGTTATGTTCCGGATGAATAAATATAATTCAGATCGTTTTAACTCAAGCTTTAGTTAATTATTATTTATAAAAAAAGAGAGTCTGAATACAAACTCTCTTTAGAAAAAATTGCAAACTTATTATTATACTTTACTTTCTGTTTCCCAAAATCCTTAAGAGAAACATAAACATATTGATAAAATCTAAATAAAGCATCAAAGCCCCGATAGCTGCGCTTTTCTTCCCCTGCTCCGTATCAAAATCTGTTGACTGACTCATTTTTTTTATTCGCTGGGTATCATAAGCTGTCAGACCTACAAATATTATCACACCTGCATAGCTGATGATCCAGTTCAAAGTAGAGCTGTTGAGAAACATATTAACTACGGATGCAATTATTAATCCGATCAAAGCCATAAAAAAGAAAGTTCCAAAGCGGGTAAGATCCATTTTGGTCATATATCCGAAAACGCTTACTGCACCAAACATTCCCGCACAAATAAAAAATGTAGAAGCAATTGAACCGCCAGTATAAATTAAAAATATAGCTGACATTGTAAGTCCTGTCAATGCCGAATAAAGAAAGAATGCACCAATGGCAACACCTGCCGGAATTTTATTTATAGCGAATGTCATACCGAAAACTACCGCTAACTGTAGAATTATTATTCCAAACAATATCATCGGGTTTGAGAAAAGTACTTCAACAAAGCTTGACCTGGAAATTGCATATGCAATAATTCCTGTTATTGCCAGTCCCATTACCATCCAATTATAAACATTTAACAAAAATTTTCGCGTGGTTGCCGTCGAAAAAGATGCATCGACAGCGCCTGTATAATTTTGAAATTGATTCATTTAATATTTCTCCTGAGATTTAGATTAGTGCAAGTTAGAATATTATTTATATAAAAAAAATTCCCTCTAAATGATTATTTCAGAGGTTCCATTCCCATGGCTGACCATTCTTCTTTTGCCGGCCCGTAAACTCCCGTTACTTTCAAACCAGCTTGCCTCATAAGTACAGTCATCTGTCCACGGTGATGCGCCTGGTGCAGGTTTAGATACATAAGAGACATTCCCTTTTTCCATTTTTCTCCATACATTTCATCCTCCTCATTTAGATTTTCATCTTTCCAGTTATTTTTTAACTGTTCAGCGAGAGATTTTGCAGCTCTTTCATAACCATTAATAATGTCTTCAGCGGATGTCGGCACAGGTTCATCTTCTTTAGGTCCATCAATCTTTAATCCCGTTTTTCCCATCATTTCCGGAATGGTTACTGCAGTGTGCCACGCCAAAAAACCCAGTGATCTTCCGTCAGGTGTAACCATTTGATTTAATGATTCATCCGTCAGATTTTTTAAAAGCTTTACTGTTGAATCACTTTCATATTTCCAGTCACGCAAAAAACTTTCAATTGAATTGTACATTCGAATTTTATTTTAAATTTGTAAATGGTTATTTTGAATCGTGTTTATTGACTTCTGACTTATTTAATCACTGGCTTTGACTCAACAAACAACGAACTTATTTCAGCCCATAGTTTGGAGCTTCTTTTGTTATCTTTACATCGTGTGGATGGGATTCCTTCAGCCCTGCATTTGTTATCCTTACAAACTTTGTTTTCGTTTTCATTTCACTGATATTTTTTGCACCGCAATAACCCATTGATGCACGGAGCCCGCCAAGTATTTGATAAATAGTATCACTGACATTTCCTTTATAAGGTACAATTCCTTCGATACCTTCCGGCACTAGCTTATCTAAATCATCTTCCACGTCCTGAAAATATCTGTCGCTGCTTCCCTTCTTCATTGCGTCGAGTGAGCCCATGCCTCTATAAACTTTAAAACTTCTTCCTTCATATAAAACTTTTTCGCCGGGAGCTTCTTCAGTTCCGGCAAACATTCCTCCGAGCATTACAGCATCAGCTCCGCCCGCTATGGCTTTAGGAACATCCCCGGTTTGTTTTATACCTCCGTCTGAAATAACAGAAATTTTATATTTGGAAGCAATTGCTGCACAATCAATTACTGACGTAACCTGCGGCACACCTACTCCTGCTATTATCCTGGTGGTACAGATGGAACCCGCTCCAATACCCACTTTTATACAATCCGCACCAGCATTTATCAGATCATAAGTTGCTTCCGCAGTTGCAACATTCCCGGCAATTATTTCAATATCAAAATCATTTTTTAATTTTTTCACCATATTAATAACACCGAGTGAATGACCATGTGCAGTATCTACTACTATTACATCAACATCAGCCTTCACAAGCTCGCTTACTCTTTCAATAGTATCTTCCGCAATTCCAACAGCTGCACCCACTCTCAGCCTGCCAAATTTATCTTTACATGCATTTGGAAATTTTTTCCTCTTCTGAATATCTTTAAAAGTTATAAGCCCTTTAAGCCTGCCATGCTTATCAACTACAGGAAGTTTTTCAATTTTATATTTCTGTAATATCACTTCAGCTTTTTCAAGATCAGTTCCCACCGGAGCAATTACCAGATTTTCTTTTGTCATGATATCAGACACAAGCTGCGTTTCGTCAGGTTCGAATCTCAGATCCCTGTTTGTAAGAATTCCTATAAGTTTGTTATCGGAATTTATTATCGGTATACCGGAAATTTTATATTGCTGCATAAGTAACAGGGCATCCTTAATAGTTTTGTCAGATGTGAGAGTGACCGGATCCATAATCATTCCGCTCTCGCTGCGTTTTACTTTATCTACTTCCGATGCCTGTGAGAGTATATTCATGTTCTTATGAATAATTCCCATTCCACCTTCACGAGCAACTGCAATTGCCATCTCACTTTCTGTGACAGTGTCCATAGCTGCCGATAAGATCGGTATATTAAGCTCTATATTTTTTGTTAATCTTGTTTTAAGAATTACATCGCGGGGAAGTACTCTGGACTTATTTGGTATTAGCAATACATCATCAAAAGTTATTGCGGTTTCAATAATCTTTTCAGATTTCATATCAGGGTATAAGTTTAGCTTTTAGCAAATCATTATAAATGTTTTCCGGTCTTATTTCCCCGTCGAAAGAACGCACATACATTATATGCAGATGTGTCGGGGAACGGGAAGGATAAGCATTTTTTCCTGTCCTGCCCATTGTACCAAGTGATGTACCCGGCTTCACAAATTCACCGACATTTACATTGACTTCTTTTAAATGAGCGTAATAAAAAAACCCGTTTGAATAATTATCATAAACATACACAATATTTCCGCCTCTTATATCAGTCATTGACGGATCCCAGTTTTTTCTTGTTTCAATCACTATTCCTCCGCTCATAGAAAGTATTTCAACGAGCTCACCTTTACCATCGTCGATGCAATCCTGATTCCTGTCATCAATAAAAATATCATGTGCTGGATGTCCTCCCGAATTTTTATCAAAAAAATCAAATCCGGCAGCAATATATCCGCTTCCATGTGAACCTCCTATCGCTCCCGGTGAGTAACCTTTAACAGGAAACACCCATTCGTCATCAGTATATTTTATTATTTTTTTTGCTTTTACACGTCCCTCCATAAAATCCCAAAGATTATTAGTTAATGTATTCATTGAGTCGACAGCATCTGATCTTGGAATTCTTGCTTCTCTTACACTCATCATCAGCGGAAGCCACCGCTCAGCTACGACCGGCCTTACTATGTAAAAGTTTTCATCTGCCTGGAGATCATTCAGCTTCTGTACAATTGAAATGAGCGAAACAACAACTTTTTTCTTCTTTGGTTTTTTAGGTTTTTTGTCTTCTGCAAAAGAAAAACTAACACAAATGAAATTAAGTAATATTAAAAATAATAATATAGATTTTTTAATTTTCAAAAATTAATTTATCAGTTTTGCACCTAAAAGATCTTTGTAAATATTGTCGGGCTTTATATCACCTTCGTTGATAAGGAAAAATGAAATATGAAGATGAGTAGGCGATCTTTTTTTATGAGCATTCAAACCCGATCTTCCGACTTCTCCGATCTTATCACCGGCTTTTACAATGTCCCCTATATGTATGTCGACAGTATTATTGTGTGCATAATAAAATAAGGCATTTGAAAAGGTATCATAAATAATGATAAATTTCCCGCCCCTTAATTCACTTCCTTCTTGCCATTCTTTTGTGAGAGAAACAACAACACCGCTGCTCATTGATAATACGTCTACCGGTGAATTAGTATTATCATCAATACAATCCTGATTCCTGTCAAAGATAAAAATATCATGAGCGGGATGTCCTCCGTGTTTGTTACCGTCAAAAAAATTATATCCGTCCGTAATATATCCGCTGCCATTCGTGCCACCGATTGCTTCATTTCCATAACCTCTCAGAGGAAAAACCCAATCATTATCCTTTGTTTCAGCCCCCCCGTTATCAATGAAATATTTATTGATTTTTGGGATTAGCTCATTGATCCTGATTACAGCTCCATCTTTTGAGATATCACCATCTCTGATATGCAAATAAAGTGAATTGAATTCTTCACATGGATCATCTGTAATTTTTGTTGCAGAAGAAATTCCATCATTACAATACCAACACTGTATTAAAATAAAAAGAACTTTTATAAATAAAATTTTATGCATTCGTATTTTAATTATCAACGATCTCAATCTCATTTGTCACAATTACCGTACCGTCCGGCTTAAGTGCGCTCACCTTATATTTCCCGGCTTTTTTAAAATTAACATCTTCAAAGTATACATAATCCATATCCGCCTTCGTGTCAAATGGAAAAGTTTCGACAACCTCACCCGACTTAATATCAGTCACATTAATATTTACTGATTCAACACCAAGTTTTTTCTTGGTTGGTCTAATATCGACCATTACAGTTAATCTGCCGGGCGAATATTTTGTACTCTTTCCTTCACACTCGTCTGAGTTTAATACATATTTTTCACAAAAATAAAGTTTACTGGCATCTCCGCCCGATGAAAGCTCACTCAGTTTACTGCAGCTGAGCATTACCATAACTAATATTAGTAATGCAAAAAAAGATCTGATGTAACTCCCGTAATTATTCATAATTTAATTTTATTTAATTTAAGAAAAATATTTTATGCTAAAACCAGCTTGTCTTCTTTCTTCGGGTGCCTGAGCTTCCGCCTATTCCCAGCACGCCTAAAAGTCCGCGTGTCAATTCTCTCGCGATGGTCCTTCCAACCTGCCTGGCTGTAGTGCTCGTCAGAACTTTCTCGACTGTGCTTTTTTCCTGTTTAACATTACCGGAATTTTTTGCCTGATCATCAGCAGTTTCATTCTTTTCTTCGATCTCTTTCGCTTCTTTTAATTTATTTGTCAAAATTTCGTAAGCGCTTTCCCTGTCAATTGTATCATTGTATTTTTTAATCAGTACCGATTTACTTACAAGCGCAACTATTTCATCCTGTGAAAGTATATCCATTCTTGATGATGGCGGACAAAGTAAAGTTGCTGCAAGTGGCGTAGGAGTTCCGTTCTCACTTAGTACCGTAACTGCAGCTTCTCCGATACCGAGTGAAGTAATAAGATCTTCAAGATTGTAAAAATCAGACATCGGATAATTCTGAGCGATAAGCTTAATCATTTTTCTGTCTTTGGCTGTAAATGCTCTCAATGAATGCTGTACTTTCATCCCCAGCTGACTAAGTACTGAATCAGGGATGTCTGTAGGATTCTGCGTACAGAAAAATATTCCAACTCCTTTTGAGCGTATTAATTTGATTATAGTTTCGATCTGTTCAAGCAAAGCTTTTGATGCTTCCTGAAAAAATAAATGTGCTTCATCAATAAATATTATAAGCTTTGGCTGATCTGCATCTCCTACTTCTTCAAAGTTATTGTAAATTTCAACCAGCATACAAAGTAAAAATGTTGAAAACAATTTTGGTTTGCTTTGTATGTCTGTTAACCTGATAATTGAAATTACTCCTTTTCCTTCGTAATCAATTTTTAAAAGATCTTCAACTTCAAAAGAGGTTTCACCGAAAAACATATCTGCATTCTGCTGTTCCAGCTCTATCACTTTTCTTAAGATCGTCCCTGTGGATGTCGTGGAAATTTTACCGTAATTTGATTCGATCTCTTTTTTCCCTTCATCAGAAATATATTGCAGCATCTTCTTAAAATCTTTCAGATCAAGCAATGGCAACCCATTATCATCGCAATACTTAAATATAAGAGACACGAGCCCGGACTGAGTTTCATTAAGCTCAAGCATTTTTGAAAATAATACCGGCCCGAATTCTGATACAGTTGCTCTTAATCTAACTCCTTTTTCATTTGAAATTGTCAGAAGTTCAACAGGAAATCCCGAAGGAGAAAATTTCACACCAATTCTTTCAGAACGTTCTTCGATCTTTGGATTTGTAATTCCGGGCATTGCCAGCCCGCTGAGATCACCTTTAATATCCATCATAAGGACAGGAATTGATTTTGACGAAAGCCCCTCTGCTATTATCTGAAGTGTTTTTGTTTTGCCCGTACCTGTAGCGCCGGCAATGAGCCCGTGCCTGTTCATGGTTTTTACAGGAAGCTTTATGTGAACTCCCGGCAAATATTCAGATTTAAATATCGCAGTGCCTAAAAGTATAGATTCACCTTTAAAAGTATATCCATCTTTAATTGAGCTGACAAATTTATCTTTTTCTTCTGTCAAAATCCGAATGATTGATTTTAAATTGTTTTTGAATTGATTGCAACATAGTCATTTAATTTTTTTAATTAAATTATAAAATGAACATATTTATAAAAAAACCCCGAAGGAAATTTTCCTTTGAGGTTTTATTATACTTTATTTAAAAATTTTACAGGCTTAACGTTTTGAACTCATAAAATTTTTTCCGATCTATTATTATTCTGACAAATATTTATTTCTATTTGATAAGGATCATTCTTTTCGTCTCTTTAAAATCTGTTGTTTTAAGCTGGTAAAAATAAACTCCGCTTGATAATGCTGATCCGTCAATGCTTACGTTGTATGAACCTTTTTGAAGATAACCATTAACATAGGTTGCAACTTCTTTACCGAGCATATTAAAAACTTTAAAACTGACATTCCCATTTACAGGTACAGTAAATTTAATATTTGTTTCCGGGTTAAATGGATTTGGATAATTCTGAGAAAGCGAATAACTATCAATATTCTCAGGATCATTTCCTGTTATTCCCAAAGTTCCCGAGACACTTTCTTTAATAGCTTGTTCTACAGTTGCGGCGGCAAGAGGTGAATTTACTTTATATACAAAAGCGACAACTTCGCAATTTTGAGCATTCCAGCCGGTATTGATGGATGTAAACATACTCTTTGAAAATACTTCATTGGCATTCCATGTATTTCCGGTATTAAGTTCTTCTCCTGTTGCACTGTTCACCATATTTCTCACTACATTTTTATGAACATAATCAGGAATAACTCCGGCTGTACCGCACTGTGCATAAACTGCTTGCGGGTAAATAAGATTATTCTCCAGTATGACAAAATTTATTTTATACTGGCCGGTAAGGTTTTCCAATGCAGTTGCATTGATAGTCAGATCTAAATTACGCGAAGCTGCATTATACGACTTAGATACAACTGAGACATTTATTTTTGTTTCGGATGAAGAAACATATCTGTTTTGAACAGCAGAGATCCATTGTGAATAATCCGAATTGCTTACTGTAGTATTTCTGTCAATAACTGCTGTAGGTGTTGCACTTAGATTCAGTAAGCTGATAATTTGATTTCCGTTGAAAACTTTCCACGGATCGTTGCTGAATGCATGATATGAAAGTACTATCGTCTGAGGATATTGCGAGTTGATTGTGTTAAGCGTCTGATGTCCGCATGGACAATTGCCGCACCATGTGCCGGTAATATATTCTATTAAAACATTTCTTGGTGAAGCCTGCAAATTCACTGACATGGCTGTGAGAAGGGTAATAGTTATAATGAACATCCCAAATAAATTTTTCATAATGCTCTCTGTAATTTATATTGTTATTAAATTAAGTTAATGTAAAAATATTTACGAATAAAAACTTAAATTGTATTTATTAAATGCAAAAAATTTTTACTTCGCTTTCTCTGCTATTATAATGATCTCTTGTGAGGTGTCCGGTTAATGATACTAAAGTTAAAGTTTAATTTGTTTTAATTGAAATAACTAGGACTACTTCAATAGCATCATTTTTTTTACCAGTGAAAATTTTTCCGTATCCCCCGAAGGGGTGGACAACCATAATCTATAAAAATAAATGCCACTCGATAAATTGTTCCCGTCAAAATCAATCGAATAAATTCCCTGAAATTGTTTTTCATCAACTAAGCTGGAGACTTCATTTCCCAGCACATCATATATTTTCAATGATACATTATATGTGTTATCCAGTTCGTAATCGATCCGGGTTAACGGATTGAAGGGATTGGGATTATTCTGATGTAAGAAAAATTTTTGCGGAACGTTAGCAGAAACTTTACCTATACCGATCGGAACACCCTGACCTCCGCCATTTACTGTTCTCAGTATCAGGCCATTATATCCCACAACAAAACCCGAATCTCTATTAATAAAGAAAACCGAATAAAGTCCTGTTGGAGTTGTTGAGTTTAATGAATCCCAGTTAATGCCACCGTTCGTTGTTCGTAATATATATCCGGCATCACCTGCCTGCCAGCCGTAATTACTATCAACAAATTTCATTGAGTTGATCGTAAATCCTAATGTGAGATATTTTTCCTCAGTCCAGTTAATACCTGCATTTGTAGTCCTCATAAACATACCGCAGCATCCTGATACCCAGCCGGTATTCTCATCGGCAAAATCCAGAGTAACAAGTGGATTGGGCATTTTGAAATCAGTCGAGTCCCATGTAGCGCCTGCGTTTGTTGACTTAAGTATCTTACTGTTTGTTCCGGAAACTATTATCACATCCTTGCTTAAAATTTTCAATGAATGAAAAATCTCCGAAGAGTTGGTCATTAATACATTATTCCAGTTAATACCTGCATTTGAAGTTTTCAGTATTGTGCCGTTATTACCGGCAATATATCCGGTATTCTCATCGGCAAAACTTATCTGATTCAGAGAAACATTTACATTTGAATTTACTGAAAACCAATTAGCACCTGCATCATTTGTCTTTAATAGTTTTCCATTTTCACCGCACATCCAGCCGGTATTTGTATTATTAAAATAAACAGATTTAAGATTGCCTGAAATATATTCTGAAGTCCAATTGTTACCACTGTCAGTGGTTTTTAAAACCACTTCAAAGCCGCTTATCCAGCCGGTTGTATTGTTTATGAAAAAAATTGAATTAAGACGCGAAGTTGTACCGGATTGAATACGCTGCCATTGTGAATAAGAATTATTTGCAATAATAAAGAAGCAAACAATACATAAGAAGTATTTAATAAGTCTTTGATGCATTTCCTGAAGTGTTTTTTAAAAGATAAGTAATCGGTTATTTAATTAAAACCATTTTTTTTGTATCGGATAATTTTCCGGCACTCAGTTTATCCGAATGAACCGCTATGCGGTAAAAATAAATCCCTGAAGGAAGATCTTTTAGATCAAGTTCGATATTATAAATTCCCGCTCTTTGTTTTTGATTTACTAATTCCATTAATTCATTTCCGAGTACATCTAATACAACAAATGAAATGTAACCTGAATTTCTGACTTCATAACTGATCCTGGTTTTTGGGTTAAATGGATTTGGATAATTTTGATGAAGAATAAAATTATCAGCGGCTTCAGTTGAATTGTTATTGATCCGTACTGTCTGTGAATATTTAATGGTTGTAATATCATAATCATTAATAGTATCCAGGCTTATTCCTGTCACATATATATTTTGGTATTTATCGAGTTTTAAATCATATATAAAATCTTCTGGAATTCCTGCAAGACTATAATTTTTAAACCACTCTAAATCTCCAACCGGATTATATTTAAGCAAGGCATATGTGAGCTGAACATTACCGCGGTCTGAGGCGCCACCAATATATACATTTCCTGAATCATCAGCTTTCACTGTGTTTCCCTGGTCTGTACCATCTGCAATTCCATTGAAAGTCTTTGACCAGATAATATTTCCAAAGGGGGAAATCTTTAAAGTTAAAATATCTTCCGTACCTGATACGGCACCGTTTCGGGAGTATCCTGTAATATAAATATTTTTATTATTATCAGTATCAATCGATGATGGAATATCAAAGCTATTACCTTTTCCGTTATAACTTCCATTCCATTGAATTTGCCCGTCAGTATTTAATTTGGCGAAAAAATAATCTGAAGATCCTGTATTGTTATAAATACTTCCCGTCAGTAAAATGTTGTTTTCATTATCCAGATCTATTGCTGTGATTCTATCGTCAGCATTCGCCTTTCCGTTAAATTTTCTTTGCCAAATCAAATTTGAAGAAGAATTATATTTAAGGACGATCATATCAAGGCCGTTCAATAGACTTGCAGAAGATCCTGCAACAATAATATTATTATTTACACCTCTCATTAAAGAAACTGGAATATCATCTCCATGACCTTCTCCGTCATATGTAATCGACCAAATTTCATTCATCGAATTTGAATATTTAATCAGTGCAATATCATATGTGCCTCCGGAATTTCTCATAAATCCTGTTACAACAATATTATCTTCATCATCAAGAATGATATCCTGCCCGAAACCTGCAGTGTAACCGGCCCGGCGGTAAATATTTACACGGTTAATATTCCCTGATGAATCAACTTTTATAGTCGTAATATTACTTGAAAAAGTTGAATCTGTTGTAAAGCCTGTAATGTAAGAATTTGCGGAGTTGTCAAGATATGCAGATGAAATCTGATCAACACTATTACCATTGCCGTTATATCTGCTGACCCAGATAATATTTCCTGAGGAAGAATATTTGACAATTGTCATATCCGTTAATGTACCGTTGCCTCCGCTGCTGCCATATACATAAACGTTACCGATATTATCAATCAGTAATTTTGACACAATATCAAAACTATTGCCGGGACCGTTATATCTTTGCACCCATTCCTCTAATGGTTGGCTAAATAAAGTCTGTGGCATTAATAATATTACAAAGGCAGTAAAAAGAATTGGGATTTTAAATTTGTGTAAATACAAATTATTTTTGAAAGGAAATATACATTGAATTTTCGAAAGAGGTCGATTTGTTTATACAAATGTAAGGGAACAAAATTTGAAGATAAGACTTATTAAATTTTTGATCAGACATTGGCCGATCTGTTCAGCTCATCTATTATATTCAATACACTAAGTCCATCGGCTTCGGCATTGAAATTAGTGATAAGCCTGTGCCTTAAAACTGGCTGAGTGACTTTTTGTATATCTTCAATAGTTGGTGAAAATCTTCCTTCAAGTATGCATTTTGTCTTTGCGCCAAGTATTAAGTATTGCGATGCTCTCGGACCGGCACCCCAGCTTATGTAATCCTTCACGATCTTAGGAGAACTTGGATCCATAGGCCTGGTTTTTGCAACAAGCGTAACTGCATAATTAATTACTTCATCAGCAACAGGTACTTTCCTTACAAGATCCTGAAAAGAAATAATTTCTTCTTTGGATAAAATCATTTTTAATTCAGGGGAATACATGCTTGTGGTATTTTTTATAATTTTCAGTTCTTCTTCAAAGAGAGGATAATCAAGCCAAAGGTTAAACATGAATCTGTCAAGCTGAGCTTCAGGCAGTGGATATGTTCCTTCCTGCTCGATAGGATTTTGAGTAGCAAGCACAAAGAAAGGTTCATCAAGCTTATATGAAACACCTGCCGCAGTTACCCTGTGCTCCTGCATCGCTTCGAGCAATGCAGATTGTGTCTTCGGGGGCGTTCTGTTTATTTCATCGGCTAATAAGATGTTTGCAAAGATAGGCCCTTTGATAAATTTAAAAAGTTTTTTCCCATCTTTATCGGTTTCTAAGATTTCCGTTCCGGTAATATCTGAAGGCATAAGATCCGGTGTAAATTGTACCCGGCTAAATTGAAGATCAAGTACTTCGGAAAGAGTTTTTACAATAAGCGTTTTTGCAAGACCGGGAACACCGACCAGAAGGCAATGTCCTTTTGCAAGTATTGATATGACAATTTGCTCAATGATCTTATCCTGCCCTACAATAACTTTTGCTATTTCATTTTTTAACTCTGTGTATTTTGTATTTAAAGTTTTGACTAACTCGACGTCTGATATTTCCTGAATTTTATATTCTGCCATAAATTTTTTAGAGGTGTTTAAGATAGCTCTTCTATTACTTTAACTTCGCCGAATTGTTGCATTTGATCTTTTAATGCTTTGGTATTTCCCGCTATCGACATACTCAGTTTATCCGGATGAAGATACTTTTCTGCTACAGCCTTAATTTCTTCTTTTGTCAGATCATTAACTTTTCTAATGTATGTATTGTAATAATCGTCCTTTAGGTTGTGAAGTTTTAAATTGATCACCTTTGAAGCAATTGCGTTTGGAGTTTCAAGCTGAAGAGGGAAATTTCCTGAAATATAATTTTTAACATTTTGCAATTCTTCTTTTCCAACAAAAGCATTTCTAATTTCGTTTAGCTCTTTAAGTATTTCCTTCACTGTATCAGCTGTTATCTCAGTTTTAACTTCGGTATTAATGGAGAAATCTCCGGAAAATTTATTGCAGCTGTAATAAGATCGTGCTCCGTATGTATAGCCGTTATCTTCACGAAGATTCTTATTAATCCTTGAAGTAAAATAACCACCGAGCATTGTATTCATCACATATAAAGGAATGAAATCCGGATTTTCCCTGCTTATCCCCAAATGCCCTATCTTAAGTGAAGACTGGACTGCACCTTTTTTTTCAACAAGATAAATCATTGAAGCATCAGGAATTGCGGACTCGATCAACTCGTCTTTAAAAGTATTTTTCTTCTCCCATCCCGAAAATTTAGAATTAAGTTTTGACATTGCTTCATCAGGAGTGATATCGCCTACAAATGCAACTATCAAATTTTCCGGTGAAAAAACTTTGCCGTAATAATCCTGTATGTCTTTTCTGTTGATGCCATTAATCGAATCATTATTACCCTCTACAGGAAAAGCATATGGCGAATTTCCATAAACATATTTTTTAAAAACTTTATCAGCAAGATATTCACCGTCATCGATCATTGACAGCAGTGTGTTTAATCTCTGTTCCTTCAGTCTACTGATCTCATCTTCCATAAATACCGGGTTCAGTATTACATCAGAAATAATATCAAAAATATTGTCAAAGTATTTTTTTAAAGAATACGAGCTTACATAAGAAGCGTCATAATCGCATCCGCTTGATAAAGTAGCTCCAATATAATCCACTTCCTCCGCGATATCAGTAGCTGTCCGGGTTTTGGTGCCTTTAATAAGAAGTTCAGATGTCATAGAGCCGAGTCCGTATTTATTCTCTCCGGCAAAATGATCCGAGTAAGATCCTTTTTTGAAAACAAATCGTGATGTGATAAGGGGATGCCTGTTATCTTCGATCACCAATACGGTAATTCCGTTATTTGTTTTTGCTTCAAAAAACTTAGGAAAGTTTACATCTTTAGGTTTTCCGGGTTTAGGCGGCTTGGATCTGTCAAGCTTTTCCACTTCTGAAATATCTTTAATTTTTGTTTTGTTCATTATGCTAATTAATTTTTGGCAGATAATTTAAAACAAGTCTTTGTTCCGGATTGAGATATTTATTTGCAGTATTTACAAGATCTTCTTTCGATACGGAAAGATAATCAAGGATCTCAAAGTTAATTTTTTCACAGTCATTGAAAAAAGTTTTTAAATAAGAGAATTTATCTGCAAGCGAAACCATCGACTGACGCTTTGAATTGTAGTAAGTTTCGATGCGGTTCTGAATTTTTTTAAATTCTCTGTCGGAAATATTTCCCTTCGTGATATCTACGATTATATTATCGATCTTATTTTCGATCTCTTCAAGACTTTTTCCCTGCAGTGCAATTGCACTGATAATAAAAATACTTGTCTTTTCCATGCCGTATAAAGTCGTATCAATTTCACTGACAAGCTTGCTTTTGTATTCGAGCTCTTTATAAAACCTTGAACTGTCACCTTCAGAGAGAATTCCGTTCAGAATGCTCATAGCATAATAATCTCTTGTTCCCATCTCAGGCATTCTGTAAAACATAAATTTACCGTCAAGATGAATATTGTCGTATATGTCCTCACGCATTTCTTTTTTGATATCATCTTCAATGTATTCCTTACGCGTAATTTCTGCGCCGGGAGGAATGTTTCCGTAATATTTTT
This sequence comes from Ignavibacteria bacterium, assembly GCA_039925865.1. Taxonomy (GTDB): domain Bacteria; phylum Bacteroidota; class Ignavibacteria; order Tepidaquicellales; family Tepidaquicellaceae; genus JBDSYA01. Next base: position 20,469 of record JBDSYA010000248.1, read on the forward strand.
CGATCGACTTAAGAGTAACATCATAATCTATATCGCCTACAACAGATATCACTGCATTATTAGGTTTATAAAATTTATTGAAGAAATCTTTTATATCATCAATGGTAACTTTTCTCAGATCATCCATATTTCCGATTATCGGCCATTTGTAACCGCTGTTTTTGAAAAGTCTTTTGGAACTTTCTTCTTCAAGCGAACCGTATGGTGAATTATCAACGTACAATAGTTTTTCCTCTAATACAACATCTTTTTGAATTTCAAGACTTTCTTTTGATATGGCAAAGCCGTTAAGCCTGTCCGAATCAAGCCATAAGGCGGTTTCAAGATGATTGGAAGGGATCACTACGTAATAGCTTGTACTGTCCCATGATGTATAGGCATTACTGTCCCCGCCATTTTGATTAAGTATTTCATCGAATTTTCCTTTTGGAATATTCGGTGAACCTTCAAACATCAGATGTTCAAACAAATGAGCCAATCCTGTTTTATTTTCTTCTTCATCTTTAGAGCCCGTGTGAAATGTTGTATTTACAGCGACCATCGGAATATTTCCAAATCTGCTCATTATAACACG
>JBDSYA010000249.1:0-4126 GCA_039925865.1 Ignavibacteria bacterium
ACACAACCATTTTCCGATGTAACAGTCTGAGTTGCTAATTCAAAAAAAAAAGGAAAGTAAATCAAATTGCAATTTACTTTCCCTATTTTTTCTTTTAAAAATCTATGTAATATTAAAATCAGGAATCGGATAACCATTACTGTCACAACTCTGTCACTTTTGACCCGCTTTTGGTCTGAACTTTCGCCATATAAACATTATAACGGGAAGTGCTGTAAATAAAAATTTTAATTTTCTCATAATTTAGTATTTTTTTATCTTTTTTAATAATTGAGCTTTAAATAAAAAAAAATTAAATACATAAGTCATGCCAATTTTAATCAACGAATCATGGGGTTAACGTTAACTTCTCATGGAGTGATTTTGCCTATGAAGTTAAAAGCATTATTTCCTGCAATCAGTGCATCAGATGCATCTATAAATCCGTCCCCGTTAAGATCAGTAGGACGATATCCTGATGCAAAATAAAATATGTCATTATCTATCTTTTCCAGGTCAGAGCCGTCGATGATATCATCCTGATTAACATCACCTCCGTAGACGGCAAACTTTAAAGGAGAATTATCCACCTGAATTAAATTGTTCCCATATGCCTTATTTATAGAAGTTGTAAAATTGTATGATAATACAGAACTGGCAAATGTTACTGTTGAATTACTCCAGGTTTCAATAGAATTTCTATGCTTAAGGGCCAGGTAATATGGCGTTCCGTTAACTACATTGTTAAATAAAAAATTACCCTGTCCGGCAAAATTTAGTAAACCTTTGGAGGAATCAATTACAGCAAAAGGAAAATTACCGCTTCGTAAATAAACTCTTGCAGTATCGCTAATCATTGTATTGGATGTATTATTATAAAATCCCTGAATTAAGGCTGTCAGATTCAAACTGAGTTGCGTTCCTATTGAACTGTTTCCTTTTAATATACTTACGGCCGAAGGTCCTCCGCTTGGAAGCCGGCCGCAAACGTAGGCTATGTCGGCTTTACCATCACCTGTAAAGTCGGCATAAAACGGAGCGAAATTAAAATAATATGCGCCATATCTTACGTTAAATTCGAAGTTACCTGTACCGTCATTTTGATAAATAGAAAATGTATTCGAAGCACCGTTTGCAAGTATTATGTCAATGTCACCATCTGCATCTACGTCACCTGAAGTAATTCCGGTTTGATTTTTACCATCAATTGATGCGGGCGCATAGTAGTATTGCACGGGTTGAAAAGTACCATTACCATTTCCTAGCATCACGTTTACCGATTCGGAGTCACTAAGATGACAGGATGCAATATCAAGATTGTCATCGCCGTTAAAATCTGCTACACACAAATCAAAAGTTCTTAGATCAGTAGGATAGGGTACTGAAGGCATAAAATAATTTCCATTACCTAATCCAATATGAATATCAATTGTGGTACTATGTCCTGTAGCAATATCAATTTTCCCATCTTCATTAAAGTCGGCTCCTTCCATTGCCTTTGGAAATGGAGTTGTTGAAAGATGAATTACAGGAGGTGAAAACACAGCGTTACCATTATTTATGAGAAGATATAGTCTGTATCCTGATTCATTTATTCCCGGACATGCTTTGTCTTCGGTTAGCACAACATCCCGGTCACCGTCATTATCAATATCAAAAGCATCAATATCATAAAACCCACATGAACCCAGAGGAATGGTTTGAATTGTTCCAAATGTCCCGTCTCCGTTATTCAGTGTGTAATTAAAATCAAATGGTGGAGAATTTGCATCTGTAGCAAAAATAATATCAGGCCTTCTGTCGCCGTTAATATCTCTGAGCTTTGCCTGAACTCCGCCAAGTCTGGTAGAATAAATCACACCGTTTTGAAAAGAACCGTCTCCATTATTTTTTAAAATCGAAGGCTCAGATGCACCGCCGGCGGAACCTGTGGCAGATGTGAGTATGTCCAGATCATTATCATTATCAATGTCAGCAGCATCCAGAAAAGATCCTATGAATGAATTAGTAGGATACTGTCTTGGAGTCGGGAAATTTCCATTCCCATAATTCTTATGAAAAGAAATCATCAAAGAGCTGTAATCAAGAGTAAGTATATCGGTCAGATTATCATTATCTGCATCTCCACTCATGACATCAATAGTATACTGACCTGCTGCCTTTAAATCCGGTGAATGGAAATTCCCGTTTCCTGTATTCATAAATATCATGATACCATCACCGGGTCTTCCTACATACGATCCAATTATAATATCTCTCCAGCCATCGCCATTCAAATCTGGTGTTTCAATATCAGATACAGAAAGAGTAAATGGCATCATTTCAAGATATTCCGGAGAACTCATTACACCGTTTCCCTGGTTTCTTAAAAGTGCAATTGAGCCATGATCAAGATTACCCTTAAATCTTTTTCCCGGTCCATAAATAATATCAATGTCGTTATCATTATCAATATCTGACGCGTTTAAAGAAATCAGAAAAGAACCTAATTCACTGACTATTGTTGTCGGATCAACAAGATATTCAACTCGGTTTGAATAATCGTTTGCCCCATTACTAAAAAGAATATTTACTTTTTTATTAAAGTTTGATACTACAATGTCAAAAAAGTTGTCATTATTTATTTTTGCAACAGTAACTCCATACGCCCGTTCACCGGCAGGAAAGGATATTGGCGGAGTAAAGAAAGCATTTCCATTATTATAGAGAATTGAAACTGTAGCATTAGTGAAAATATTATTAGCGACTACAATATCCAGATCCCCGTCAAGGTCAAGATCTTTTGCATCAAGACCTGAAGGAGAACTTCCGCTGGGAAAATTGACGGCAGGTGAGAAATTTCCGTTCCCCAAATTTATGAAAATTGCGATTGTATTGCCTTCACCAAAATTGCCATTATTGCCAGTGACGACATCCTGTTTGCCATCGTTGTTAAAATCTCCCGTAATAATATCAACAGTTGCTTTTTGAGATGGGAAACTCCCGGCATTTTCAAAAATCCCATTTCCCGTATTTCTCATAAAAATAAATCCCTTTCGAAATGTTTTGAGTCCTACAACAACATCAGAATCTCCGTCATTGTCCATATCGGCCAGTTTAGATACAGTTGGAAAACTTCCGGTAGCGTCTGTCCCGGTATTATATCCTGTCCATGTACTGTCAAATAAATTTGAACTTATTTGCGCCTTTGTCAAAACCATGGCACCATTTATGAAATTTAATGTGAAAAATATTAAAAGTATTTTTACCATTCTTATTTTAATGTTTAAGAAGCATTTAAAAATTCTGCAGTTATGATCAATTGTTAAAGAACCATAGATCATGTCAAAAATGTTCAAACCCTTAATTATTGTTTGAACCAAGATAGTAAACATTTACAGTAAAGCACAGCTCAATATAATCTAAAATGTAGGTTCGCATAAAAAATATAAAATGAATAAAAGGTCTGATTCACTTTTCAATCTTATTAAATCTCTGAACAAATCAGAGAAAGGATATTTCCTCAAACACTGGAAAAAAGAGGTGGGCGAAGATTCTCAATACATGAGGCTTTTCAGTTTGATAGATTCTGAAAAAGAATACGATGAGGCAATAGTGATAAAATTTTTCAAGAAAGAATTTCCCGTCAGCCAATTTCATGTGTCTAAAAATTATCTATATAATAAAATTCTAAAAAATCTTTTTTTATTCAACTCAGGATCACCACTATTCATAGTAACAGAAAATATCCTTAGTTTTAATAATTTGTTTGAAAAAGGTTTATATAAAGAAGCTTATAATATATTACTTAAGACTAAGATACTTGCCGCAAAATATGAACTTTACAGTCAGCTTATTCAACTGATAAAACTGCATAAAAAATTTGTTTTGAAATTCATGAAAGATGATATATCTGAAACGCTGAATCAGTTGTCACTTGAAGATCAGGGAACGATGAAATTAATAATCAACATTTCCGGATACAGAAAATTGTATGACGAAATTTATGTGATGATAAAGCTTGAAGGATCTATCCGAAACACTGAGGTAAGAAATAAATATTTAAAGATCATAAAAAACCCGCTAATCAAAGATGAGAAAAAAGCTCTAACCTATGAATCGCGCATATTGTATTGCCTGATATTATTTATTTATTACCAGGCTGAGA
>JBDSYA010000250.1:0-10981 GCA_039925865.1 Ignavibacteria bacterium
TTCCCATTGTTCATCATTCAAATCGAAAACAGGTGGAGAAATATATTTTATAAAGATCGAATCAATAAGTTGACTCCGGAAATCGGAGATCGTTATTTTTTGGTTAAGATAATTAACAATATTTCCAACCCTGCTTTTAATAGATTTAATTCCTTTACTTTCAATTTTATCTAACCGGACATTCAGAGCTTTAACGACATTATCAAGGTCAGAATTAAAAAGTAAAGTACCATGGCTGAACATGGATTTTGTATCCGTGAATTGTGCATTACCTGAAATTTTTTTATCATTAACCGTGATATCATTACGCCCGTTCAAAACAGCATCTACACCCATGGTCCGAAGTGTCTGAATTACAGGCTCAGTAAATAGTTTAAAATTGTGAATACTTTTTTGAGAGTGTTTTGTCATAAAACTGAAATTCAGATTTCCCTCATCATGGTAAACAGCACCGCCTCCTGAGATCCTTCTTACAACTTTGACCCCATTATCATTAATATAATCGTTGTTAATTTCTTCAATTGTATTTTGATGTTTTCCGATAATTACAGAAGGTTCATTAATATAAAACAAAAGGTAATCATTGCTCATGTCCAGATTGCGGACACAATATTCTTCAAGCGCGAGGTTAACGGCAGGGTCTTTCAAATTTTTGCCGTTTATTAGATAAAGCATATAGTTCGTTTAATAATATTATTTTTGTTGAATGTCATCCGGAGTAAGCGACTGTCTGCATTCTGTGTCCCATTGCTTAATTTCTGTATCGGTCATATTATCGATCTCAAATTCGCCATACTTAGATTTTATCTTTCCCAGCATGCATCGGCAGTATCCTTTCATTGATCCCTGCAGTGAAACATTATCTTTGATCTGAGACCTGTATTTATTATAGCAATCTTTCACAAAAGCAGAGTCTGATTCCGGGGACCAATGGTATGAAGTCTGTTCATCCGTACTACTTTCATCTTGCCGGATAACATAAAAAACTATAAAAAGAATTACAGCAGTGACGGTTCCTAATAAAAAATATTTTCCAAGATATTCTTTCTTAACTTCATTATTCTTTGCCACTCAGGTAATATTATTTTATGTTTAATATTGTAATTGAGATAGGATATTTAAATACAGATAATAATGCGTAGAACCGGTTCATGAATTTTCCGAGAAAATATTGTAAATCTATGATTTAAATTTTTCCTTTATACTTAAAATGAATTTGTGTTTCTTGAACAAATAAAATTAGCGTGAATGATACCTGAATTAAGAAATTTAAGCGAGATAGAAACGAATTTGTTGTTGAATACACCTGCCTTGGTGACCTTGCTGATAGCCGGTGCTGAAGGAAATATTGAAGCAAAAGAATTAGACTGGGGCGCAAAGATAACTCATTTCAGAGGAGAGGACAGACAATCAATTCTTCAAAACTATTATAAGGAAGTCGATGCAAACTTCAATGATATTTTGAAACAGTTGATCAGTGCGATGCCGCAGGAAGTTAATGAAAGAACAACAGCGATCAACAATGAACTCCAAAAAATAAATGAGATATATCCAAAACTTGAACAAGATCTTTCAAGAGAACTTCATAAAAGCTATAAAAGCCTGGCCAAACATGTTGCTCAGGCCTCAGGAGGTATCTGGGGCTATGGTTCGATTAGTCCGCAAGAGCAAAAGCTAATAGATCTTGAAGTAATTAAAGACCCGGAAATTATTTAAATAAATTTTATTTAATAATAAAGTAAAACCGCCGAGCATTGTTTTAATATATCGCAAGAATTAATTTGTACTCTCAAATCCAATAATTGAAAAAAGTAGTTAAACAAATATCCTGTCTCAGTTTAGTGCTGCTGATGTTTCTTCAGGCAAATTACGTTGCATTATATTACTCCCTTTATTCCATCAATGTAAAGAGTCTTACTGAAGACTATTGTGAAAAGCTGAAGCCATGCTGCAACGCCAAGTGTTATTTAGATAAACAAGTGAATGAAGATAGTGATGTCAGTAAGAATAAAAACCTGAAAACTGAGAACAAGCTGGTTATTTCGGAATATGTTGTACAAAAATCACTTTTACTTCCATTTTTATCGGATAAGAAAAAATACTTTACTTATAAAACTTCAATTGTCCTAAGCGACTTTTACCCTGAAATAGAATATCCTCCTCAATCGTAACTTTATATATATATATTCATTTAATTTATTTACAGTCTGATAATTACCGGACTGCTTATCTTTCATAAAATTAAATCTCAAAAAATGAAAAACACAAAAGTTACATTCATATTATTTATACCTTTAATTTTTATCGGAGTACTAATTTATCAATCGGCACTTATCTCTCCTGTGAGCGCGAAAAATACAAGCGATACAAAATTATTAAAATTACCTCAAAAGCTTTCAGACATTCACGATATGAATGATACGGAGTGCGATCTTTGCGGATGTTATATGGGGCTTGATCCTAACTTTTCAAAAAACCAGGCCGGAATACGGTTCAGCTCCATTAAATTTTTCACAGAAGGACATCACGAGCAGGAAACAAATTCTTTAACTGACGATCCTGATCACGGCACGGTCGCATCTACGGAATACTATAATGATCTGGAGCTTTATTTGCGATATTATTTCACTCCAAAATTCAGAGTATTATTAAGTGTTCCGTTTGGTTCAAACGAAATCGACGGTAAAAAGCTTAATGGTTTTGGTGATGCAAAGATACTTGCTCAGTATCAGATTTATAATTCTGAAATTACAGGAATGACAAATTTCTGGCAAAGACTATTTCTTGGAGGAGGAATGAGCCTGCCTACTGGAGTTTATAATAAAACACTTTCAGTGGGCGTGGTCGAACCTCATTTTCAGCCAGGCACAGGAAGCCTAGATCTTATAATGACAGCTCTTCATCTTGCAAAACTTGAAAAAGCCGGAGTTGGCTGGAGGAATGATTTTATTTATACTATCAACGGAGAAAATAAAAATGATTATAAATTCGGGAACAGATTTAACTGGACATCGACATTATTTTATGAAATACAGACTCCCAAGCTAACGATCCTTCCTCACTCAGGTATTTATTTTGAAAGTGCAAAACAAGATAAGCAAAACGGTCAGCCTTCAGAAGACAGTGGTGGAGATATTTTGTTTGGTTCCGCGGGTGTGGATCTGTATTACGGAGATTTTTCACTTGATCTAAATTACCAGTTTCCAATACGTCAGGGATTTATCGGCGAGCAGGCTAATAATAAATATAGGATCTATACAGGAGTGGGATATGCATTCTGATTTGTAAATTTAAATAGAGTAAAATTTTTCTAAGATATATAAAAGATATATTTTTTGAGTGAAGTGATTTAGGTTGCTTCACTTTTTTTATTTGTTTCAAATTATCAATCAAACTTTTAATAACATCCTTTTCGCTTTTCAAATCGACTCTTCTGTAAAGTGCACTTAAAATATTTAATAAATTTTATTAATTATTATCATTATTATCATTTTCATTACTGTCAGAATTCTTTTTTATAAACTTACCATCAGCATCAAATAAAAAATCTGCATTTCCAATTTCAGCTTCATAAGTTATGATGCCTGAATTACTCAAAATTTTAGTGGCTTCATTTATTTTTTTACTTCTAAGATTTTGTGAAGTGTATTCACTAACACCTTTAGGAAGTTCAGAAACTGAAATTTCAGTTTTTGTCTGAATTAATGTTCCCCTGTCATTAAATATAACTGAAATTTCGTCCATTCCCTTTCCCATCTCTGCCTCATAATTCCCATGTTCTTTTTCCCATCTCACATTTTTTGCATTCGGATACATTGAGATAAAATTTGTTTTTACAATTGCAGGAACGTCCGCTTCCTTTAAGTCTTGTGCATTGAGAGCGGAACAAAATGTAAGCACGAATATAATACAAACTAATTTTTTCATGTTCTGAATATTTATTTTAATAAGTTTAAATTACAAAATTTAATATGTAAAAATCCTGTATATTTTCCACTCTTTTCCACTCTTGCGTACTCTTGCTTAAAATTCTAATACTCAAAATTACTTTATGTTTTAAGCCACATGGGTTTTTTCTTAAAAATTTTTTTATAAACGGGACAGCTTTCTTCATGCGCATTTGAGAGCCATCCGGAGCTCATGAGAAATTCATTAACTATCTCGCCCCCGGTAAACTTAAAAGTTTTTTTGAAAAGTTTTGTCCATTCGTCTTTACTTTTAGGATGATGATGACGAAGCCAATTATGAAAGGAGCCGAACTCTTTTTGCAATGCAAGAACAGTCTTTGCATTTTCTATTGCGGCATTGATTTTAAGACTGTTACGGATAATGCCGGCATCATTAAGCAGACGCGTAACATCTTTTTCTTTATAGGATGCGATCTTTTTAATATTAAAATTATGATAAGCTTTTCTGAATGAATTTTGTTTATTTAAGATAATAGTCCAGTTCAAACCAGCCTGATTGATCTCGAGTACGAGCCTTCCGAATAATTCATTATCATCATCTATTGGAAAGCCATACTGATTGTCGTGATATTCCCGGTGTACATTAAATTCATTTTTTGAAAGTGAATTGACAAATGTGCAATATGACATTATTAATTTTAAAATTAACAGCTTAATAAATGCACTTTGTAATCAGAGCAAATAAATTTTTTGAAATAGTGCAGGAAAAATTATTTTCCTAAAGCAACAGGCAGGTTATCATATCTGCCCAGGTCTTTGAGCATTTTCATATGATTCCAAATGGCTTTTAAAAAATTTGAATGAACATTATACGGAATTCCGTATTCGTCAGCAGTCTTTTTAACGATCTTAGAAATTTGTCTGTAATGAACATGACAAATATTGGGGAAAAGGTGATGTTCGATCTGGTAATTAAGCCCTCCGATAAACCATGAAAAAAAACGGTTCTTTGGAGAGAAATTTGCAGTAGTCTGGAGCTGATGAAGCGTGAAAGTTGTCTCAAGCTTTCCTTCATCATCGGGTAACGGATACTCTGATGAAGGCATAATGTGTGCACACTGGAAAACTATTGCAACAACAAGTCCGGCAAGAATGTGCATTGAAGCAAAACACAAAAGAGTTTCCCACCAGGGAATTGGCGCAAGCATCATAGGAAGCGCTATAAAATAAAAAAGATACGCAGCTTTGGAAAGCAGGAGTTCAATTAAAGAACCTGTAAAGGTTTTGTTCTGAGCTTTTATCAACCCCATTTTTTTGTACCTGAATAATTGACGAAAGTCCTTGCTGACAACCCAGTTCAAAGTCAGAAAAGAGTAAAAGAACCAGGCATAATAATGCTGAAGCCTGTGAAATTTATATCGTTTTTGATGAGGTGAAAATCTCAGCATTATTCCAATACTTACATCTTCATCGAGGCCATCAATATTTGTATAAGAATGGTGAAGAACATTGTGCTGGATTTTCCAATTGACAGCATTACCACCGATAAAATTAATTAAATAACCCAGATACTTATTCACGGTTTCATTCTTTGAATAAGAACCATGATTTGCATCATGCATTATAGAAAGACCGATCCCGACCATTCCAAAACCCATCAAAAGCCAGAGGCCGAATATGATCCATGGGCTTGTAATAAGACCGGAGATCATTACAAAATAAGGAAGGATATATAGTGAAAGCATGATGATAGTTTTCCATATCATTGCCGAATTTCCGAATCTTTGTATATTATGTGTATCAAAATATTCTTTAACTCTGATCCTTAGCGTGCTCATAATATCAGTCTTCTTGTCACCGGAAAATTTTACTGTTTTAAAATTCATATTTCGATTTATATTTATTACTTGTTAATAGAAAAAGTTGAGGTAAGGAAAACTGCCGGCTTCAAAAGAAGTATAAAAATCAGATCTTATCAAATCAGTCAATGCGATCAATCCTGTAAACTTGCTTAAAATAATTGCTTTACTTATTTGTAAGAATATACCAATTAACCCGTTTCATTAAAAGGAATGAATAAAGTATACAATGTTTAAATTATTATTAAACTATTCTTCATTCGGAATATTAATAGACTCCATAAAGTTAATGCATAATTCTTATCCAAATTATTTAACCAATATCATTTTTTTTGTTTCAACAAAATTCTTTGCTTCAATTGTATAATAATAAACTCCTGAAGCTAAACCTTCACCGTTAAATTCTGCCGAATAACTACCGGAATTCTGAAACTCATTTACAAGGATCTTTATTTCTCTTCCGATCTCATCTGTCACTCTTAGTTTAACAACTGAAGAAACCGGAATATGATACGTTATTGATGTCAGAGGATTGAACGGATTCGGATAATTTTGCATCAGCGTAAAGTTTTCAACATCGATACCGCTTTCATTAATTCCCGTAGTCCCAAGTTTTAAAACGTAAAGACCTGTTGAAATGTCACTTGCAATAATATTTCCTGAAGGCAAATAAGGGTAAACATTCCAGCATCCCTGGTAAGCAGTGCTGTTAACACCCGGATATGTGTCATAATGTCCGAGCTCAACCGGAGCTGAAGGATTTTGTATATTATATACTATGACACCTGCTCTGTAGTGAGCTAAGTAAAGAAGATTTTCTTTTATGTATGCATTGTGAACCATCGACGCTCCATCGTAAGGAGCCAGATCTGCGAGTTGGATCTGAGTGGAAATATTGCTGATGTCCCAGATCTTTGCGTGATTTGATCCTCCTTCATCCGTTGTTATCAGGATCCTGCGGTCGTCAGTGGTCCACGCGTTGTGAGTGACAGCTCCGGGATATGTAAATTCTCTTATGAATTTAATTGAATCTTTATCTCTCGCATCAAGTAATACAAGATATCCGTTAGAGACCGCAGCTCCGAAGATAGTATCGTTCTTTATAAAGCTGTCATGAATATATCTTGTTCCCCATTGTCCTCTCTTAACCGGATTTTCAGGATCAAGCATATCAAGTATGAAAACTCCGCCGTTATTATAATTCCCGCCATTACAATATAAAAATCTTCCTTCCTGAGAGATCGAGTGAGATCTCGTATAACCTGCGAAAGTATAATTTTTAACAAAATGAATAGAGTCCGGCAGATACTGAAGATCCACTATCTGGACTCCCGAGCCACCTTCAGATACTATATACAGGTAATGTGAATAAGTTTTCATTTCCCGGTAATTATAAAAAGATCCGGGACCGGCGATCGTTCCTTTATTTAGAATGTTTGAAGGGTTGGTAACATCATAAACTGTTGTTCCGGCATAATGACCGATAATGGCGTATTCCCTTCCACCCGAAACATATCCCCAGCAGGATGCATAATGCCATCCGGAGGGAGTTCCACCCGACGTGAATTCATTTTTTGTTCCGAGTGAAATCATATTGCTGATACTTTGAGAGTACGAATACGATCCAATAATAATAAAAAATAGTATAAAAAATTTTTTCATTTCTGTTTAGTTAAGTTTTTATAAATTAATATTTATATTACATAATTGATATATAATTTTCCTCTGGAAAGCAACGGCCATTTTAAAAGTTAACAAGTATAGTTCAAAGTATGATTAAATTTGGTATTTTCATCTGATTAAATTTTCAGAAATTTAATTATGAGAGAGTGGGAGGAATATGAAAATTAAGATTAAGATTAAGAAGGATACAACTGTTAGTAAAATAACCGAACATCTTCGAAAAGAAATAATGTTCGGCAATCTTAAACCTTTGGAGCATTTAAAGGAAAACTATATTGCTAAAATTTTTGGGGTTAGCCGGGTTCCGGTAAGAGAATCACTTAGAATTTTACACAGCGAAGGGTATTTGGAAATGATACCTAACCGGGGGAGTTTTGTAAAAAAGATTTCAATGGAATACATAATGGAAATTACTAAAATGTATGTTTTCATTGCTCCGGAACTGCTTCGTGATGCTATTCCCAGGTATAGAAAAAGCACTTACAAAAAAGCCTACACTGCTATCGAAAAAGTTGAAAAATGTAAAGACTTTAATAAGGTAGGATACTTACTGTGGGATTTTGCAAAAGTAATTTATGCGCCTTCAAAATTTAAATTCATGTATTTTATTATGGATGAGATCTATAAGCATAATATTAGAATCCTCAATGAAATTTTTGAATTGAGTCAGCATAAAAATTATGACCTTTCCCCTCACAAAAGATTTCTGGAACTCTGCCAGGAGAACAGGAACGAAGATGCAATCAAAGAATGGGGAGAGTATGTGAATAAATTAGCGTCAGTGATGGTAAAAATAAAAATCCCTTCGAAATAATTTTACTGATGATTTTCAAATCACTTTATCTACAGCATCTTTAATTCTTTCTACTCCGATTACTTCAGCTTTGTATTTTTTTGAATTGAGATTTTTTAAATTTCCTTTTGGAATTATAATTTTTTTGAATCCGAGTTTTGCTGCTTCAGTAATCCTCCTGTCAATGTAAGAAATAGTTCTGATCTCTCCGGATAACCCCAATTCACCAAGCACTACAGTTTCTGAATCCACGGGTATATCTTTGAAAGATGAGCAAATGCTTAAAGCAACGGCAAGGTCAATTGCCGGTTCATCTATCTTCACTCCGCCCGCAATGTTTAAAAAAATATCCGACTTATTTAAAAACAGTCCCAGCTTTTTTTCAAGCACTGCAATAATTATGCTGAGCTTTTTATAATCGAAACCCATAGATGTCCGCTGTGGTATGCCGTAGCTTGTTGAAGTTGCAAGCGCCTGAACTTCAATCAGTATAGGCCGTGTACCTTCCAGTGATGCGGAAATTATGCAGCCCGATGCTCCGTAATTTCTTTGCGATAAGAAAACTTCGCTTGGATTCAAAACTTCTTTTAGTCCTTCATCTGTCATTTCAAAAATTCCGATCTCATTCGTAGAGCCGAATCGGTTTTTAATCCCGCGCAAAATTCTGTAAGCATGTGTTCTTTCACCTTCGAACTGCAATACGACATCGACCATATGTTCAAGAACTTTTGGACCGGCTATCATTCCATCTTTTGTAATATGCCCGACAATAAAAACAGAAATGTTATTCTTCTTTGCAATAAACATAAGTAAAGCAGTAGATTCACGAAGCTGCGAAACTGTTCCGGGAGCGCTTTCTATTTCAGGCCGTGAGATTGTCTGGATTGAATCTACAATGACTATGTCGGGAGTTTCCTTTTCAATTACAGCCTGTATGATATCGAGATTAGTCTCGGATAAAATATAAAAGTTGTTAAGATTATATTTCAGTCTGTCTGCGCGAAGTTTTATCTGGCTCGCGGACTCTTCACCACTCACATAAAGAATTTTTTTATCCCTGATTTTTTCCGCGACTTCAAGCATTAGAGTTGACTTTCCGATTCCCGGGTCACCTCCGATCAATATGACAGAACCGGATACAATGCCGCCGCCAAGCACTCTGTCTAATTCTGATATGTTAGTTTGAACTCTTGCTTCGTTTACTGAAGATATATCAGAAATTAATTTGTAGCTGTCATCATTTACTCTGATCGAAACATTATTAGATTTCCTCTTATCGACAGAAATTATTTCTTCGACCATTGAGCTCCATGTTTCGCATTCCGGACATTTTCCGCTCCAGCGAAGCGACGAGTATCCGCATGACTGGCATACATATTTAGTTTTTATTTTTGGCATCGCGGTCAATATAACCAAACGAAATATTTTTTATAAGCTGGAAATGTGAGTTAGACAGTAAATTATATATTTTTACTGTACTGGTGGGATTATTGCATTTAATTTGAATTACAAATCTTATAGTCTGATCTCAGAATGCTATTGTAACTTTCAATTAAAAATTTTCCGAAAAAGTAAGTAATGCAAGATTATTAATATATTACTTCAAATCCTAACTAAATTTATATTTTATAAATTATATAATGCTGATTGCAATTAAAGATAAATCACAAAGCAACTCAGGTGAAATAAGAATTCCTTCCGAAGCAGTATTAGTAAAGCTGGAGAGTCAATAATGAAAAAAATTATTTATTTTTTATTGTTATTTGTTTCTTGCCCGTTTTACATATCATACTCACAGGTAAAATTTGAATGGGTTAACAATCTGTTAGATTGCACGCCGGGAAAAATATTATCTGACAACTTTGGAAACATCTATTTAACTGGAAGTAAATTGGGACCTGTGAGTAGAATTGATATGCTGTTTATTAAATTTACACAAACAGGAAGTATTAACTGGATACAAACTTTTGCAGATACAATTTCACCTTTCCCAAGTAATCAAAATGGAGCCGGAAATATTCTATTTGATGATTCAAGCAATATTTTTTTAGGAGGTTCGAGACTTTGGAAATACAATAATAAGGGTCAATTATTTTGGAATGTTTATCCAGGATTGTATAGAGGTTTTGCAAGAGTTTTTTTTGATGCTGATTATAATTTTTTAACCTCAATGGAGTTTGCAAACAGTTCATTTCTTATCAGGAAATACTCTTACAATGGAGATTCTGTATGGTCAAGAACCTTTAAACCTGCCGGGACAATTGCAGCAAGGTGGCGCGGCGCAGTTGCTGACAGTAAAGATAATATTATTACAGCCGGATACATGAATAAGAATGGCATTGGAGACCGCTACGATTATATGACAGTGAAATATTCTAATGCAGGCGAATTGTCTTGGGCTAACAGATATGAAGATGGTGTAGATAATATTAACAGCAGTATAGCAATAGATGATTCGGATAATGTATATGTTACCGGCGGCAGTGAAATAAATAATCTTAACTATAATATTGTAACATTAAAATATGCGCCTGATGGAAAAGTTATCTGGACGAGATCATTTGACGGCGGCGCCTGGGATTACGGAACTGACATTGAAGTTGATGGGGACGGAAATGTTTATATTGTCGGAGCCGCAGTTGGTTATGGGGCGGTGTTGCTAAAGTATGACATAAACGGAAATTTTCAATGGATAAGAAATCATGCCGATATATCTTTTTCTGCCAATTATCCCTTGT
>JBDSYA010000251.1:0-4965 GCA_039925865.1 Ignavibacteria bacterium
TGTAGATCCGTTAAAAAAAAGGATTACAACTGCCAGGGAAAATATCAGCAGATATTTTTTTTTGATCATTTGAAAGTTTATTTATCGATGATACAGTTCATACAAATTACGAATTTTATATTTAATATTCTGAATTCTTTTTTCACTTTAGTTGAAAAAAAATGGTTAAGAAATGTATCATTCTTAACCGGGGTTGTATCAAAATAATTATAAAAAAAGGGCGAAGCCAAAAATGACTTCGCCTTTGTAAGTAAAACTTCTGCTGTTAATATTTGCTTTTTTCTACAAGAATGTCAACAACGGGAGTCGAAGTTCCGAAAGGTCGACCGCTTTCCATTATACTAAATTGTACCGGGTAATAATTTGGACTCGTCGGAGCCTTAATATTAAATTCGAAAGTTACTAATGAACCCGGTAAAACTGTTTCAGGGACTTCAACATATCCAAGGTCCCATGGATTAAAACTTATCGGAAGCATTTTGGAATCAACAAGAGCTAACGCATATCTGTCTTTTGTCCACGCGGTTTGTCCATTATTAGACATTGTAACTGATACTTTATACTCTCTTCCGCCTGTCATTTTCTTGGAAATTTTTTGCGTTATAAAACTTGAATTATTTAATGATGAACTATTTCCTCCACCTTCAACATTAACCCAAACTCCGTTAGACTTTTGTCCGAATGAAGAATTGTTTTGCATCATCATTGTTTGAAAATAATACGATCCCGGCTGCATTGGCGCAGTAAGTGTAAATTCAAACATTCCACTTTCACCAGGGGCTACCAGATTGTTTAGCAATACCGGCAATCCGTTTAAATTAATATATTTATTTCCGTCCTGAAGATCACTGATGAAACCCAGCCTGTATTGCCCGGTAAGATTTTCTGAATTAGAATTCCAGGTTGTCTTACCTGTGTTTCTCATATTAACCCAGATTTTATATGTCTGACCTGCCATCATGGTTGAAGGTATAGATTGATTGATATATTCAGCGTTGTTATTGACATCGTAGTAATTGATCGGAAGATCTGCACCATCAACTATTTCGATCATTGCAGTAGTCTTTTCACCAAAATAATCACCATTGTGAGACATGCTCCATCTTGAATTAAATGTTCCTCTTTCCCGTGGTGAAGAAATATCAAAATTAAATGTAACTGTTTCCGTTGGTAAAACATCATACGGCAAATTTATATGTCTTATACCCCAAACGTCAGACTGATAAACATTATCTGTCGCCGTAAATAATGAAAGCTGATAATTATCACGCATCTTCCATGTATTTAAACCTATGTTTCTCATGGTGATCGTAACCGGATAAACCTGTCCGGATTTCAATACTGAAGGCATGTTATGTGTTATCAGAGCAGCATTATCCGGAGTATTTGTGATTAGATCAGTTCCAATTTGCGATCTTACATTGATTGCAAAAAGCATGATCATGCTTATTGCGATTAATTTTATTTTTTTGGTTAAGTTCATAATTCTTTTTTCCCCCTTAATGTTTTTAAAAATTAATTATTCCTTATCATTGATTGTAGTAATCTATAATCTTTGTCGCCTTCTTCTTTTAATGCCATAGTGGACTTTGTGTCACTTACCGAATTTTCAGCTATTAGTCTGTTGATATGTGACATTCTTTTTTGCATCCATGAGTTAGCAAGCTGTCTTAGCTCAGTTGTTCCACTACTTTGGCCGCTTGTAAATTTTTGAAACTCCGAATATAAAGAATCCATATCTGTCACATATTCTTTTTTCACGGGCACGCTTGCAGATTTTGCAGTTTGGTATAAAGCTTCAAATTTGCCGGAGATGCTTTCCAATGCAGTTCTGTATTTTCTTATCGATTCTGTATCATCCGTGCGGGTTTCAGCCCCTCCTACTTTATCAGGTTGTTTTTCAATTACTCTTTCTTTTATAATTACAGTATCTTTGTCCTGTTTCAACTGTTCAGTCAGTAATTCCAGATTGCCCTGTTTACTGGCAAGATCCATCTTATCAATCATAAGCCTTGCTTCGCGGTAATATTCATCTGAAGGTTCAACCTTCGTCAAATAAAGCTTAGACTGCGGATAATTTCCTTCCTTATAAGTTAATAATCCGTTTATATAATTTATTTTTGACTGGGCCATACGAAATTCTTTTTCATCCGTATCAACTTTTTGAAATTCTACCAATGCTTCTGTGTATTGTTGTTGTTTTAGATATTTCAAACCTCTGTCATAGTTAGAATCCCCTGACATTGCAAAATACATTATAAGCAATAACAACACAACTCCCGCGATAACTAACGGAATAGTTAATTTATTCTTTTCACGGTAATTATCGTTTTCTTCATTGATTTCACGGTAAGGTGGCTTAGGCGAATTTCTATTTTCTTCCATGCTTGTAATTTTGATTTTTTGTTTGAATACAGGTATTCAAAGCACTTACTGTGCCACATTAAATACAACTTGACAGATATAATTGCTCATCTGTTGAATAACGCATGTCACACATGTCAATCCTGACATATTAATAATATAGTTTTAATTTATAAATTAAATTATTTTGATTAAATTATTTTGATAAATGAAAAGGGTTTTAATTGTCAGAACTGATAAAGTTGGAGATGTAGTTATGATAACACCGATGATAAGAGAGATCAGAAATAAATATCCCGATGCATTTATTGCCACATTAACAACTCCGAATACTTCAGAAATACTTTATAATAATCCACATCTTGATTTATTGTTAACAGATGAACTAAGTAAAAAAACCTTCCGCAAGGTTATTGATAAAATAAAAACACAAAAATTTACTGACGCACTTCTTACAATGCCAACAGAAAGAGCTGCCTATCAATTATTTTTTGCCGGAATAAAAAACAGGATCGGTGTGGGCAGAAAGATTTATGAGGTTATAACTTTTATGAAAAGTGTCTCAAGGAAAAATTATATACCGTTGAGGCACGAGGCTGATTATTGTATGGATCTCGCCCGGGCAATCGGAATAAATGCAGACAATATTACACCTGAGATTTTTATTACTCAGGATGAAAGAAATTATGGAATCGAAATGTTTTCCAAAAATTCTTCTTATGAAAATTCGTTCAAAATAATTGTTCATACAGGCTCAGGTAAATCTTCAGGTAACTGGAGCGAAAAAAAATATCTCCAATTAATAAATCAGATCTTAGCTGAAAGACCCGGGTCAGTAATTATTGTTACAGCAAGGGAAATGACAGCTCCATTTAAGAATGAATTGAAAAATTTGAAAGATGAAAGAATTATTTTCGCAGTTGAAAAGATAAAATGTCTGCGCGACCTTATCTCTGTTATTGCAAATGCGGATCTGCTGATAGCTTCTTCAACAGGACCTTTGCATATTGCGTCTGCGCTAAATGTTAGTACGATAGGTTTATATTGTCACAGGAAAATGAATTGTTCTGCTCTATGGGGCGCAGTTGGAGCTAAGGCAGTAAATCTTGAGATCAGTAAACTTTACTGTGACAGCCATTGCGGCATTGATAAAACTGTCTGCAGATTTGAAGGTGGTATTTCTATTGAAGAAGTCATTTCTAAGATTAAAAAATATTAGTATTTACATGTCAATATTTTTTTTGTTCATTTATAAATAAATATTCAAAAGCGCGAATTAACTAATTGAAATAGCTGAATATTAAATTGATTTCTAAAGCATATTTTCATAAATTGGCATACCTCGAAATTCTTCAAAACTAAATCTTAATGTCAGACCTAAAAATCTTTGCAGGACGTTTCTCGCACTATCTCGGCAAACAAATTTCCAGAAAGCTTAAACTTAGTATTGGCAAATGCAGCATCAAAACTTTTTCAGACGGTGAGATTTGGGTCAAATATAATGAAAATATTCGCGGCAGTGATGTGTTTATTATTCAGTCAACAATACCACCGGCTGATAACCTGATGGAATTGTTAATAATGATTGATGCAGCCAAACGTGCATCAGCAAGAAGAGTCAATGCGGTTATTCCGTATTTTGGATATGCCAGGCAGGACAGGAAAGATCAGCCAAGAGTTTCGATTACAGCAAAGCTTGTGGCAAACTTAATTACTAAAGCGGGTGCAGACAGAGTAATTACGATGGATCTTCATGCATCACAACTCCAGGGTTTTTTTGACATTCCCGTAGATCACCTTTATGGCTCTGCCGTTTTCATGAAAAAATTTCTAAAACTGAAAATTCCTAACTTAGCAGTTGCTTCTCCTGATGTTGGTGGAATAAAAATGGCAAGAGCTTATGCCAAAAGACTTCATGCCGATCTCATTCTTATTGATAAGAGAAGGCCCAAGCCGAATGTTGCCGAAGTCATGAATATCATCGGGGAAGTCGAAGGCAAAAACATTCTTATCATTGATGATCTTATTGATACCGGAGGTACGTTTGTCAATGCCGTAGCTGCTTTAAAAAATGAAGGTGCAAAGGAAATTTACGGCGCATGTACACATTCTGTGTTTTCCGGAGAATCATTGAATAGAATAAACGAATCTGCATTGAAAAAATTATTCGTCGCTGATACACTTCCCCTCTCACATACATCGGAAAAGATTGAAGTTGTTTCCGTTGCTGATATTTTTGCTGAATCAATCTGGAGAACTAACAAGAATAAATCCATAAGTTCTTTGTTTGACGTCGATAAAGCTTTGTAATTCTGTATTTTATAAAATTAAATTTAAACTCTGAATTAAATTTGCTGATATAATTAGATTTAATCCGTTAAAAATTTTTAATTATCATCAGGTCCTACATTTTATTTAATTAAACCTATCTCTGAATTTGGATTGAAAGCAATTATCCATATGCATATTTTATTCAAAGATTTTAAATCATCAAATAAGAAAAAATTAAAAGAAAAATCAAATGAGTGTTGATATTGTAATGCCTAAGATGGGTGAATCGATAATGGAAGGAACGATCCTTAAATGGCATAAGCAGCCGGG
>JBDSYA010000252.1:0-5169 GCA_039925865.1 Ignavibacteria bacterium
ACAAATGCTTTTATACTTTCTCCTTTCACTCTTGCCATTAATATTATCTTCTGGAAAAAGATCAATGATGATAATTTCAAAAGATTTATGACCAAGTCTTCAACATATTTATTCTCTGCAATGATATTCATCTCTTTACTAATAACTTTTATTATTCCTTATGTATTGAAAATTTTTGTGAGAAATCAATCCCTGCTTCCCGCAGAAAATATTATTCCGTTTATACTTTTTTCAAATTGTTTTGTCGCATTATTTCTCTTCCCTTCACTGGATTTTTATCACAGAAGAAATACAAATGCAATATTGTACATTATCGCATCGTGTCTTGTTTTTAACGTTGTGGCAAATATAATTTTTATTAAATATTTCGGTATGTACGCTTCAGCAGTGATCACTGTATTATCATTTATCTTAATGCTGCTGCTTGGCCATTACTTAACAAAGAGCTATTCTTTTACAAAATTCGAGGTTTATAAGGTAATATTACTGTCAGCACTTTTTATATCAATTGTAGCCCTGTCCTATGCTTTAAGGTCTGTGAATATAGCGATAGACCTGGGTTTCAAATCGATATTGATATTTTTATTCATATTTATATTATATATTTTCAAATTTTTTGAACCGGTAGAAATCGAAAGTATCAAAGGTTTTTTTAATAAATATTTTATAAAAAAGTTTAGGTGAACAAGTCCCATCGTGAAAAACTTGATAAAGAATCCCATGATTTTGTAAACCTGCCTTTTTGGGATACTTATTATTATTCTTCTACTTTACTGAAAAAAAAACTTGAAGATATTGTTTTAAAAAATCTTGATAAAAATAAAAAATATAAAATTCTTGATTACGGATGCGGTGTAAGGCCATATGAATATGTTTTTCGTCCATACAAGAGTGAATATATCGGAGTTGATGTTGGAAATAATCCTCATGCAGATCACAACATTAATCCAGAAGACCGGCTTCCTCTTAATGACGAAGAATTTGATCTTGTTATGTCTTCACAGGTTTTAGAACATGTTGAAAATGTCGAGCTTTATCTCAGTGAATGCAACAGGGTTTTGAAAAAAGGCGGGTTACTTATACTTTCTACTCACGGCACGTGGCAATTTCATTCAGCTCCTGTTGATGTACAGCGATGGACATCTTACGGATTAAGAAAATTGATTGAAAAGTATGGTTTTAATATTAAAGATTTTATACCCTCACTCGGACAGCTTGCATTGACTTCCCAATTGAGATTAACATTCTTTCATTCTTTTGTTAAAGAGGTTTTTAAACCTTTAAAAATATTATACTATCCGGTGTCATTTTTATATCAGATTAAAATGCGAATCGAAGATGCGATCACTCCTCTAAGAGTGAAAGAAAGGGACTCTGCTTATTATATCGTAACTGCAGAAAAGAAATAATTTATTTTAATACTTATGTTGAAAAGTATCGGAAAAACCATTCTCAATAATAAACTTGGCAATAAGATCTTCAAGAAATTTCAATACCTTTCAATTGAAATGGATATGCCTTATCCCGATCTTGATGTCGAATTTAAAGAGATCAAGGAAAAATGTATCGCGCATACCATGACAAGTGTCGACAGTTTATATTATACATACCGATCTGTAAAATATGTTATTGAAAATAATATTCCCGGTGACTTTATAGAATGCGGCGTCTGGAAAGGCGGCAATACAATGGTGGTTGCATTGACACTGATGAAACTAAATAGTACAGACAGAAAAATTTATCTTTACGATACCTTTGAAGGTATGAGCGCTCCGACCGAAAAAGATATCAGTTATAAAAATGAAGATGCCGAAGTCGAATGGTCAGACAGCATGAAAGGCAGTATTAATGAATGGTGTTATTCCCCGATCGATGAAGTAAAAAATAATCTGAGCTCAACAGGTTATCCAAAAGATAAATTGATTTTTGTTAAAGGAAAAGTAGAAGATACTATTCCGGAAACTCTGCCGGAAAACATCTCAATACTGCGGCTTGATACTGATTGGTATGAATCTACGTATCATGAACTTGTCAATCTCTACCCGCTGCTTTCTAAAAACGGTTTCCTGATCATTGACGATTACGGTTACTGGAAGGGTGCCCGGGAAGCTGTTGAACAGTATTTCAGTGAAAACAAAGTTAAAATTTTTATGAACCGGCTCGATGCCTCGGCAAGAGCAGGAATAAAAATTTAATTTTGTATTTTTTCAATTAGACAAACCTCTCAAATTGCCTCGCCCCGGAATATTATTTGTCAAACACTTCTCCACTAACGCAGGATTTATTCTTAATGATATTGATCTGCTGAATGAAAAATATGATGTAGTTGTTTATACTTCCGGGATCAAAAAAAATTTATCAATTATCTTTTCCCTTCTTCATCAGTTTTTTTATATAATTTTTCATCTTCGTAAGATCAAACTTTTTTACATATGGTTTGGGGACTATCACTCTTTCATTCCAATTCTGTTAGGAAAAATTTTCGCGAAAAAATCTGTAATAGCCATTGGCGGATACGATGCAACGAATATACCGGAGATCGACTGCGGAGCATTCAATAATAAAGGTTTGAAGAAAAAGATCAGAAGCTTTATGCTGAGATTCAGTCTCAAAAATGCTGACAAACTGCTTGTAGTCGATGACTCATTGATAGAAAACATAAATAATTATATCTATTCCGACATTTCCGGAAAAAAACCTCTTAAAGACGGGATTCTGAATTTTATCCCCGAATTAAAAGACAAGATTATTGTTGTCTATACCGGTTTTGATGAAAATGTTTTCCGACGAAATGAATCTGTACAAAAAGAAAATTTTGTTTTAAGTGTCGGTTACTCTCCAAATGAGAATGAATTCAGACGCAAAGGTTTTGACATGCTTATTGAAGCAGCTAAAATTATGAAAGATACAGAATTTGTATTAATAGGTCTGAATGAAGATCAAATAAAAAAACTGTCAGATTCTGATTTGCCGAATGTAAAACTAATTAGTTTTGTGAATATGGATGAACTTCGAGGTTTCTATAACAGGGCAAAGGTCTTTGCGCAATTATCATTATTTGAAGGCCAGCCTAATTCCCTGTGTGAGGCTATGATGTATGAATGCATTCCTGTAGGGTCAGATGTCAATGGCATTCCAAGAGTGATCGGGGATACAGGTTATATTGTGTATAAAAAAGATTTGAGTGAGATTGTTACAAAACTTGCTGAAGCATTAAAATCTCCGGTAACTCTCGGAAAATCTGGAAGAAAAAGAATTACAGAAAATTTTTCTTTAAACAAACGCAAAGAAAAAATCTGGGAGATTGTAGGTGAACTGTTGAATCGGGATTAACCGATGATTAACTCACAAATAAAAAAAGGAGCAACTTAAAAGCTGCTCCCTCTTTTTTTTTAAATATTTTTAATTTTTATTTTATTAATATCATTCTCTTTATACTTTTGAAATCACCTGCTTCGAGTCTGTAGAAGTAAGCGCCGCTTGACAAAGCAGTTCCGTCAAACTGAACTTCATATCTTCCGGCCGGTTGTTTATCATTAACTAATGTCATAACCTCTTTTCCAAGCAGATCATAAACTTTGAGTATAACCTGATTTGCAAAAGGTACTTCGTAATTTATTTTTGTAGTTGGATTAAATGGATTTGGATAATTTTGAGATAAAGAAAATTCTACAGGAATACTTAAACCACTGTTTGAAATCGAAGTAGATATTTCATCAACAAATTTAATTCCGCCGTCAACTATTCGCTTCGCCGGTGATCCTGCACTTGAGCCCGTCGTAGATCTCATAGATTCCAGATCAACGCCAATGACCGCAACATTGTAAGTAGTTGTAAGCCTTCCCACAGCATTCATTGAATCAGGGAACAATCTGAATTTGTAAAGATTATAAAGTTGTGATGTTGGCACAGAAGCAGTCTTTCTTAATACATCAGGCCATGGACCTACAGTACTGTCAGCAATTCCGGAATTAATTGAAACTCCTACAATCCCTCTGTTGCCTGATGATCCCGGCCTGTCAGATATAAAATCAAAGCCTAAAGAACTCCTTGCAAAAGACGAGTCGTAAAATGTTGATGCTGTTCTGTCAAGATGATATCCAATGTCTTCTGCTATAATTATAAGTTTGGACTTTGTAGAAATTGTATTTCCACCTGAAGCAAGATAAGATTTTACTGAATCTTTGACCACGTTTGACATGACTGATGTGCCTTCTCCTAAAAGAATCACTTTTTTATATCCTCTGTAAGAAATTGAAGCTGTACCTGTATTTCCTTTCCTGTTATAAAGATCAAAGGTAATTCCAAAAGTGCTGAGATTATTGACAACAGAATCTCTTGAAGATCTGCAGGCAGTAATGGTTGAATCATACACTACAATTACATCTCCTTTGGACTGTCTCTTTAAAGTCATCGCAAAAGTCTGCGCTGCTTTTACAGAATCACTACCGTTATAAGCCCATACAGACCATTGTCCGACTAATGAATCTCCTGCATTCAATCCGATCCCTGACAGTAATGCATCAAGTGAACTATTTGAAATAGTCAAAAGTGAATCGAATCCGGAATTGTTTGAAGATAAACTTAATCTAACATTTGTAAGTGCCGGACTTCCGAATTTCCACTTGTAAGATACTCCCTGGCCTGATCGTGACCAGCTAATATTAACTGATGAAGTATTGAAAGTTGAAGTTGTAATTGTTGTTCCGTTTGGCGGAGATAATAAATTAAAGGCTGATAAAACTGGTATGCCTCTTCTAAAAGTTAATGATCTCGGTCCGTTATTTGATTTTAAAGAATCATTAACGGGCAGAACTCTGTATGTCCATATGTCCCATTGTCCGACAATCGAATCTCCGGGATTTACTCCAATACCTGCAAGTATATTATCAAGCTGACCTGAACTTAAAGTCAAAGAATTAATTCCTGAAGTTAGTGAAATTTTTCTAGGTGTTGTTGTAGGATTTCCGAAAACAAACCTGTATGTAGCGCCGGTTGCAGAGGTATCCCATGTAATGTTATATTGAGTTGTTCCCATTGGAAATGAAGTCAGTGTACTTCCTGCATTCGGAGTTCTAAGAGAGAATGCATTCAGCACTGGAACATTTGAAACTTTAACTTTTTGCAGAAGCTTGTTTACATTAAGTCTTCCGTTCGAAACTGTAATTC
>JBDSYA010000253.1:0-8494 GCA_039925865.1 Ignavibacteria bacterium
TAAGATTATAGAGTTTTTAGGGGAAGAAAATATAACAATTATCAATACATCTGAAATCTATAAATCGACAGATGATCTATAAGACTTCAAAGTAATGGAAGAAGAAATAAAAAAGTATAGAGTAAAATTACCCAAAGATTTTAAATTCAATCGTGACGAAGCTAATGAGCGATAGGTACTTTTTAGATACAAATATCTTAATTTACTATATTGGAGATGAAATTCAGAAACAAGAAATTGCCAAGGGTCTAATTTATTCAACGAATGGAATAATTATCAGTATGCAGATAATAAATGAATTTACAAATGTTTGTTTTAAAAAGTTAAATTTTAATGAAATAGAAATTACCAATTTGATAAATTTATTTAAAAAAAGATTTGATATTAAACCTGTTACTCTGTCAACTATATATGATGCTATTGATCTCAAAAGAGTTTACAAATATTCTTATTATGATTCTTTAATGATAGCTTCTGCATCCGAATATAGCTGTGATATTGTATATTCAGAAGATTTAACTCACAGGCAAATAATTGAAAATAAAATAAAAATACTTAATCCATTTATATAAAATAGGAGAAATTAAATTAATGATCTTCGATCTTGACCTAATTAAAACCGTTTACAATAACTTCAAATCAAAAGTTGAAGATGCGAAAAAGATCCTTGACCGCCCGATGACTTTTACCGAAAAAATCCTTTACGCACATTTATGGGAAATGCCGGCTAAACCTTTTGAAAGAGGGAAGGTCTTTGCAAATTTCAGACCTGACAGGGTCGCGATGCAGGATGCCACTGCGCAGATGGCTTTGCTTCAATTTATGTCGGCAGGAATTCCAAAAGTTGCTGTCCCTACCACCGTTCATTGTGACCATTTGATAGAAGCAGAAGTTGGTGCAAAGAATGATTTGTTGAGAGCATTCGGTGATAATAAAGAAGTTTATTCTTTTTTATCAAGCGTTTCAAATAAATACGGAATTGGATTTTGGAAGCCCGGTGCTGGAATAATTCATCAGGTGGTTCTTGAGAATTATGCATTTCCCGGAGGTATGATGATAGGAACCGATTCACACACACCAAACGCAGGCGGACTTGGAATGATCGCGATAGGTGTTGGCGGCGCTGATGCAGTTGACGTGATGGCTGGAATGCCGTGGGAATTAAAATTTCCAAAAATTATAGGTGTGAAGTTAACTGGCAAACTCAGCGGATGGACTTCTCCAAAAGATGTGATCCTTAATCTTTCAGGTATTCTTACAGTGAAAGGAGGTACCGGATCGATTATTGAATATTTTGGAGAAGGAGCGGCTTCAATTTCCTGCACAGGTAAAGGCACAATTTGTAATATGGGTGCGGAGATCGGAGCTACAACATCTCTGTTTCCTTATGATGAAAAAATGTATAATTATCTAAAGGCAACTGAAAGAGCTGACATCGGTGAACTTGCTAACTCGATCAGGGATTATTTAAAAGCGGATGAAGGAAGTGAAGCACATTATGACCAGATAATTGAAATAAATTTATCGGAGCTTGAGCCTCATGTTAACGGTCCATATACTCCTGACCTTGCATGGCCTATTTCAAAATTTAAGGATGCGGTGATCCAGAATAATTATCCTGAAACTTTAAAAGTCGCTTTAATAGGAAGCTGTACAAACTCTTCATATGAAGATATGGAAAGGTCGGCTTCGGTTGCCCGGCAAGCCATTGCAAAAGGAATAAAAGTAATTTCTGAGTTTACAATTACTCCAGGTTCAGAGCAGATTCGCGCAACCATTGAAAGAGACGGACAGCTGGAATCATTTGAAGCTGTAGGGGGACTTGTATTGGCAAATGCCTGCGGACCCTGTATTGGTCAATGGAAGCGCCATGACGTTCAGGAAGGTGAAAAAAATTCAATTATCACTTCTTATAACAGAAATTTTTCAAAACGAAATGACGGAAATTCTGCTACTCACTCATTTGTGGCTTCACCGGAAATTGTAACAGCATTTGCATTTGCAGGTAAGCTGACTTTCAATCCGCTTACGGATTCAATTGCCAATGAAAAAGGTGAAATGATAAAACTTGATACTCCAACAGGCAATGAACTTCCTGAGCATGGATTTTTAAAAGGCGAAGAAGGTTATGTAGCTCCTGCAAAAGACAGTTCAGATGTAGAAGTTATCATTGATCCCGAAAGTCAGCGTCTGGAAAAGCTTGAACCTTTTTCTCCAAACAAGAGTGAAGATTACAAAGATCTTTATGTACTTTTAAAAGTGAAAGGCAAATGTACTACGGATCATATTTCTATGGCCGGTCCGTGGCTGAAGTACAGGGGACATCTGGATAATATCTCAAACAATATGTTCATTGGCGCTGTGAATTATTTTAATGATAAAGTTAATCATGTAAAAAACCATCTTACGGGAAATTATGAAGAGATTCCTAAAGCCGCGCGTCATTACAAAGATAAGAAGATCGGCTGGGTAGTGGTAGGAGAAGAGAATTACGGAGAAGGTTCATCAAGAGAACATGCGGCTATGGAGCCACGCTATCTGGGCGGGAAAGCAATTATAGTTAAATCATTTGCCCGCATTCATGAAACAAATCTAAAAAAACAGGGAATGCTGCCATTGACATTTAATGATCCTGAGGATTATGATAAAGTCAGGGAAGATGATAGAGTTGATATTGACATCAGCAATCTGAAACCGGGTGAACAAATAAAAATGATTCTTAAGCACAGCGATAGTTCGACAGAGAATGTAATGCTGAATCAAACTTTTAATGAGCAGCAGATAGACTGGTTTATGAATGGAAGTGCTTTGAATTCCATGGCAAATAAAAAACGTTAAAATTTTTTTGGATTTTAAAATCGAAATTGTATGTGCGTGAAATTACTAATTGGTTTATTTTATACAATAGTTTTTATTTCAAATTCATTTTCACAGTCTGCCGTCATTGGTGATAAATGGGATGCCTTAGATGATAAGATAATTAATTCTACAATTGATGAAGATGAAGCTATAGAGTTAATGTATTCGTATGAGCCTTTGTTAAAAAAATATTTTTATAAAAATAACGGTATAACAGTTGCCCGTCAAAACTGGGTTTTTCCCTTAAAAAATTTCACTTCAATTTACTACAGGGAAAAGGGCAATGACTATCGTGAAGATAAGTATGATTATTTCCAGGGCAGCAACACTAAAGGTCATCCGGCTCATGATATAATGATACTTGACAGCAACAAAGATCTTTTTGATGATATAACACTGAGTCCTGTAGATGTAGTAAGTATGTCAAGCGGAGTTGTAGTGGCAACTGATTCAACATGGGAGCCCGGTTCATTACTTCGCGGAGGAAAGTACGTTAAAATATTCGACGTTAACAATAACGGATTATTTTATTATTCTCACCTTTCAAATGTAAATGTCAGGCCGGGTGATATTGTTAATGCCGGTGATAAGATCGGTGAGGTGGGACGGACAGGAAGAAAAGCAATTGCGCCTTCAGGAAAAACACACCTGCATGTTGCATTTTTAAGATTTGAAGAAGGATACCCGATCCCTGAAGATATTATCGATGATCTCA
Organism: Ignavibacteria bacterium; assembly: GCA_039925865.1. Classification (GTDB taxonomy): domain Bacteria; phylum Bacteroidota; class Ignavibacteria; order Tepidaquicellales; family Tepidaquicellaceae; genus JBDSYA01. The sequence goes on from JBDSYA010000253.1 coordinate 3,575, forward strand.
GAAGATCAGAAAAAAATCTCATTAAAAAATAATTAACTGCTAATCCTATTTTGAAGGTGTTTAGGAATAATAATTCTTTCTGCAATTTCAAAAACAATTTCCGTAAGTATTGCAAGAATTGCAGCCGGCACTGCTCCCATTAGAATTAATTTTGTGTTGTTAAGTGCAAGTCCCGTCACTATAAATTCACCAAGACCTCCCGCTCCAATGAATGCTGCTAAAGTAGCTGTCCCTATATTTATAACAGCGGCAGTCCTGATGCCCGCAATTATTGTCGGCATAGATAACGGCAGCTCAATGTTTATAAGCTTTTGCATTCTTGTAAGACCTATACCTTCAGCCACTTCCTTAAGCAGCGGATCAACGGTGAACAGTGCAATGGTTGTATTCCTTAAAATCGGTAAAAGGCCATATAGAAAAAGTGCGATGATCGCGGGAATTACTCCGATCCCAAATAAAGGTATCATAAAAGCAAGCAAAGCAATTGAAGGAATAGTTTGTAGTAATCCGGCAATGTAAATTACGGGTTTTGAGGCAGAGGAATAGAAGTAAAGCAAAATACCAAGCGGCACAGCAACTAAGATTGCGAGCAGCAATGATATGAATGTGATCTTTAAATGCTGAAGCGCCTTAGGAATGATTTCCGAGATCATGCTTACCTTTACATCGGACTGTGAAATATTATTTGCAATGAGATTTTTTTTTCTTAAAAAATTATCAGCAACCTCTGCAAAATTTTTATTCTCATATAAAACTTCTTCATTCATATCCTGCATTTCGGTTTCTGAAATTTTTCCGGAGATCCTTCCTACAATTTCTTTCATCTTTTTATCTGCATCAGTCCTGTAAAATGAAACTGCAGAGTATTTCGGGAAAAAATTTTTGTCATCTTTTAGGATGGTTAATGAATACTCAGGTATTTCCCCATCTGTAGAATAAGCGTCTGTCAGTTCTATCTGACCGTCTTCAATTGCTTTATAGGCAAGCCCGTGCTCAAGGCCAACAGGTGTTTGCGGGAGTTCATATATTTTTGAGAGATTTTTCCAACCGTCTTCGCGATTTAAAAATTCATAACTCAGGCCTAATTTTAGCTGAGGATGAGCTTTCAGATCGGAAATTGTAGTTAAGTTTAAACTTTGTGCCTGTTCCTTTTTAAGCGCAAATGCATAAGTATTATTGAAGCCATATTCATTTGAAATTTCCAGGTTAATACTTTTCAGCCTTTCTTTTAATTCATCAAAAGAAATTTTCTCGTTTGTTTTTAAAATCGCTTCTGAAATAGTGCCCGTATACTCCGGGTATATGTCAATGCCACGGTTAACCAATGCCTCGTAACAGACCAAAGTACCGCCAAGATTAAATTTTCTATCCACCGTATAACCTTCACTTTCAAATAAACGGGAAAGTATTTCACTTAGTATATAACCTTCATTAAAATGCTTTGCGCCGACAGTGATAGTTTGTGAGTGAACGGATGAGAAAAGAAATAAAATAAATATAGAAATTATCTTTTTCAAAATTTTATTTTTATTTTACCGCAGATTTCTCATTGGATTTCCCATTCGAAAAATGACAAAAATGTTTTTATTCAAACTGTGAACTGATAAAATATTTTACAAAATCATTTGCAGGTGAATTTTGAATTTCTTTTTTTGTACCGGTCTGTTGAATAATACCCTTATCTATTATTATTATTTTATCAGCAAGTTTAAAAGCTTCACGAAGATCATGAGTTACGATTACAATAGTTCTCGGTTCTGTTTTCTGAATATTTAAAAGCTCTTTATGAATTTCATTTTTCGTTGTCGGATCAAGTGCACCAAAGGCTTCATCAAGTAAAAAGATCCGTGGATTAAGCATCATAGCCCTGCAAATGCCCACCCTTTGCTGTTCGCCGCCGGACAATTGATAAGGATACTTTGTTTTGAAATTCTCAGGAAGGCTGACCAGCTTCATCAAATGCTCAGTGCGTTCATTTATTTTATTTATGCTCCATTGCTTTTGAAGTCTTGCAAGAATGATGATATTATCATTTACATTCATGTGCGGAAACAAACCTGTTCCCTGAACAGAATATCCAATCTTCAAACGAAGTTCATTAATGTGACTGTAATCGATCGCTTCATCAAACACAATTACTTTACCGCCTGATGGTTTAATGAGTCCGTTAATGGTTTTAAGGATTGTAGACTTTCCGCTGCCGCTTCTGCCTATTATAGAAGTGATCTTATTTTCTTCGATTTGAAAATTGATATTATCAAGTATTTTCTTTCCGGAATATTCTTTTGAAATATTTTCAAACCTTACCGGATTAATCAAATTATTTTCTATGTTTCTTTTCTAAATTAGAATTTATAAAATGAAATCTTATTATAATACTGCACATTTTCAAACCATGAATAATACCAATATTCTCACGGAGTTAAAAGCTACTACAGATTTTGAAAAAGGAAATACATTATTTGATAATTTTATCAGGGTTCGCAACCAAACCATTACTATAGTTTCACCGCTAGAGATAGAGGATTATGTCGTTCAAACTGATGCGTTCATGAGCCCGCCACGCTGGCATATCGGCCATCTTTCATGGTTCTACGACCAGCTCTTGAGGAAATACTACACAGGCTATAAACCTTACAAAGAAAATTATGATTTTTATTTTAACTCATACTATCTTTCCTTCGGAGAGCTATTCAATAAATCTAAGCGGGGTACAATTTCGCGGCCAACAGTCCGGGAAACGCTGAATTATTTTAACTGGGTAAACGGTGAAGTTTATAAATTTTTAAGATCTGCAAACGGAGCATTGAATAACGAACTTGTCCAACTTTTTCATCTTGGTTTTCATCACGAGTATCAGCATCAGGAATTAATGGTTTATGATCTCCAGCATTTGCTTGCGGATAAATATCATCCATTAATAAAAAAAAATAATGCTCCTCCAATTACTGATTCAGATTTAAAAAAAGATATGGTAAAGATAGGCGGCGGCGTTTTCGAATTGGGTTTTGATAAAATACATTTTAAAGATACTTTCGCCTATGATATAGAAATGCCTCTTCATAAAGTTTATCTTGAAGATTATTACATAGATATATTTCCCGTCACTAATGGAGATTTTATAGAATTTATAATTGATGGTGGTTACAAAAATTATGAATACTGGCTCTCAGAAGGATGGGAACATGTTAAGCAAAACAACTGGAGTGCTCCTTTATACTGGCAGAAAGCTGATAACAATGAATGGATCAAAATTGATTTCAGAGGTGAAAAAAATCTTAAAGAAGTTGCCGATGAACCTGTCATTCACGTCAGTTATTTTGAAGCTTATGCTTATGCAAGGTGGGCAGGTAAACGATTACCTTCAGAGGCTGAGTGGGAGAAAGCAGCTTCATTTGATGAAGATAAAAATTTTAAAAGACTTTATCCCTGGGGTGATGAACTGCCAAATGAAAATAATTCAAATCTGTTAAATTCACAATTATGGGGTCCGGCCAAGATTGGTTCTTATGAAAAATATAAAAGTTATTATGGATGTCAGCAGATGGTTGGTGATAATTGGGAATGGACATCATCTGAATTTATGGCTTATCCCGGATTCAAGTCTGGATTTGCTGAATATAATGACAAATGGTTCAACAATCAGAAAGTTCTTCGTGGCGGTTCCTTCGGTACTGAAGGAATTTCCACAAGAAATACTTATCGAAATTTTTTTAAGACTCACGAAAGATGGATGATAGCAGGCTTTCGATGCGCAAAAGACATATAGCAATCGGTAAAATTGAAAACGCAAAAACTTTTTTTAAAAAATAAAATAGAGGAGCAGCAATTATGTCAGATTTTTTTAGTGATCTAATGAACAATATCGGCGGCGGCGCTGCCGATAAGATCGGTAATACACTTGGAATAGATCCAAACATTATTACTCAGGCAATCCCAGTTTTAGCTCCAATGATCCTTGGTGGACTGAAAAAACAGAGTGAAGATAATGGCGGTCAGGAGAGAGTTGATCATATACTGGATAAGTATGGAGATCCTGATGTGCTTGATAATGTTGACAAGCATGTTGATCAGGTTTCCAATACTGATAACTTTGATACTAATCTTGGCGGGCTTATTGGTAATTCAGGCTCACAGGTGACAGATGTTTTATCGAAAAAATTTAATTTAGACGGAAGTACAGCTGCAAAAATTATTCCAATGCTGGCTCCTTTAATCATGGGTTATCTTACAAAAAGACGCGACAATAATCCGCAGGGATCTCAGGGATTTGCTTCTTTCCTTGATCAAAACGGAGACGGCAGTATAGTGGATGATGTCATGGGATTTTTCTCCGGTAAAAAAGATGATAATAATCAGGGCTCCGGCGGAGGCTTGATGGATATGCTCGGCGGACTTTTAGGCGGAAAGAAATAATACAAGTATTTGCTTAAATATTTTTTTATAAAGGTAATACAACTAAATTGTATTACCTTTTTTATTAAATACTGACATTTTTGTTTGCACCTGATTATTAAAATTACTTATTGATTAATTTACATTTGAAAATAATTTTTTATTTAATAATACTTATTTCGTTGAGTGATGATTTATATTCAATGGAACAAAATATTATTATTGATAAAATTGATTCTACAAATAGAGTACATGATACTTCACTTAAAAAAGGAAGTTGGGCATTGCAGTTCGGAATATCAAACAAATTCACATTAAATGAATTTGACGGCGCTTCTTTTTCAATAAAGAGGCATAATACTTCAACTACAGCTATACGATTAGTCATTGCAGGTAAATACAATAGCGTTTATCAAAAGGAAACTAACATCAATTATGGGGTCGATAAGTTATTCAGGACAAATCTTTCCTTTATTTTTTACATTAATCCAAAAGCTAAATTTAAAATTTACGGATATGCGGGAG
>JBDSYA010000254.1:0-4589 GCA_039925865.1 Ignavibacteria bacterium
ATCTGATAACAGGAATTTATTTTCGTCGCCTGATAAAATTTGAAGTTCTGAAATTTTATACTCCGGGTTATCCAGTATTGAATTTAATAGTTCTTTAAAATGGCCGCACATTCTTTTAATTCTTTCATGATAAAACAGATCAGAGTTGTATTTTATAACACCTGTAAAAAGATTATCACCTTCGAAAAATTCCATAATAAGATCAAACTGGCCTTCCTGCTGAGCAATATCAAAAGATTCAAGTTCAAGGCTTCTCCAATTGACCCTCGCGCCTGTGTTTCCGGGGACAACAAGCTCCTGTATTTCTTTTCCTTTAGGAACTTTCTGAAGGCCAAAGAAAGTCTGAAAAATCGGACTTCTGCTTGGATCGCGTTTTTTTAAAAGTCTTTCAACAATTAATTGAAAAGGAAAATCCTGATGAGCAATTGCGCCTAAAACTTTTTGCTTTATCTCTCTTAATACATCTTTAAAACTTTTGTCATCATTGTAATGTCCGCGAATAACAACGGGGTTAATAAAATATCCCACGATCTTTTCAAATTCTGCTTTATTCCTTCCCGCAGTAGGAGTACCTGTTAATATTTCATCCTGTCCGCTGTATTTATGTATGAGGATCTGAAAAGCAGTAAGAAGGCTGACGAACAATGTTGTTCCTTCAGCTTGAGATAATTTTTTTAATTTATCGACAGCGTCTTTATCAAGAAAAAAATATTCAGTTGACCCGTTGTATTTTTGTATCGCCGGCCTTGTCAGATCAACAGGAAGATCAAGTATGGGGATTTCATTATTCAATTCGTTCTTCCAGTACGACCAAAGCTTCATCCCTCCTTCACTGTCAATAAGAGCTTTCTGATTTTTTATATATTCAGAATAATTTTTTGACTCTGAAACAAAAGTCTTAATTCCGCTTATCTCATCTTCATAAAATTGTTTCAGCTGATTGAGCATTATACCGATTGACCAGCCATCACTGCATATGTGATGCATTTTGATAAGCATAACAAAATTGTCTTCGTTAGTTCTGAAGAGATGAACTTTAAAGACCGGACCCTTCTCAAGATTAAAAGGTACTTTGTAAACTGCTTCAACTTTATTTTTCAGATCTTCATCAGCAAGATCTTGTGCATCTGTTATTTCAAAAAAGATCTCCTTGTATCCGTGAACTTCCTGCACCGGCTCTCCATCTCTTATATAATAAGTTGTACGAAGGGATTCATTATTATCGATCAGCTTTTGAAATGCTTTTCTCAAAGCATCTTCATTAAGCTTTGAAACTATCTTAACAGTAAATGCTACATTATAAGAAGCGCTTTCAGGTGAATTCAAGTATAGAAAATACAATGCTTTCTGTCCGTACGAAAGCGGATAAACCTGATTATCTTTGTTAGCCTTTTCTAATAATTGCTTTTTAAGCAGCGCAAGTTTTTCCGGTGCAGATAAATTTGATATGATTGTGTTATTGTCCAGTTTTTTAGCTCTCGTATTTTATTTCATTTCATTTAACAGCTGCTCTAATTCTTCTTCAGATAAATTATCCAGATTACCGAGAAGATCTCTTGTTTTCTCATCTGTACGGTTGCTCTCTGTGATTTTAGCATCTGCTTCATTTGTAGTTTTCTTATTTAAAATTTTCGGGAGTTGTTCTTTTAATTCAATTGCAAGCTGAAGAATGTTAGTTTCTTCCATATACCTGACAAGGTTCAGATCAACACCCAGCTCAATGTTAACTTTGTTCTTAAGCTCGATCGCCATTAATGAATCGAGACCCATCATGTTAAGGGGAATTTCGATCTCAAGTTCTTCCGGTTCCATTCCCATAATTCCGGAGATAAGGTTCTGAAAATATTCCGTAAGAAGTTTTATATGTTCTTCTTCATTTGAATTCTTTATCCGTGAAATAAAATCTTTTTTCTCATGAAAGAAAGCATCTTCATTTTCTGAATGCTCTGTTAATTCATTGATAAAAGGATGCCTGAATATTTCGCTGAATTTATTCCAGTCAATAGGGACAACACCGATCTGTGCCTTATCAGTCATCATTACTTTTTCCAAAGCTTGAATTCCCTGATGAGGATCAATTATTCCAATGCCTGAAATTTTTTCCTGCTTATCCGCTCCAATAGCCGCTGCGGAACCTATCTCAGACCATACACCCCAGTTTATACTTTGTGCCGCCAATCCCTTTGCTCTGCGGTAATGAGCAAGCGAATCCATAAAGGCATTTGCTGCAGAATGATTTGCCTGACCTGCTGATCCGAGCATTGAAGCAACAGATGAATACATAACAAAAAATTCAAGTTTAATTTTTTTGGTAAGTTCATGCAGATTCCATGAACCCAAAACTTTAGGAAATAATACTTTTTCGAATTTCTCTTTTGTCTGATTCATTAAAACACCGTCATCTAAAACTCCGGCCGAATGAATTATTCCTTTTAAAGGATGACTTCCCTTGCTTATATGCTTTAAAACTTTTTCCAGATCTTTTTTATCAGATACATCAGATCTATGGATTTCAATTTTTACTCCTGCTGATTCGATCTCCTTAACAATTAGTTTTGTAGATTCTGAAATTTCACTTCTGCCGGTTAGTATCAAATGCTTTGCGCCCTTTTCAGCGAGCCACTTTGCAGTTAACAGCCCCAAACCTCCAAACCCGCCTGTAATTAAATAAGAAGCTTTATCATCAATCTGTAAAGAATTATTTTTAGTTGAATTTTCTCTTTTCAGTCTTGCAACAAAACGCTCACCGTTTCTGAAAGCGATCTGATCTTCATCCGAATCAGAGTTTACTTCATTGATCAAATATTTATAATCATCTGTTGAATCGATATCAATTCTCTTACATCTCATCTCCGGATGCTCCATTGAAATAACTTTTGCCATTCCCCAGACAGGAGAATTCATAAGGCCATCGACATTATCATTCTCAATTACAAATTGTGCATCTTCTGTCACCAGATATAATGAAGGTGTTTTATTAAAAACGGTATCTCCAATAGACTGGATCAAATTTAATATCCTCAAACAAAAAGCTTCAGTAGTTATTTTTACATCATCATTTTTAACAGATTTTTTGTGAGTGCTTATAAGCACTATCCTGGCATTAAGAGATTTATCTTTTGAAATTTCACTAAGTACAGCCTTACAATCACTTTTACTTTTTGAATCAATTTTGAATTCTGTGTCAGTGATTTTCTCAAACGCATCATCTTCGATCACAAGTGTGTGCGGTTGTTTTACAGACCGTAAATATTTTGAAATATTTTTTCCTGTTTTCTTTTCGGCAAAAATAATCAGATGATCATCGGAAATTTTAGACAATTGTAAATCAGGAGACCTTGCTGTTATGATCGATTGTCCTGTTAATGAATTCTCTGCTTTATTTAATGGCGAAAAAGTTTTTACAAATTCATACCCCTGATTTTTCAAAAAAACCTTCCACTCATCTATGTTTAATAAAGGATAAGATTTCCTCAAACTAAAATCTTTAAACTTCCACCAGCCTTCCGTCAGACCAAATGTCAGATCTATCCAGTTTCGTTTTTCCGTAACTTCATTTAAAATTAAAAGTCCGTTAGAATTTAACAGGCTTAAAATATTCTTAGCGGCAATTGTAAGATCCTGTGTTGCATGAATTACATTTGAAGCAATGATTATATCATATCCCATTGAGGCAAAACCTTGCGAGACGGGGTTTTCCTCAACATTAAGAACTCTATAATCAATAAAATTGTAACTGTTAAATTTTTCTTTGGCATTTGTAAAAAATACAGGTGATATATCTGTGAATGTGTATTCAGTTTGTTGCTGCGAAAGTATTGGTAATAAATTTGCTGTTGTGCTTCCTGTCCCTGCGCCGATCTCTAAAATTTTGAGCTTCCTGTTTTCCGGTAAATGTTTAACTGCTCTTTCAATAATTTCATGAATTGAATTGTTCATGTATTCAAAGCCCGGAGAATTCTGATAAAGTTCAGTTGTTAAACTCATATCACCGTTTGGAAATAATAACTGAAGCGGATCTATCTTTCCGGACAGAACCTCTGAAAGACTTTCGCCGCAATTGAAAAGCAAAGCTAGCTCGGCATGAATTTCAGGGTACTTCAGATCAAGTAAGTTTTTGTCGGCATTCTTAATTTCATAATTTCGGATAAACTCATAATCATCTCCTGAAGATATTATTATTTTATTAAGTGTCAGAATTTCAATCAGTCTTTTAAATAATTTAGATTGTCTGTCTGAAATATTTAGCTGCTCCCAGGAAAATTTATTTCCTGAATTAGTATTTACTCCGAGATCATTTAAAGCTTTAATAATAAATGACAAACTAACGGATTCGAGTTCATCAATACCTCTCTTGTAATTTTCTAATTTAACTTCAGAAATCGCAACTTCGTTTTTATTTGCAGGCTTTTCTATCGAAGGAATAAAGTCCGAACTATTTTCCAAACGTTCAGAGTTTTGACGGATCCATTTTACTTCATAAAACCAATCATCCGTTAATTCAGCAGAAAGTAAAAATTCTTCTTTAGTAGTTTCTTTTAAATGAAGTGATTTAATTTCACCAATGAGAGAGCCGTCTGTTGCCATCA
>JBDSYA010000255.1:0-4152 GCA_039925865.1 Ignavibacteria bacterium
AACGGCCATAATTCGGATCTTACAAAATCTATTTCATAAAATTTCTTGATCAAATGTATGATGCCTGTGTCAATGCTTGTTGCTGCAAAGAAAATATACAATAAAAGAATAATTAATCCATATACAATATATGTGATCTTATTTTTCAGGTTTTCTTTTTTGGTAAGGGTTATTGAAAAATAATTTGCGATGTTTGTAATTATCATGATCGTAAGCATCACCATTTGTACATCTTTCTCAGAAACAGAATAATACTTCTGAATAATATATATTCCTGAATAACCCGCGGCAACAATTACAAAAGCTGATAATATTACAAAGGAAAAAAGATCTTTCATAAAATCTTTGGTCTTTGAAATATCCATATTCTTTAATGTTATCATAAATGCAGGCAGCCCGATACCAAAAATATTAATAAGTGAAACCCTTCGCGGAGTGAGCGGAAAGTCAAGCAGAAAGAAAAGTGACATCAAAGTTATATAAATAACAAAAAAGTTCTTGGTTATGAAAAGCTTGCCGATCGATTTGACTGTAGTTACGATCTTATTGCCCTCATCAAAAATCTGCGGAAGCAACGAGAATTTATTTTTTAATAAGACTATGTCAGCAACTTCCTTTGTAATGCTGCTTCCTTCTTCCATCGCTATCCCCATATCCGATTCTTTAATTGCCGGCAGATCATTAACCCCGTCGCCGATCATTGCCGTATAAATCTTTTCTTTCTTTAATGCCTTAATGATCCTAAGTTTGTGCTCCGGTTTAAGCCTCGAGAAGATAGTATGGTTTAAAACAGTTTTCGCAAGATCATTATCATTGATCTTTTCAAGTTCGTCCCCGGAGATCATATCGCTGTCTTTAATACTCCATCCTATTTCTCTTGCAACTTCCTGAATTGATTTTGAAGAATCTCCTGATAAGATCTTAATTTTAATATCATTCTCATCAAAAAGTTTAATAGCCTCAAATACATCCTCTCTGATGAGGTCTTTAATAGATATTATGCACAGCGGATCGATGTTGATCTGATCAAGTGTAGCTTTGATCTCTTCAATTGTTTTATCCGTCATCAGCTTGCCAAAAAGCACATTCCTGTAAACACTCAGATTATTTTCTTCGAATATTTTTTTTGAATGTAATTTCTGATCGTCAGATAATTTATTGGTTAATATATCGTAGGCTCCAAAAATGAAAATAACATTTTCATTTCCCTTTTTAGCGCTTATCATGCTCATCTTTCTTTCAGAACTGAATGGAAACTCGTCATTAAATTTATACTCGACATCACTTTCAAAAATATTGATCGCATTGATAGTTGCGTTTTTGTCACTCGTTAATTTTGCATACGTCCCTATAAGTTTCTTTATGTCATCTTCAGTATATTTATTTTCAAATTTACTGATCTTATGCACACTCAGTTTATTTTGCGTGAGCGTGCCCGTCTTATCTGTGCAAACAATTTTTACATTGGAAAATGATTCAATAGCATTAAGCTTTTGGACAATAGCTCCGAGCTTGCTTATTCTGTACACACCTATAGCAAATGTAACAGTAGCCATTAGTACAAGGCCCTGTGGAACGAGTGAGATCAGTATGGTAGAGATCTTTCTCACAAAGTCCGGATTAAATCCATTATTGTTGAAAATAATTTCAAGTATAACAAGCAAAACTGCTACACCAAATAAAGCCTTAACAATAAAATTAATTCTTTTCTGAAGAGGTGTGAGATCAAACTTATATTTCTTCGCTGTTTTAGTTACCTGCGCAGCATAACTTTCATCACCGATCTTTTCCGCCTGATAGAATCCATTTCCCGAAAGACAAAAGCTCCCGGAAAGCATAACATCATCAATTTGTTTATGTATTGGATTCGATTCCCCGGTAAGAAGTGATTCATCTATCTCAAGATGATTTGAATACGTGATCTTCCCGTCGACAACTGCCTGATCACCCCTTGTAATTTTAATCACGTCATCAACAACTATAGATGAAGGCTCAATTGAGATTTCTCTGCCATCCCTTATAACTATGGCTTCTTTTTTGAGAAGCAGGCTGACTTTATCTAGAGCACGTTTGGCTTTTATTTCCTGAAAGATTGCGAGAAAAGTGTTGATCAGTGCAATGGTAAGTATTCCAATGCTGTCTAAAAGAAGTCTTTGATCAGAACTCGTCAGATAAAAATAAAGCAGGAAAATAATTATGGCAAAAATGACAAGATTGAATACAGAAAAAATATTTTCAATAAATATTTCCCGGATTGTTTTTGTCTTTGGCTTGGAAGATGTATTTTGAAGGCCCTTCGATATCCTTTCGTTGACTTCTTCGGTGGTGAGGCCTTTAATTTCCAATAGAAATTATCTTTGAGTTTTTTTGAGTAGCATAAATTATTAAATTTTGATCTGAAAGGATATGTCCGAATTAATTCTGATAGATGATCACATTTCTTAGTAGTGTTTGTTAACTGATCAATAGGATCTTCAGGTCAAAAAAATTATTTTTATGGACAGTATTGAATTCATGTTTGAACAATTTTTCAGATCATACTAAATTGATAAAAAAATTGAATCACTAATGTGAATTGTAATATTCTATAGATTAAAGTAATGAGTTTAAATATTTTACACCCAATATAATTCATGTGAATAAAACTTTTATTAAAGCAGATAACGGTCAATTTAAAGCAGATGATAAGATCTTTAAATTCATCGGCTGCAATATGTATGAACTCGCATTCGTTGATCCTTTGACAACCCGGAATATGATTAAAGATGCTTTCGATGAAGGCTTTACTGTCATACGATTCTGGGCATATGAACCTGTTGACAAAGATAAGATCCTTGAGATATGTAATGTTGCAGGTGAATTTGATATCAGAATAATTCCCGTTTTCGCTGATTCATGGGGAGGATTTCAGACTAATAAGATCGAAGGAGGCTTTTATCGCGAAGGCTACAAAGGCAGTTATTTGAACCATGTTAATTCAATAACAGAAAGTTTAAAACACAGATGTGAAATTCTTTTATGGGAGTTGATTAATGAACCTGCTACTGATTCTTTTAATGATATTTATAATTTCTCAAAACATGTTTCTGAAGAAATTAAGAAAACAGATCCTAATCATTTAATATCAATCGGTACTATTGGAGGCGTCGGAGATAAATTCGGAGGGTCATTATCACGGCTTAATTCATCCAACTTTAAAAAACTTTATTCTATAAAAACTCTTGATGCATTGTCAATTCACGATTACAGTTTTAGCTCAAATGTCCTTGAGCGTTTTGATATATACCGTCGAACTGAAGGCAGGATCAAATCAGCAAATTTTTATAACCGGCTAAACAAAATTTTCAATTCATTTCTTGATAGGATTGACCTGCACACAATTGGAAAGTACAATAAAACCTTTGATTTTCCGTTAACGATCAGAACTGTCTGGAGAGCATTTAATAAAAAAAACATCGCAGTTGCAAAAGAATTGAATAAACCTATTTACGTGGGTGAAGTGGGTTTTAAAAAAAATATGAAGGAAACAAGAAAGAAAATTCTTGAGCTGGAATTAAAAAATTATTTTGATGACGGTATTTCAGGCGTTTTGCTTTGGTCATTTGAAGCGCAGGGTAGATCGCTTGACGGACATGATTATGGATTCAATATAGAAGATGGTTTTGAAGAAGTGATAAAAAAATTTTAGTTATATAAGCCTATTTTCCCCGTCAAAGAAAGAAAAGAGTTATCTTTTCTTTGGCATATACTTCTTATACTTCTTTATTAATTCAGCTGCTTCAATCTGTTTTATATAACCTCTGATTAAGTTTCTTACTTTATCCTCATATGTTTTCTGAAATGGAGTCTTCTTTATTCTCGCAAGGGTGAGTTTTATTGCTTCATCTTCCAGTATTCTATCGGGATTTATCCAGCCTGCATTTCCATTTTCGTCATCCGGAATATCCCAAGGTTCCATTTTATCCAACTTCCGTAAATATTTAACGCATAAAGTTTCTAAGGTATCCTCGTTTTTCCTATGCTGTACTTTATACAATTTACATCGTTCGAGCATGAACTCTTTTGTAATTGAGTTTACAGTCTTATTAAATTCTTCGTCGAGGTTGTATTTTGATTTCATTTTTATTCCAAGTTTAGTAACCATTTTCTCGA
>JBDSYA010000256.1:0-4579 GCA_039925865.1 Ignavibacteria bacterium
TTCTTGTTATTGCAAAATTATCCAAACCCTTTCAATCCCACTACAAAAATTAATTTTCAATTGACAATGTTTAATTTTGTTTCATTGAAAGTTTATGATATTCTCGGAAACGAAATTGAATCATTAATAAATGAAAATATATCTGCCGGAAGCTATTCGATCGAGTGGAATGCATCGAATTATTCAAGCGGAGTTTATTTTTATAAACTTGAGACCGGAAGTTTTACAGATGTAAAAAGAATGATGCTGTTGAAATGAATTTTGCAAAGCAAATTAAAAAAAATTATTAACAAAAAAGAAAGGAATTCACAAATGAGAACAATTAAGATAAACTATATAATTTTCTCCACATTACTGTTTGTAAATTATGCATCTTCACAAGTTCAGGAATGGGCAAGCAGATATAACGGACCAGCAAATACTCAGGATTATGCATATTCGACTGCAGTTGATGGTTTAGGTAACGTGTATGTAACTGGTACAAGCACGGGAAGCGGAACAGGTTCTGACTATTCAACTATAAAGTACAATTCGGCTGGTGTACAGCAGTGGGTACGAAGATATAACGGAACTGGAAATAGTGAAGATCTGGGATATCGAATCAAAGTTGACGCTTCCGGGAATGTATATGTAACAGGTGCCAGCACGGGAAGCACATCAGGTCATGATTATGTCACCATAAAATATAATACATTTGGTGATTCACTGTGGGTACGAAGGTATAAAGGATCTGGAAACAGTGGTGATGATGCATATGCCCTTGCAATTGACGCATCGGGCAATGTGTATGTATCAGGCTATAGTACGGGTACCAATGCTGACTATCTCACTATTAAATATAATTCCTCAGGAGATTCGTTGTGGGTACGAAAAGTAGATTTGGGGGTTAATGATGTTGCGACTTCCATATTTGTTGACGGTATAGGCAATGTTTATGTAACAGGCTTGTCTTATAGATTTAGCGCATATGCCTATGTAACAGTAAAGTATAATTCATCAGGTGTCGAAAAGTGGGTTAGGGAGTATGATGGTTTTGGCTCTGATGTAGCCCATGGAATTGCCGTTGACGGCTCTGGTAATGTGTATGTGACAGGTTATAGTATTGGTACAGGTGATGACTATCTCACAATAAAGTACGATTCCTTAGGTACTGAAAAATGGCAGCGAAGATACAACGGACCGGGGAATAGTAATGATACAGCATATTCAATCGCAGTTGACATCTCCGGAAATATATATGTCACAGGATCAAGCACAGGAAGCGGAACAAATACTGATTATGCTACAATAAAATATAATTCATCAGGTGATTCGCTTTGGGTTCGAAGATATAATGGACCTGGAAATAGCACTGACTTAGGAAAATCTCTCTTATTAGATGGCTCAGGGAATTTATATATTACAGGTTCAAGTGCAGGCAGCGGGACAAGTAATGACTATGCAACAATAAAATACAATTCATCAGGTGTTCAGCAGTGGGTTTCAAGATATAACGGTCCCGGAAATGGTAATGATTATGCATCTTCCATCGCACTCGATGGCTCCGGAAATGTATATGTGACGGGGCAAAGTTTGGGGAGCGGAACAGATTACGACTATGCAACAATAAAATATTCGCAAACAGGTTCGTTATTAACTTTAAACCTTACTGCTTTCATTCAGGGATTTTACAATTCTGTTTCAAATAATATGGTAAGCGATACCCTAAGGATTTATTTGAGAAGTGCTTCTTCACCATATAATAGAGTGGATTCTTCGAAAGGAGTATTGAGTTCTTCGGGAACAGGATCTTTACTCTTCTCAAATGCAATGAATGGTGTAAATTATTATATAGCAGCAAAGCACAGAAATTCTATAGAAACGTGGAGCAGCTCTGCAATTCCTTTTTCGGCAGGAAGTTTGAATTTTAATTTTTCAACTGTTGCAACACAGGCATACGGAAGCAATGAGACCAGGGTTGATCTATCGCCATTAAGATTTGCATTTTATAGCGGTGATGCAAATCAGGACGGAACAGTCGATGCCACTGATCTGTCAATGATTGATAATGATGCATCTAATTTTTTAACCGGGTATGTGAAAACGGATTTAACGGGAGATAATTTTGTGGATGCCACTGATGCTGCAATTGCAGATAATAATGCAGCCAACTTTGTGAGTTTGTCGAGGCCGTGATAAATTTGGTTGCTGTAAAGAATGGATAAACACCACCAGAGGCGGAATTTTCAAAGAATTAAATTAATAAAGTTAAAATAATAATGATGTAAACTCAAATCCGGATAAATTAAAAAAATATTTTCTTCAATATTAATGGAGGATAAAATTTAAATAGTATTTTTAAAAGCTTAAAATAATATATCAAATATAAGAAATACTAATTGGCATTGTTATTATCTAATTTGGGTAACGGGATCTTTCTAATAAAATGTTTCAAGAACATTTCAATAATTCTCTATTTAAGAAGAAAAAATTATGCTATCCAAAGTGTTTTTAAAAATAGTGTCGTATCCATCTTCAGGAATGCTGAGCTTTCTCTTAGTAATGAACGCATATATGCGTTGATTACAAAGACGTAATATATTTGTGTTTATACAAAAGGTGTAAAGTAGTTAGTATATATGCGTATAGGTTTCCATCAATAAATATATTTTACTTCGGATGGACAAACACTTACAGCTGCGGTAAAATTTTACTTTATTTATAATTTCCAGATAGATTGGATTTGGATATAAATATCCCAAGTATATTTAAAAATATTTCTTGACGGATAAGTTAAAAGACGTTATCTTTGTTTAACTGATAACTTAAATTAATGAGTCATGATTAATATTATGCTTGCGGTATTCGGTATATTACATTTATATACTAACTTTCATTCCTATAATAATACACCTCTCTTCGGTATTTATGATAATTACTTTTCTGCACAAAATAATTCTCAAAATATTTTTGTAGGCCAGAATAAGAGAATTTATCCCGGCACAAATTTGCAGGTTGAGACTTCTGCTTTTACTCATCCGTCAAACCCCGCTATTATATCAGCTACAGCTATTACAGATTATTTTGCCGGAGGTTATACAACAGGATTTTATATATCTACAAACGGTGGATTTAACTGGCAGGGAACTAACAATATAAAAACTAGTTCAGGAGCTACTATCGTAACCGTCGGTGATCCAACATTATTAATAACAAATAATGGAAATTTTATCATACCCTATGTGTACAGTACAGTGGGTGTCAGTTATTCTACAAACAATGGAACAGCGTGGTCACCAACTGTGTATGTTCCGGGTGTAGACACGGCTGACAGAATTATTTCAGCAACAGACAACATTTCCGGAAGTCCTTTTGCAGGAAGAAGTTATATCGCTTATGATGAATTACTCCCGACACTCCGCGAAGTCGCGGGAGCATTTTTATCTTATTCAATTAACGGAGGTGTAACCTGGAGCAATGCAAGAGAAGTGAACGCCGATACAATTTCTTCCAATAACTGCATTGTCTCGGGATTAACAACAGGGCCTAACGGTGAAGTTTATGTCCTTTGGTATACTGATCCTTACGCATTGGGATTTGCAAAATCTACCAACGGAGGTGTTAACTGGATAATAAATGATGAACGTGCAATAAGTCCTAATTTTGGGTACGGAACATTTACATATAAAAATGTCAAACTAAACGGACTTCCTGTTTTGAAAACAGATAATACCGTAGGAACAAGGAACGGCTGGCTATACGCCGTTAATCTTGAGACAAGGTCAGACAGTATTGATCTTGTGCTTCATCGTTCAACAAATACAGGTAATAGCTGGACGTCCACAAAAGTTAATCAGGATAATACCGGAGGAACAAGGATACAATTTTTTCCAGCGATAGATGTCGATAAATATGGCGGATTAAACATAGTATATTACGATACAAGAAATGCACCCGGAAATGATTCGTGTGAAATATTTATGTCAAGATCTACAGACGGCGGGAATACTTTTAATGACACAAAAATTTCAGATCACAAATTTAAAATAGACACTCCGGCAGTAAGATTATACGATTACAAAGGATATATCGGTTCGTATATTGGTCTGACTTCCGGAAATAATAAAATCACGCCGGTATGGTTTGATAATTCCTCAGGAATTTATCAAGCGTGGACTGCTTCGATTGAGCTTCCTAATCTTGAATTGAAAATTATTCCCGAAGGATTTTATGATACTCTTATTCAAAAATTAAGAATGCATGATACTGTAAAAGTTTACATGAGGTCAGCTGTTTCACCGTTTGCAAGAGTAGATTCTGCAAGAGCAGTAATTGATTCAGTTTCATTCACTGCAAGTTTAATATTCCGAAATCTTGCTGCTGGAAATTATTATATCGAAGCGAGGCACAGAAATTCTATAGAGACCTGGAGTTCATCACCGGTAACTTTTACAATTGGAAATAGGATCACTTATGATTTTACTTCTTCAGCAGGCAGTGCATTTGGCAGCAATCAGAAATTCGTAAAAAATAAATGGTGCATTTACAGTGGTGATGTAAATCAGGATGGGATTATTGACGGTGCTGACGCAGCTTTGGT
>JBDSYA010000257.1:0-3554 GCA_039925865.1 Ignavibacteria bacterium
TAAAGAGAGCAGACAGGTTGATAGAATCTATTCTCGCAATCTCGCTTGGATACGGAGAGTCTAAAGGAAAAAAAGATGCAAACGATTTTTCTGCGGCTTTTACGACAGATCTTTTTTACAAAAATATCTGGTCACCGTTTGTGCTTCAATATACTGAATATAATTTTGCAAGCGGAATTGATATACGATCACAGACAGGCGCAGGAATTAAATATGTTATAATTAATGATGCTGATCATAAGACGTCAGTGTCTGTTGCAGGAATTTATGACTACACAAAACTTGTCGACAAGCCCGGAAATTATACCAATCAGACAACCAGAGTATCTGTCAGATTCCGTACAAAGCAAATTCTGCTTGATAATAAACTGGAATTTTCATTTACTTCATTCTATCAGCCATCAGTAAAAAATATAAAAAACGCAATAAACAGATTTGAAACTAATCTAAAAATTCCTCTCTCAAAACATTTCTCGGTTAATTCAACTTACAGGTTTATAGAAGATGATGTTGTATCGGTGGGAAGGAAAAGAATGGATACTAAGCTTACGTTTGGCGTGGGCGTAAGTCTTTAAAAAATGCCAATAGATTTTGTTGAAAATTTTTAATTTATAAATTAATTCACTATTCACTATTCACTATTCACTTATCGACTCCTGTTTTACGTTTATAAAGTAAATCTAAATTTGTAATTTGGAAAAAAAATTTTTGTGCATGAGATTTACATTGAATCACTTTTTAGTAATTTTACTTTTTATTATTTCACCCCGATTCATTCTTGCCGATTCTCCGCTTACATCAACGCCGTTTCATGATGACTATACTGATGTAGATATTGTGCTCAAAGCTGAGCAGTTAAATATAATGGATAAGGAGATCGCAGATTATCTGAATAACGAATCAAACCCTATTGATGTAAAAGCCGCAGTCATCAATGCTTTAGGATGGGAAGCCGGGGGAAATTTTGAACGTTACTGTCAGTTTGCATTTGACAGGCTGATCACTGAAGCTGACCTTTCTGATCTCAATAAATCAGATGCATTTACGATAGGATATCTTTTGGCAATGGAAAATTATTTAGATCCGGATAAAGCGGTTGTGTTTTTAAAAAAAGCGAGAGAACTTGATAAAAAAAGTTTCACTGTAAATATTATTTACAATTTGGTACGGGCTCAGATAGCCATGGAAAAAGACTTTTGCAAAGTCTGGAAGTATTCAAATAAAGTATTTGAGAATAAGAGTTTGAAGGATGATATGAGAAGCGGTGCAAAGAAAATAATTTATGATTATGTTTTTTTATATAAAAATTATTGCAAGTAATCAGTTAACATTTTAACAGAGTTTAAATACCAATTAAAAATTAACATTTAAAAAATTATCAAAAATAATTAACAAGTGATCCTAATTTATAATCATAATAAGAAATGAAAGAAGTTTATATAATTGACGGCATAAGAACACCGATAGGGAAGTATGCAGGTTCATTAAAAGATATCCGTCCGGATGATATGGCAGCAATGCTTATTAAAGAAATTGTCAAAAGAAATTTTGAGGGAAATAATATTTCAAAAAAAGAAATTGAAGATGTAATTTTAGGGAATGCTAACGGGGCAGGGGAGGAGAATCGTAATATCGCGAGGATGAGTGTTCTTTTGGCTGAATTACCGGAAACTATCGGAGGTGCCACTGTTAACAGACTTTGCGCTTCCGGAATGCAGGCGCTTGTTGATGCTGTAAGAGGGATCAGTAATAATGACGGTGAATGTTATCTTGCCGGCGGCGTAGAATCAATGACCCGAGCTCCTTTTGTGCAGGCAAAAAATTCGGATTCGTTTGGAAGGAAAGTTGAAATGTTTGATACAACGATCGGCTGGAGATTTACAAATCCTAAGCTTGCAAAGCTGCATCATCCTTTTTCTATGGGAGAAACTGCCGAGAACGTTGCAGAGAAATATAAAATAACCAGGGAAAGACAGGATGAGTTTGCTTATAATTCTCAAATGAAAACTAAAGCTGCAATCGAAGCAGGAAAATTTAAAGATGAGATCATTCCTGTAGAAATCAAACTAAAAAAAGAATTGGTGATATTTGATAAAG
The DNA here is from genome assembly GCA_039925865.1 of Ignavibacteria bacterium. Classification (GTDB taxonomy): domain Bacteria; phylum Bacteroidota; class Ignavibacteria; order Tepidaquicellales; family Tepidaquicellaceae; genus JBDSYA01. The sequence goes on from JBDSYA010000257.1 coordinate 2,098, forward strand.
ATGAGTTTCCAAGATTTGAAACAACAATTGAAGCATTGACAAAACTTAAACCGGCATTTCGTGAAGGCGGCACTGTTACAGCCGGAAATTCAAGCGGCATCAATGACGGTGCCAGCATTATAATGATAGTCTCAGAAGAATTTGTAAAAAAAAATAATTTAAAACCCCGCGCAAGATTTGTCGCATCCGCGGTTGCCGGTGTTGATCCGTCAATAATGGGGATCGGACCTGTGCCCGCAACAAAAAAAGTTTTAGAAAGGGCAGGTCTGAAAATTGATGATATCGATCTGTTTGAACTGAATGAAGCATTTGCTGCGCAAAGCCTCGCTTGTATTGATGAACTTCATCTTGATATAAATAAAATAAATGTTAACGGAGGAGCAATTGCATTGGGCCATCCGTTAGGAAGCAGCGGCTCAAGAATAATCATAACTCTTCTTAACGAACTCGAAAAGCAAAATAAGAAATATGGTCTTGCAACAATGTGTATTGGAGTGGGTCAGGGGATGGCCACTATAATTGAAAAGTGTTAGTGCCTGTTGGTGAATGGTGAATGACTTGCTCGACTATGGCGGGTGAATAGAAATTACTTTTAAATCCAGAAATTCGAAAATCAAAAGAATCCAAATCCAAAACTTTAAAAGATGTCTTTTCCGAATCTATTATCGCTTCTCAGAATTATTTTATCACCTGTATTTTTATTCCTCTTTCTCTCCGCCAGTCCATTAAATAAAAAACTTTCACTAATAGTTTTCTTTATTGCAGTTATAACGGACTGGTATGACGGCTGGCATGCTAGAAAATTCGGATTAATAAGTAAGTTCGGAATATTCATAGATCCGCTGGCAGATAAGATCCTTACATCCGCTGCATTTATAAGTTTTTACATTCTCGGCATAATGCCTTTATGGATGGTGGCGATCATTGTTATGCGTGATATATTGATCACCTTAATGCGTTCATATCATGAGATCAACGGCATTACAATGAAAACTTCTTTTATTGCCAAAACGAAAACTTTCATCCAGATGACTTATATTTTCATAGTAGTAATATTGGTATGTCTGATATCATTTAATATTGGCGATTCGGCAAAAACTTTTATCACTGATCTGCTTTACTCAAATATTAATTACATCATTATCCTGTTTATTACTATGATAACTTTGTTTACAGGTGTTTCTTATTTCTTTGAAAAAAATAATCATGTAAAAACTAATTGAGATTTATTAAAGTAATAAAGATAGTTGATGAAAATGCGAAGGTTGATCTGTTCAGCATTTTATTCTCAAGTTGTTTTTACATCGGCTATATACCAAAAGCCAGCGGTACATTTGGAAGTTTGTTTGGTTTGTTATTTTTCTTTATAAAAGGATTTGAAAAAATTGAAATACTTTTAGCGGCAATAATAATTTGCTTTCTTGCAGGTGTAGTTACATCCAAAGTTATGATGCGAA
>JBDSYA010000258.1:0-12276 GCA_039925865.1 Ignavibacteria bacterium
TTGTTTTTGTATGGGTATTTCGTTTCGATAATATCGTGAAAGAATTTAAGCAATATGGTCTGAGTGATCTGACGCGCACGATTGTTGGGTCAACTAAAATAGCATTGGCAACATTGCTTGTAGCAGGTATCTGGTATCCTTCGCTGGTTCTAATTCCTGCACTTTTGATGGCCTTCCTGATGTTAAGTGCACAGTATTTTCACTTCAAAGTAAATAACTCCTGGCAAAAGCGTATGCCTTCATTTATTCTTTTGCTACTTTGTCTTTTTATTGCTGCCGTATCCCTTAATTTAATTGCATAATGCGTTTATTGGGAGTTTTAGTTCTTATTTCGAGTCTCTCTTTTTTAGTTTACGGTATAGCTTATTTTACATCTCCAAAAATGAAAAGTGAATTTATACGCTTTGGATTGATTAGATTAGGAATGCTTACCGCAATTTTAGAGATTTTGGGAGCTTTAGGTTTACTGGTCGGCTTAATGTTTAAATATATTTTACCGGTATCTTCAGGAGGCCTGGCTTTATTGATGTTTTTAGGTGTAGCAGTCAGGATAAGAGTTAAAGACAGTTTGTGGGCTTTGTTACCTGCGTTATTTTTTCTTGGTTTAAATTCATATATTTTTTTTATATCAATGAAAATCTTTTTGGATTAAAGATTCTAATTTGCTCCTGAAATTGCTTTGCTTACAAAAAACTTTAATCAAGATTTACACCGTTGTTGGTTTCAAAAAGTTTTTATAGCACTTCAAAGTAAGTATATTTTATTGCAATTTTTTTGGTGATAACAGCTATGCAGGTTGGTAGAAATTGTTTACTTTAAAAAAGCAATGTGATATCAGGGAAGCGAATGAACAACGGAAGTAGAACATTACTGGAAAAATAAAAGGCAGGAATCTAATTCAAGTGGATAAAAACTGATACTATATTGCAGGATACATGACGCGGCTCAGCGGAAGAATTATTTTTGATATTTAATATGGGTATAATAAACCAAATAGAAATATTTCCATTTGTTACATATTCAAAGAATAAATCTTTTGACCATTGAGCTGCTTTAATTTGCTGGAGTGTTCGTTTGTTTTTCAGGTTGGTTTGCGTTTTTACTCATCTTATTAAATTCCAAAATCGATAGAAAGATAAATAAAAAAAATAAAATTGAAACTATAACAGTTAATAAAATTATGTCAATATTATTCATAACACTTATTGTCTTTTTTTCAAGTTAATATAAATTAATAATCCAATCATAGTTGGCGGCCATAATCCAATAAATATTGCCCTCATCGGATTATTCAAAACAAGATAATAGTACTCAGATATAAAAATTGTAGCTATTATGGTTCCAAAAATTATTAATTCAAGTATTGTGAATTTTTTTAACATAAGATTTTAAATTTTCTTGACAAAAATAATTGAATTATTTTGTGAAATTCACTATAACGATTTTCAAAAACAATTCAATTCATATTTTCATTAATACTTCCAGCTTATTACAACTATTACGGTAAATTTTGGGACGACATCATTTAAAAAGACTTTCAGACAGACTTTTAGACGTAATAGAGAAACGATGCGAAACGAAAGAATAACAGCTGGTAACAGCACATTTGCAATAGGAGCGGTTTCGTACTCAGCAGACAATTTTGTGGTTACAGAATATTTATTTTTCTTAACTTCGTTCACGATGGCGGAAAATACTCAGGTCGCCAGGACGCAACTGACGGATAGCTGATGACTTTATGCGCAAGTAGCCGTATCATACATCGCACATAATATACATGAGAGTGGAGACCAGAGACCACTTAAAAAACGGGGCGATTCCGAAAAGCCAAACGAGTAGGAAATAAATTTAAAACTTATCATTATGCCAAAGTATGTAATTGAGAGAGAAATTCCAGGTGCTGGAAAATTATCTGCCGAACAACTAAAAGGTATTTCACAAACTTCTTGCGGAGTATTAAGCAACATGGGACCACAAATTCAGTGGTTACAAAGTTATGTGACAGGGGGTAAAATTTACTGTGTCTACATTGCGCCAAACGAAGAAATGGTTCGTGAACATGCAAAGCAAGGAGGCTTTCCTGCAAATACAGTAAGTGAAGTCATGACAATTATTGACCCGACAACAGCAGAGTAATTTTGAGTTGACAATTTCAGAATTAAATTTTTTGGACAGGTAATATGAAAACCTGCCCATAACAGCGGTTTGGCGTAATGTCGGGTGATGTTCTTCGTGTGAAAATTTTTCTGAATGTGAACTGTGTGCTTCGTATAAACTTAGGTACTTATAATGTGTCACTACGCAAAGTCGCAATGCGTTATCGGCAAACTTGCGAACAGTGTTAACTTGAAACTGACTGCAAGAAACAAAGCGTCAGACAACCAAAATGTTAAACGAAATTTGAAATATTATTCTACCTTTGCAACAGCAATCATTATTAATAATTAACTAATTGAAATAATAATATGGAAATAATATTCAAACAGTGCAACAAATTTATGGAGATTTCGGCAAAGGAAATGTTGAAGGCGTTCTTCAATCTTTTACACGATGATGTTTTGAGGAGTGATCAGATTACCCTGAAATTCCTTGTGCTTTACAGCGCAACGGAAAAAAAGAAGTGATGAACTTCTTTATTGAATTGAACAATACAGTTTCATTTACTCAATTTGAACCAAGATAATTTTTGAATTACTAAAACTTTGTTTTTGTCAAAGGTTTTTATGCAGGCAAAGGAAATGCAACAGAAAAAACTTTTGAATCAGAGTGGGTAATGATTTGGGAAGTGATAGAAGGAAAAGTAAAAAACTTTCAAGCATTTCTTGACACGCACAAACTTGTTTCAGCATTTAAGTAAGACGCCTCGACATAAAAATTATAAATAAAAATAAAATAATGGAAACTCATATCGTAAAAATAATTTCAGTTGAACCGGTTACTCATAATGTCAGGCGATTCACGATAGAGAAACCTGAAGGGTATAAATTTGAGCCGGGCCAGGCGACGGAAGTATCTCTTAATACTCCGGAGCTGAAGGATGAAGCAAGGCCCTTTACTTTTACTGCACTAAATGAATGGTCAAATCTTGAATTCACAATTAAAATATATGACGATCATAATGGAGTGACTCATGCGTTGGGAGAAGCAAAACCCGGTGATGAAATAATTGTCAGGGATGTATGGGGAGCGATTGAATACAAAGGAGAGGGAGTATTTATTGCAGGCGGTGCAGGTGTGACACCTTTCATTGCAATCATCAGGCAGCTTTATAAAGATAACAAGATCAATGGAAACAAGCTTATCTTTTCAAATAAAACTTCAAAAGATATCATTCTGAAGGATGAGTTTACTAAAATGCTTGGAAACAATTTCATCAATATATTAACTGCCGAAAAAAGTTCTGATTTTGAAAACGGTCATGTTGATGAATCGTTTTTAAAGGAAAAGATAAATGATTTCAGTCAGCACTTTTATATTTGCGGACCTCCTCCGATGGTAAAAGCTGTTACTGAAACACTTACATCTTTAGGAGCTGATCCCGAGGCAGTGGTGTTTGAGAAATAACTATGATTCACCTGATTAAATGATTTCTCTGATGAACTGCATTTCGGAAGATTCAAACTGCAACAACTAACAACTAATAACTCTCTTTTTCCGTTGGAAACTTTTTGTCTTTAACATCTTTAATGTATCTTCTGAAAGCATCTTTTGTATCCGTTGCCATGTTAGCATATCTTCTGACAAATCTTGGTTTGAAATCTTCTACAAGGCCAAGCATATCGTGAGTTACGAGTACTTGTCCGTCGCACTTAGGACCTGCTCCGATGCCTATCGAAGGAATTTTCAAAGCCTTTGAAATCTTAGTTCCAAGACTTGCAGGAACCTTCTCAATCACTATCGCAAAACATCCCATCTTTTCGATTAATAATGAATCTTCAAATATTTTATCTGCCTCGGCTTTCTCAGTTCCACGCGTTTTAAAACTTCCGAATTTATTTATTGACTGAGGAGTTAGCCCGAGATGCCCCATTACAGGGATACCGATCTCGACAACTCTCCGTATAGTTTCAGCAATATAATCGCCGCCTTCCATCTTCACGGCATCGCAGCCTGTTTCTTTCATCACATGTCCGCAGTTTGTTATGGCTTCTTTTACGCCAACCTGATAACTCATAAAGGTCATATCGGCAACAACAATAGCATTCTTCACTGCCCGCTTGACAATTTTTGTATGATAAATCATTTGCTCAAGTGTGACAGGGAGTGTAGTTTCATTTCCCTGTATCACATTTCCCAGTGAGTCTCCAACTAAAATCACTTCTACACCTGCTTCATCAAGGAATTTTGCAGTAAGAAAGTCATACGCTGTAAGCATAGTAATTTTCTCTCCGCGCTGTTTCATTGCATAAAGAACTTTCGTGGTAATGTGTTTATCCGAATCCTGTTTTTGTGCGGACATTTATTTTTGTTTGATTAACAAATCCGAATATGAGGTCTTTATGAAATTTTTTTCATTCAGTTTCAAAAGACAAATCAACTCTTCCATTTGTTTCCTTGCTTTGCTGATATTTTTGTAAATTATTTCAATCTCCAGAAATTTTCCAAGGTCTTTTAAGGTATCCAGATGAAGCCGGATATTTTCTTTTGTAAATATGATTCTGTTTTTTTTTACAATCGTTAAGATCTGAAACTGACTTCTTAAAATTGAATCGAGTTCTTTAAAAGAACTGGTTTTGGATATTTCATATCTGGAAATTCTTTTTGAAGATTTTTCAACTCTTATATAATGTATGAGATGTCCTGTTTCATTATTAATTATCCTTAATTTTAGTCTGCCGCTTTTAACTTTGTAATAAATATCTTCCTGTATTTCTTTTGAACAAACTAAATCTCTGATCTTAGAAATTCTTCTTCTTACAGATCTAAAATCATCTAATTTATATTTTATTTCTAAATTGCTTGCCATTATTCAGCCTCTTACAATGCCTCTGTTGCTAAGCTGAATGAAGTCCAGAATATTCTTTACTTCTTCTGTAATTTCGAAAGTCTCATTTATTTTTTTGACTGCATCGCTGACGTTCAGGCCGGAATGATAAATTGCATCATAAACTTTTTTGATATTGTCCAGCTGTTCATTTGAAAATCCACGTCTCTTTAAACCCACATTATTTACTCCTTCGTAGCGCAGCGGTATTCCTCCCACGATAGTATATGGCGGAACATCTTTTACAGTTCTGAATCCACCGCCTATCATTGTGTGCATTCCTATTTTTGTGAACTGATGAATAGGAACAAGTCCTCCTATAATTGCCCAGTCGCCAATTTCAACGTGACCTCCCATTTGAACACCATTTGCCAGAATTACATTGTCGCCGAGTTTACAGTCATGAGCAACATGAATGTAGGCCATCAAAAAACAATTTTTACCGATCACTGATTTCTTGCTGTGATTTGTTCCCCTGTTTAGAGTTGCATATTCCCGTACGACAGTCCCTTCACCTATTTCAAGTGTTGTCACTTCACCTCCAAATTTCAGGTCTTGCGGCTGAGTGGAGATGACAGCGCCGTGATGGATCTTCACATCGTTTGAGATCCGCGCACCGTTTGCAATGAGAACATTTGCGCCTATTGTAACATTGTCGCCTATTTCTACATCATCTTCTATTATAGCCATACTATGCAGAGAAACGTTATTCCCGATCTTAGCTTTTTTGCTAATATTTGTATTGGACATTCGAAGTTTTATAATTAATTGTTTTTGGTTCAGATCATCTGCTCGATTAGTACATCATCATCTTTTACATTTGACTTGGTGATCATTTCTGCTATCAGCCCCAGTGAAAGAAACTGAACTCCGACAATTATCAAAAAAATACCTACCAAAAATAGCGGCCTGTCGCTTAGTGGTTTTCCTTCGATAATTTTTAAAATTCCCAGATAAAATGATATCAGAAATCCCAGCATTGATGTCATAATTCCTATGCTTCCGAAGAAGTGTAGCGGTCGCTTCAGGTATTTATTTATAAATACAACCGTTAAGAGATCAAGAAATCCGTTGATAAATCTGCTTGCACCAAATTTTGTGACTCCATACTTTCTTGCATGATGTTTGACAGGTTTTTCCGTGACTTTAAATCCGGACAAATAAGCTATTGCGGGGATATACCGGTGCATTTCACCGTATATTTTCACTGACTTTACAACATCGCGTTTATAAGCTTTTAAACCGCAGTTAAAATCATGAAGATTTATTCCCGATAACTTTGATGTTACAAAATTAAAAATTTTAGAAGTGTGCTTTTTTATGAACGGGTCATATCTGATCTTCTTCCATCCGGAAACAAGGTCATAACCGGAGTTTAATACTTTAATAAGATCAGGAATTTCAGACGGATCATCCTGCAGATCAGCATCCATTGTAATGACTAAATTTCCTTTTGCCGCTTTGAAGCCTTTAGATAAGGCTGCTGATTTTCCGTAATTTCTCCTCAGCTTAATACAATGAAATTTATTGTTTCTTCTGTTTATCTCTTTGATCTTTGCAAATGAATTGTCTGTGCTTCCGTCATCGATAAATAACACTTCATAGTTGCATTTCAACTGTTCAAATACTTTTTCAAGCTGCTGGCTCAATTCATTCAGGGATTCCTCTTCATTCAGTAAAGGTATGATCACCGAGATCATTTGATTTGTATGAACGATCCTGGTTGAATTGAAATTTGTTTTTGATATTGGATTTGGAGTTGGAATTGAAATTACTTGTTGAGTGGAAGGTATTTCTTTATCTGCAATATCCGGCGCTGCTTTTTTTTTGTAATAAAATCTTTTTCGCGTATGTGTCATTTAATCAAATCTGTTATATATATTTCAAACTAACTTTTATCTAAAATAAAATCAATTGAATTTATTCAGAAATGAGTCAGTCGGGTGAGTCGTGTTACATCCGACAAATATTTTGATTGTAAACTTTATTTGATTGTTTAACGGAATAATTTTTTTTACTAATAATAAAATGTTTTGAACAGCTTACGACTATTTGAATTAATGCAGATTAAATAATTAATATTCTAAAATACATATTATAAATACTTTATTCCATAAACTCCAACTTATTAGATACATAATTGTCTATAATTGTCTACAAATGCAGTGCCTCGTCTTTGACATATTTAAGTGTTTTAAAATAATTTATTATCAGATACATTTTCATTCATACCTGGATATTCTATGAAATTATATTTAGATAATTGCTGCTTCAACAGACCATACGATGATCAGAGCGTACCGAAAATCAAATCTGAAACCGAAGCTATCATATTGATCCTTGATAAGATCATTACAGAGGAGGTTGAACTTGTGTGGTCTTATATCCTTGATTACGAAAACAGCATGAATCCATTTGTTGAAAGAAAAAATGCTATTGCAAAATGGAAAGAATATTCGCAAATTGAAATTGTTGCAAATGAGGATTTGCTTGATATTGCAGAAGAAGTAAGATTGTTTAATGTTAGTCCTAAGGATTGTCTTCATGTTGCTTCTGCTGTAATTGCTTCATGCGATTATTTTATTACCACAGATGTTGAGTTATTAAGAAAATTAAAAAAATATTATCAAATAAATTTATTAGGTCCTGCAGAGTATCTAATCTTAACTAAAAGAGCTGAAAATGACAGATAATGAAATCAAAATAAAAGGTTACAATATCTTGCTTAAAGAAATGGGGCAGAATGATGCGGAGAAGTTTATTTCCCTGATTATAAGTAAACCCGGCGATTACACACTATGGAGAGAGGATCTGTTTAAGAATAAAAGTGTTAAAGAAATAAGTTTGGACGCAATGAAATACAGGGCTGATAAAAGAGATTTGTAAGATAAAATTAACTTTACTTACGGCTTAGAAAATTTCAATATAAAATCAAAAGTTTCAGTATTTACCAATTTCATAAAATACCAATCAGCACCCTTTTCATTGTCATTTTTATATTTCATATTCATGGTAATTGCTTCAGGATAAAATAACAGTTGGGATTTCTGTTTTATATTCTTAAAAAAAGACTGCTGAAATTTTTTACCAATCAAACCGGTACTGTACTAGGAGACTACTCGTACATTTGTTTTTGTTGATACAAATTTATATTTACTTTCCTCATATATAATTTCTTTTTCGGAAACAATCTTTATTAATGCAGGGAAAATTTTCGCTGATTGACAATCCGGAAACCAATTTCTGCCCTCATTCACAATAATAAATAAACCATCTTCATCACCTGCTGCAATAAAAGTTTTCATATCCCCGCTGAAGTTAGGTAACTCCAGCACCTGTTTTAATTTTTCATAAAACATTGATGGGTCTCTAACCGGCAAACCCATTTCACTGATCTTAAGAATACTATTTCCTGTAAATTTTTCATCTGATGCGTTTTGAAGATTATGGCGTGCAATCAGTTCAACAATATTTCCTGCCGGATCATAGAAGTAAACTGAGTGCGCATTCCAGTTTTTAAAATCAAATTCATCCTGATCATTTAATGTGATAAGATCTAATTTACCGGAAATCCATAGCTTTGCCGCTTTAAACTGATTTTCAGGAATATCAAATGCAAAATGATAAAAAGGATTTTCATTTTCTCCAGAATTTATAAATTTAAGATCGGACAAGCCGGCTTTGATGCTAATTGCATTTTCTTCCCTTACAACTTCAAGCTCGAGAATATCAGAATAAAAGTTTATTAATTTATCAATTGAGTGAGTTTCAAGTACGATTTCTTTAATATCCATAAAATTGAATTTATAATTTTGATTTATTTAATGACATTGATCAAAATAAAAAAAATAACAATATGAATTTCTACCAAAATGAACTAACCATTTGAATCATTTTTTCGCTGACCTGATCCAAACCATTCAGGATTATTAAATTCCCTAATAGGGGAATTCTCATTAGGTTAATCCAATACCCAAAATGGCGTCAGGAATAAGTCCTGACGCCACAATTCAAATCTTTTGACGGAATGTCAATCCAGGCAACAGGAGTTTAGCGGACTACAATCTCATTTTCTTTTCCCTCTTTAAAATATCACTTGCCATTTCTTTTTTTATTTTACCATTTTCTTCATAGACAATGTACTGGCCTTTGAGACTTTTTTCTTCCAGCATTTTTTGCCTGCCGATCTTTATTCCCCGAATAACTTTATCAGCAAGGCTTTCACTTTTATTCTTCTTTGCTTGCATATTCATTTAAGTTTTTCCATTCTCTAACCGAATGAATTATAATAATTTGTTTTGAATTATTCTTGATCTCAGTTATTACAACCGGTACTTTACCGGAGTTATCAGCAATTAAACAATAATCGCAAATATTTTTATAATATTAATTAAATTCTTTAAACCCCTGAAGTATCTTCTCTTAATAATTTCTTTTGCAATGTTATGGCCACCGTGTTTTACTCTTTCAGCAACTCTCCCGCAAGCTATCTTATAATTATTCAAATAGAAAAATAATATATTGATTGTATAACCGGCTAACCTTGCTTTACTTATAATTTCAACAATACTTTTCGAGGATAATGTTGTTTCAAATGCAAAGTCTACTATTTCCGAAATTAGTTTATCAATTCTTTTCAATAATATCTTACCCGCTTCAATAGAACCGAATCAGGATTAAAAGGGGAAATTGCTTTTGCTATAGAATCAGCGTTTACATATTCTTTGCAGTTGAGTAGTTCCGGAAATACTGAAAAGGAGGATGTGGTTTTTCCCGCACCATTTGCGCCGGCAATAATATATAATTTTGGTCTGGGCTTCAAATTATTAAACCACTTTGCTTACACTCATTTAATAAATATAATTTAAATATTTCGTTTCATTAATACAAAAAGAATAATCAATAATGATTACTGTGGCGTCATGACTATGTCCTGACACAACAGTGTTTCAACTCTCGCTTGCATCATGTTTAAGATTGCAAAAGATTAAGAAAGTTATTGAAAACAAGATACTGTGTTAGTAGATTCTATTGTTCTTGTAAAACCTGCTTCCACAACTCATGGCAATGACATGGATCAAAGGTGTATTTTTTTAAGTTTTTCGGACTTTGGAGGGGGAAATTATAAATTTAATACACCAGCAAATTCTTATATTGCTCCTCCTGGATATTATATGTTATTTGTATTAAAACCTAAGGCTGAAAGCATATCCGGAGAAAATAAAATTCCTTCTAATGCTGTTTTTGTTCATATAAGTTAAATTGAATATGCAATCATTGAAAATAAGCTTTTTTATTTTTTTATCCTTTTTATTTTTTAGTGTTGGTAAAACCCAATCCCAATATAATTCTGAATGGGCTGGAACTTATTCTGGAGTTGGGGTTTTGCAGGATGGGGCAAATGCAATAGTGGTAAATGATTCAGGAGAAACATTTGTTACCGGCTATATAGAAGTTCCAACACTAAATTTCAATTATGCAACAATAAAATACGATAAGTTTGGTAATCAATTGTGGGCAGTTACATATGGGAATGAGGAGAATAGTATCGCTTTTGATCTGGCAGTGGATGATACAGGGAATGTCTATGTCGCCGGTGGCGGACCAATAATTAAATACAATCGATATGGGAGTATTGTTTGGGTGTCCGAAAGAAATCAAGGCAATCATAAAATTAAACTTGATTCTTTAGGATTTATTTACGTTGCCGGTATGAAAAACAATATATACATAACAGCAAAGTATGATAAAAACGGAATTCGGTTATGGAATAGAACTTATAATTATCAGGGTGATGCTCGTTTGCGGGATATGGTTATTGATAATTGGGGTAACATTATAGTGACAGGTGACAGTAGAGCAGATTCAACAGATTATGATTACACAACCATAAAATATACTACTAATGGCGATCAAGTTTGGGTAAGAAGATACAATGGCATAAGTATGTCACCAACTCCAAGCGACAGGGCTTATGCTGTAGATGCTGATGATATGGGAAATATATATGTTACCGGTGTAAGCAGAGCAGAAATATCAGGAAACTATTGTGTAACAATAAAATATGACAGTTCCGGAAATGAAATTTGGGTAAAACGTATTTCCGAAGCTTCAGGAGGATTCGATATAAAGGTTGATAATCCAAATAATATATATGTCGCAGGCAGATATGGTGGAAGCAATTATACATTTAAGATGGACTCTTCCGCTAATATTTTGTGGGGCAGTTTTTATATAGGCGGGAGCATATTAACAAGTAATTATCCAAAGCTGTTACTGGATTCATTTAAAAATGTATTTGTAACAACTAATTATGTAGTTGCTGGTTCTCCTCATTTTGGATTCTTAAAGTATGATAGTCTTGGAAACCAACTTTCATTAACCTCTTATAATACACAATATAATGGTGCTGTCGAGTATGTAAACAATATAGCTATTGATAAAAAAGGCAATGTTTATTTAACCGGCGAAAGCTGGATTTCCGGTACTACACGCTATTATGACTTTTTGACTGTCAAATTTAAACCCATAATGACAAATATCGGGAATGAAGTTAATTTAATTAATGATTATTTTTTATCTCAAAATTATCCAAACCCATTTAACCCCTCAACCAATATCAATTTCCAAATTTCAAAAGATGGTTTGGTGAGAATTAAAATTTACGATGTTTCCGGTAGAGAAGTTAAAATACTTATCAATGAATTCAGACAAGCAGGAAACTACAGTGTAGTTTTTGATGGAAACACCTTTGCCAGTGGTGTTTATTTTTACAGACTTGAATCGAATAAGTTTGTAGAAACAAAACGAATGGTAATGATTAAATAAGAGATAAAATTTCAACGTTAAATTAAACGCCCTAACACACTCCACACACTCCACACACTCCACACACTCTACACAGTCTACACACTCCACACCCTCCATGCAACGATTTCTTTAATATCCATAAAATTGAATTTAAAATTTTGATTTATTTAAAGACATTGATCAAAATAAAAAAAATAACAATATGAATTTCTACCAAAATGAACTAACCATTTCTCCTAAAAGCCGTGGATTTCATCTGATCACAGGTGATATCTTAAAAAGCATTCCGGAAATAAAAAATATTAAGACAGGAATGATAAATGTATTCATTCAGCATACCTCAGCTTCATTAACTATAAATGAAAACGCTGACTCCGATGTGCGAAAAGATTTTGAAACACATTTTAATGTTATGGTCCCTGAAAATGCAAACTATTTCCGTCATACTTCCGAAGGACCTGACGATATGACATCCCATATAA
>JBDSYA010000259.1:0-6273 GCA_039925865.1 Ignavibacteria bacterium
TTCAATGCGAGATTATACGGGACGAAGGAAAAGACCAAAGCTAAGATCGAAGTATTTCTTTTAAGGCAATTATCAACAGAAGAAAATATCTGGGATGTTGTAGTTGATCCGGCGAGAAAGGTCAGGATCGGCAACCGGATATTTTTTACCAAAAATCTTTTTTGCGAAGTAATCGACAATACCACTTCAAGGGGACGAATAGTGCGCTTTAATTATAACGGGGATTTTTCAAAATATATAGAAAAGCTTGGTAAGACACCGCTGCCTCCTTATATCAAAAGAGAATCTACCGACAAGGATAAAGATGATTATCAGACAGTTTATGCTCAGAATGTCGGATCTGTTGCGGCTCCAACGGCTGGAATGCACTTTACAAAAGAATTAATAAAAAAAATTGAAGAGAAGGGTGTTAAAATTGTGTACCTGACACTGCACATCGGACTTGGCACATTCAGACTGGTCGAAGTGGAAGATCTTTCCAAACACAGGATGGATTCTGAATATTATGAAATGTCAAAGGAAACTGCAGACATTATTAATGCTTCGATAGGAAAAAGAAAAAAAGTGATCGCAGTCGGAACTTCCGTTGCAAGAGTTCTAGAAACAAATGTAATTACGAGCAGACAAGTGCGATGGGGAAAAGGATGGACAGACAGATTTTTACATCCTCCGCAGTCATTAAGGATCGTTGACAGGCTTATCACAAATTTTCATATGCCACAGAGTACTCTGCTGATGCTATCCTGTGCAATGGCTGACCGCGACCTGATAATGAAAGCATATAAAAAAGCAGTAAAAGAAAAATACAGGTTTTACAGCTACGGCGATGCAATGATGATAGTGTAATTTTTATTGAAAGAATTATTTTAAGTCCAAATTTTGCCGTAAGGGTTTAAGTTTGGACTTTTTTGTTTTAATCCGATATCGTGAAAATAAAAGTTATTATTCCGGCTACTGGCACAGGGACAAGATATGGCGGAAAGATCCCGAAACAATTTCTGAAAATAGAAGGAAAAGAAATTATTGCACACACTATAGAAAAATTTCATAGTATAATTTCTATTGATGAAATTATAATTTCTTCAAAGAAAGAATACTTCGATCGAATAAAGAAGATTATAAAAAGAAATAATTTTTTTAAAGTGAAAAAATTGACAGAAGGCGGAAAGCTTCGTCAGGATTCGGTTTACAGTGGGTTATCCGATTTGAAGTGCAGTGATGAGGATCTTATAATAATTCATGATGCAGTAAGGCCATTTATTGGCAAAAAGAAAATAACAGAACTGATAAAAACGGCTTTAAAGGAAAATTGTGTGATCTTAGGATTGCAGGTGAATGAAACTATCAAAAAAGTTAACAGCAAAAATATTATCGAAAAGACTGTAAGCAGGGAAGGGCTATGGTCAATACAGACCCCGCAAATATTCAGATACGGAATTTTGAAAAAATCTTTTGAAAAGGCGATGAATGATAAGTTTGTTGGAACTGACGAATCGGCGATCGTAGAATATTCAGGATATAAAGTTAAGGTGATCGAAGGTGAGCGGGACAATATTAAAATTACGGTGAAAGCTGATATTGAGGTGAAACGTCAAAGGTCAAACGTGAAACTTTCTTAGATGAATACTTGAAAAGTTTATAAAAACCAAAATGAAAACTACAGGGTCAATAGTCATAGAAACTTTCGACAGCAAAATTCTTAAGAATAATCCTCTTGGTGATCCGATTGTAAGAGATTTCCCGGTTTATCTTCCACCTTCATATTTTGAAACTGAAAAAAAATTTCCTGTTGTTTATCTTTTATCCGGATTTACAGGTACAGGTATAATGAATCTTAATGCCGGATTTCTCACGGATAATATTTTTCAAAGGCTCAACAGATTAATCTCAGAAAAAAAAATTAAAGACATGATCGTCGTGATGCCTGACTGCATTACAAAATACGGCGGAAGCCAATTTATTAATTCAACGGGTACTGGAAAGTATGAAGATTATCTGATTCGTGAGATCGTGCCGTATATCGATAAAAAATTCAGAACGATAGCAAATAAAAACAGCCGTGCAGTTTGCGGAAAATCCAGCGGAGGATACGGTTCCGTAATACTTGCAATGAAAAATCCTGAAACATTCGGCCTGATGTGTTCGACTGCAGGAGATATGTATTTTGAATATTGCTACAAGCCTGCCTTTCCAAAATTTATAACGAACATTGAAAATTACGGTAAAGGAGATAAGGCAATCGCAGAGTTTATAAAAAAGGAGATAAATTATGGTCAGCCAAAACCCAAATTTTTTTTCGATATTATGAACGACATTGGAATGGCAAGCTGCTATTCACCAAATGCGGAAGGTATGAAAGGTAAGGGCTATAATTTCGACATGCCTTTTGATCTGAGTACAGGTGAATTGAATACCGTGATCTTCAATAAATGGCTCAGACACGATCCGGTGAGATTAACAGATAAGTATTTAAGAAATCTTAAAAAGTTAAATTTAATATTTCTTGACGCAGGAATTCATGATGAATTCAATCTTCATATCGGTGCGAGAATATTCTGCAAAAAATTGAAAGAGAGAAATGTAAAATATGTTCATGAAGAATTCAAAGATGGTCACAGGAATATTCAGTACAGATATGACAGAACTTTTGGAATTATATCAGATCATATTGTTAACTAATTTATTGGAAGGCTTAGAACAGGAATTACATTTTAAAAAATTAAAATATTTAAAAGTATAATGAAACCTTTAGTAATTTCAACGTGGAAACACGGTATAGCAGCTAACGAAGCAGCTTTTAAAATACTAATTGAAGGCGGTAACTCACTTGATGCAGTAGAAGCAGGAGTAAGGGTTGCAGAGGATGATCCTGAAGTTTTGAGTGTCGGATACGGCGGGCTGCCCGATGAAAGGGGAGTTGTAACACTTGATGCAGCTATAATGGACTGGAGAGCACGGATTGGATCGGTGATATGCGTGGAAAATATTCACAACCCAATAAGTCTTGCAAGACTTGTACTTGAAGATACCGAACATACTATTTTAGCAGGTGACGGTGCTTATGACTTTGCATTGAAGAATGGATTCAAGGCAGAAAATCTATTGACTCCGGATTCAATACAAAAGTTCAGGGAATGGAAGGCATCAGGAAAAACAAAAGCTGCGGAGATCCACACTAATGATTTTTTGGACAATGAAGAAAATTTATCGAAAATAAATGAAGACGGAAATCATGATACAATTGGAATGGTAGCGATCGATAAAGATGGACACATTTCAGCGTCATGCACTACGAGCGGTATGGCATGGAAGCTTCACGGAAGGGTTGGTGACAGCCCGATAATAGGATCCGGATTGTATGTAGACGGTGAGATAGGAGGTGCAGCATCTACCGGAAGAGGTGAAGAATGTATAAGAGCCTGCGGAAGTTTTTTAGTAGTTGAGCTAATGCGAAACGGAATATCTCCGTCAGAAGCATGCAGGCTTGCCTGTGAGAGAGTACATAAATTAAATCTCCTATGCGACATAAACAGGGATCATATTTATCAGGTAGGTTTCATTGCATTGAATGTAAAAGGTGAATATGGAGCATGCAGTGTGAGAAACGGATTTCAGTATGCTGTTTATAAAGGTGATATTAATAAACTGTATAACAGTGAATTTTTTATTAATGAAAAATTTATCGTAGAGGATCTTTAGCAGTAAAATGGATGAATTTATTATAATTAAAAACGGATTGGTGCTGACCTTTGATAGGAAAGGCAGGACAGGATTTTATAATCTTATCATCAGAAACGGGAAAGTATTTCTGATAGATCATGAAAATAAATTTAATGAAAAAGAATTTCGTTCAAAAAATCCTGATGCAGTTATTATTGATGCGACCGACAAATTAATAATGCCCGGTCTTTTCAACTCTAAGCTAATCTCGGCTTATTCACTTAATAAGTTATTCTTTCAAAAATGTAATTATGAAAATTTAAGCTCCTGGCTTTCACTCAAACAAATCGAAAAATATTTATCCAATCCTGAAAATGCCGAGACCTTTTCCGATCTTTTGAAGATCAGTTATTCCCGGTCCATACAAAACGGTGAACTCTATATAAATGAAAGCAGCGGGGAAATTAAAAAAGATTTTTTTGACAATTATTTTAATGATGATGATTGGATAGAACAGTATTTCAAACTCACAGTTTATGACTATACTCTGCTTGCAGGATCAAACGGACAGGAAAAATTTCTTTCAATTGGTTTTAAAACTGACGAAAATATTAACAACTATTCCCTAAGTTCAATCAAAAAAGCACTTGCTGATAATAAGCTGAAACTATTTATTGACGGTTCTTTATCTGCGAAAACTAATGAATCAATAAAAAAAGTGTTTGCAAAGCCATTTATCAGTGTGCTTGCCGATATGGAGCTGGTATCTCAAGGCACAATTATTACAAATCCAACTCATCTGAACCCTGCGGAAATCGATATATTAAAGAAAAAACATTCGAGCATTCTGATTTCTCCATCAGATTATCTGAATTTTTCGGAGAAAAAGATAGATCTCGATGAGTTGATTTTTTCAGGTATAAATATTATCACGGGTACAGGATATACTGGCATTGATATAATGAGCGAGCTAAAAGTTTTAAAAAGTATTATTTCAAAGAACTGTTTAAACGGGGAAGCTCTTTTAAAAACAGCAATTCAAAATCCCTCTGTGATTTTTGGAGTATCAAATGTAATGGGAAGCATTGAGAGAAACAAATCTGCAGATATTATTTTCTTTTCTCTGCAGGATGCAAGAAATATTTTGACCTTACCTGAACTCACAAGTCAGACCGTTTGTGATTTTATAATTCAAAACCTGACTTCAAAAGATATTTCAGATGTAATATTAAAAGGAAAGATCCTGATGAAAAATAAAGTTGTACTTTCACAGGAAGATAAAACGCTTAAACAAAAAGTAAAATTTATTTCCGATAAGATCTATTCAGCAGGGAATTATTCTGAATACAAAGAAAAGTATTCAATGAGAGGCAGAGTAGATAAATTAGAAACAGGTTATGAGGAGGAAGTCGAAAAGCCGGAGATCTTTGTTGATATGATCGAGACCGGGGAATATTTGGGGGAAGGTGAATTTACAATACTGGGAACAAAAGAAGAAGATTTTGAAAAGCCGCGGGAATGGGGAAAACCTGAGGATATTTTAATCAGCCTTAAAGAAATAAAATCAATCGAAGAAGAACTAAATTTTTTTGAAGAAACCGATGAAGAACCACAGATATTAAATCCGGCATTAAAAAAGAATCAAATTAAAACTGATACCAATCTGCCTTTGCAAAATACGGAGTTGAAACGTGAAGTTATCACCGATGAATTAATTGAAGAAAAAAATGAGACTATGGAGCACTTAAATACCAAACCTGTCCTTCAAAAAAAGAAGCTTAAGTTTGGATTCAGCGAAGATGATAAATCCTAATTAAAGAAATGAAATTAGCAACACTTCTTTACATAATAAATACCAGGGGGGAATATCTTTTAATGAAAAGATTAAAGTCCCCAAATAAGGGACTCATGTCTCCTCCTGGAGGTAAACTTGATATCATATCAGCTGAGTCTCCACTGGATTGCTCTATCAGAGAAGCATTTGAAGAATGTCATTTAACAACTTGTGCATCAGATTGGAAACTGAGAGGAATTTTAACCGAAAAAGATTATCCAGATATAGGAAATATTATGATATTTCTGATGGAGTTAAAATTTTTTATAGACATACTTCCTAAAGCCTGTAATGAAGGTGAATTTTTTTTTATTCATCCTGATGATTTTAATAAATACGAAATACCTGTGACAGATAAACTTTTTTTATGGAATAGAATTATTATGAATTACGAAGAACCCTTTATAATTTCATTAGACTGCAAATATTATCCTGACATACAACAGGTAAATGTTTGAATTTTATAATATATCCGTTAGTTTAGACAAACAGTGAAAATAACTCAGTCACAGAAAGGTAATTTTATTGAATAACTTATCTACAACAAAAGTAAATCTCCCCGACACTCAAAATCAGGCAGACATAAGACAGATCCCAATAAACAAGGTAGGTGTTAAAAATATTAAGTATCCCATTGCAGTTAAAGACAGAGAAAATGAGATACAGCATACTATAGCAACTATTGAGATGACAGTTGACCTTCCAAAGGAGTTTAAAGGTACACATATGAGCAGGTTTATAGAAATTCTTCAATGTAAGAACAGGGAAATTCATATTGA
>JBDSYA010000260.1:0-5499 GCA_039925865.1 Ignavibacteria bacterium
AAGTGATGAAAGATTATCGGCTCCCGGAAAAATTGCAATTGTTTATTCACAGGAAAGTGAAGCGGAGGATTACAGACAATATATTAATTTTCTTAAAACAAAAAATTACATTACCAGCGAAGTTGAAAGCTTTGAGCTTGCCGATATGCAGGGAATTCACGGACTTAAAGCACTTAGAATAACCGTTAACAGCAATCTTATATCAGATAAGAATAATGATGACAGGAAAAATGACAAGATTCTGAAAACTACAAGTGAGTATTTCGAAAGTTTGAAAAATTAATTTATTTTTATTAATAAAAGTGGTTTTAAAACTATGTTTTTGCAGAAGCCGCACAAGAGCAAATTGATCTTTCATTAGTTGGCTCACTCATCCGGATAATCCTGAGATTTTGTAAACCAGGAAAACATCTCAAAGTAAAATTTAATAATAACTTTAACCCGATTATTAAGTAATTTAATTATATTGATAAAAATTTAAATTGTTTGATAAAAAAAATACTAATTCTCTGTACAGGTAATTCATGCAGAAGCCAGATGGCTGAAGCTTTTCTCCGGTCATTTGATAGCACACTTGAAGTTAATTCTGCAGGTACTTCTCCTGCAAAAGAAATTAATCCTTATACTGTTAAAGTAATGAAGGAAGCGGGCATTGATGTAAGTAAGGCTGTTCCAAAAGATGTTGCAAAATTTACAAGTGAATCATTTGATTTCGTTGTGACGGTATGCGATAATGCAAAAGAAATGTGTCCGGTTTTTACCGGTAAAGTTAAGAAACATCTGCATCTCGGATTCGTTGACCCGGCTGATGCAAAAGGCACTGAAGAAGAAATATTAAATGAATACAGGGAGATCAGAGAGGAAATTAAGACGACGTTCAAACAATTTTATATGACAAGACTTAAGTCATAATTCGAATAAGGTCTATTAAATACCTTCACGGTTCAGAAGCGCACTAAGCTCTGAATATTTATCAAGATAATCTTTATTGCTGGCGTATAAAACTTCATAAGCTTCATCTTTGCCGTAAACTCTTTCTATCTCGCATCTTTTACCTTCAGAATCCGGCGCATCCTTATAAGTAAGAAAATAATGCTTCAGTCTTTCTATAAAAGAATCTGCACAATCGGAAATATCTTTCCATTTATTAAATATTGCATCGTCTTTCATTACAGCAATTATTTTGTCATCAGCTTCATCGTTGTCTATTAAGCGCAGGCCTCCTATAGGTATAGCCTGAAGAAGAATGTTGCTGTGGTTCAGCGTTTTTTCCGTGACGACGCAAATATCCAAAGGATCTTTATCACCCACAATATCCTTCCTCCCCGTTTTTTCCATGCATAATTTCGCGACTCTTTCTGAACATAGTGTTTGAGGAATGAAGCCGTATGGAGTAGGGCAAATGTTAGAATATTTCTGCGGCCGGTCAACTTTCAGATAGCCGCTGTACTTTTCTATTTCATACTTTACGGTATCGGTAGGCACGATCTCGATATAAGTTGTAACAATTTTTGGAAATTCTTTTCCTATAGGCACTCCATGCCAGGGATGGGACTTCATGAGAAGCCTTATCCTGCTCCAGATTTCTTCCGTAATTAATTCATTCATGAATTTATTTTGAAATGTATTCTAATGACTTTCTTATAATATCTTCCGTCGTGAGTTTTAAATTTGGATCATTCGATTTTATAACTTCCCTGATGATCTTCTCTGCTTCATTGCGTAGATATCCAAGATTCATTAAAGCATTTAAAGCTTCGAGCCTCACAAAATCTCCGGAGCCAGTGTCAAGCGTATCAATTTTTTTCATATCCGGATCAATACTTATTTTATAAATTTTGTCCTTCAATGTCATCGAAATCAATTCAAGCTTTTTTATGCCAATGCCCGGAATTTTAATTTGAGTTATATAATCCTGATTTGATATAAGACTTATAATTTCTTCAAAAGTTATGTGTGCTAAAATATTATGCGCAATTTTTGGACCGATGCCGCTCACTGAAATAAGCAGCCGGTACATTTCCCGTTCCTTCTCATCGATAAAGCCAAAAAGCTGTAAAGAATTTTCTTTTACATCCAGATATGTAACAACGGAATATTCATTGTTAAGCTCAGTGATCTTTTCGGAAAGTTTTTTCGATATTAAAATCTGGTATCCTACTCCGCTTACATCAAGAATTATCTCGCTGTTTTTTTTATAGATCAGCTTACCTCTTAAAGATGATATCATTTATCCTGTCTTAACAATTCTTTCCGGATTTTTTTCAACAAACGATTTCCAGGAATTGCTTTTGATTTTCAGCGCGCCTTTTGTAAATATGTTTTGCGTATTATAAAAATGACATATTGCTACGGCAAGCGCGTCAGTTGAATCAAGTGAATCAACGTCCGATTTTATTGCAAGTATATTCCTGACCATATATTTAACCTGATCTTTAGATGAAGCACCGCTGCCGGTAACTGATTTCTTAATTTCTCTGGGAGAATATTCGCAGATATTAAGATTTGAATTCAATGCTGCTATTATAGCAACTCCCCTCGCCTGCCCGAGTTTGAGTGTAGACTGAATATTCTTTCCGTAAAAAGCAGTTTCTATTGCAAACTGATCCGGCCTGTGTTTTGAAATGCATTCCAGGCATTCATCATAAATTCTTTTTAATCTTATAGGCAGCGGGTCATTTGAATTTAAATTTATAACATCAAAATGCACAAGTGAAGCGGAACCTGAGTCATGATCAATTATTCCGATCCCTGTTACTGATGTACCCGGATCAATACCTATTATTCGCATATCATTAAAATAAATTTATTCTTCCGCAAAATCAGCATTTGTATAAACGTTTTGTATATCATCATTGTCCTCTATGGATTCAATACATCTGATAACTTCATCAATATGTTTGCCTTCAATAGGAAGCAAGTCTTTGGCAATATACTGAAGTGATGCGCTTTCAATTTTATAAGTTTTTTCTTCAATGGCTTTTCTGACCTTTTCAAAATTTTCGATCGGAGAAATCACTTCATAATAATCTCCTTCTGACTTAAGGTCATCTCCGCCATTATCCATTACTACCTCCATCAGGTCATCTTCATTAATATTATTTTTCTCAACGTTGACGACACCTTTCCTTTCAAACATCCATGCAACTGATCCTGATTCTCCGAGATTACAATTGTTCTTTGACATAGTATGACGCAGCTCTGCAACAGTCCGGTTTTTATTATCAGTAACACTTTCGATTATCATGGCTATTCCATGAGGAGCATATCCTTCATAAGTAATCTCTTCATACTTTACACCCTCAAGTTCGCCGGTCCCTTTTTTTATTGCACGTGTAATATTTTCCTGTGGCATATTATTGCCCTTTGCGGTCTGTATCGCAAGTCTTAGCCTCGGATTAGCATCAGGATCACCTCCTCCGTCACGTGCCGAAATGGTTATTTCTTTTATGATCTTTGTAAAAACCCTGCCTCTTGCAGAATCTGTTGCTGCTTTTTTTCTTTTAATTGTTGCCCATTTGGAATGACCTGACATTTAATTTTACCCCGCGTATTATTTAATGTTAAATAATTAATTATTATTGAATTTCATGTCTCGGATCCTGAGCTTAGTGAATTCCCTTCCGTTCCAAAAACTCTTATCAACTGAATAGCAAACATCACATATACTTCCCGGTTTAATATCATCCCTGAAATCAAGTGAATTAAAAAATATAGCCTCAAATATTTTATGGGTTTCGTTATCTCTTAATCTGAATATGTGTGTGTTAGCCCTCGCATATCGTACCTCACCGATTATCTGCACATCCTTTGTAACAAATACCGGTGTCATATTTTCCGGGCCGTGCGGCTCAAAGAAAGAAAGTATCTGAACCATTCTTGGTGATAGCTCCTCAAAGGTAACTTCAGCGTCGATCTCTATCTCAGGCATAAGTTGTTCTTTGGAAATTTCTTTTGTAGCAATATCATTAAAAAATATTTTGAAACTTTCAATTTTATCGAGTTCAATCTCAAGACCTGCTGCATGAAAATGACCCCCGAACTGGATCAGCTGATCTTCGCACTTTTTTAAAGCCTCGTAAATATTAAATGAATTTATGCTTCGTGCACTTCCCTTTGCGACACCGTTGACAGTCGTCAGCACTATAGAAGGCAAATTGTATTTTTCAACTAAACGTGCAGCAACAATTCCAATTACACCTGGATGCCAGGTTTCATTATGAATTACAATTGCGCTGCAACTGCCGACATCCGTAAATTCTTCAAACATCTTAAAAGCATCATCAGTTATCGTCTTGTCTATTTCTCTTCTGTTTTGATTTTCATCGTTAAGAATAAATGCGAAATCTTTAATTTTGTCCTTATCAATGCAAGTGAGAAGCTCTACCGCCCTTTTTGCATCTCCTAATCTTCCGACTGCATTTATCCTCGGTGCAACTGTGAAGACAATATTTCCTGTATTTAATTTTCCGAGTTTAAGTCCGCTTGATTCTATTAAGATCTTAAGAGAGAGGCGAGGATTTGAATTTATTAATTTAAAACCCTCATTGACAAGGATCCGGTTTTCATCAATCAAAGGTACAATATCTGAAGCCGTAGCTATTGCCACAAGATCTATAAGAGAGTTTGGCAAAGCCGGATCTCCAAGTTTAGCAGCAACAGCCTGAGCAAGTTTAAATGCCACACCTGTCCCGCACAAATATTTAAATGGATAAGTATCATCAACTCTGAGAGGATCCATCACTGCAAGAGCGGAAGGAATTTTTTCCGGAGGCCGGTGATGATCACAAATTATAAAATCAATTCCCAGGGATTTTGCATAGTCAACTTTATCAGCGGCAGTAATCCCACAATCAATTGATACAATCAGTTTTATATTGTTTTTATTAGCATAATCGATTGACAGGATTGAGATACCGTATCCTTCAATGATCCGGTCCGGAATATATATTTCAGGATTGAGGCCAAAGTTATTCAGAAACAACGAGAACATTGAAACACCACAGGTACCGTCAACATCATAATCACCCAATATCATCAGAGTCTCTTTTGAATTAATGGCTTCAATAATACGGTCGGATGCAATGTTGCAATCCTTCATTAAAAGAGGATCATGTAATTTTTCTACGGAGGGGCGAAAAAATTTGAGCATCTTATGATAATCGGAGATCCCTCTTGTATGAAGTAGCTTTAATGCAAGCTCAGGAAGCTGAACGTTTGTTTTAAGATTTCTTACTTCCCGGACAAATTCGGCAATATCTTCATTTTGGACAGACCGGTCTCTCCAATTTATAGATTTTGTTTTTCCATTCGTTTTCAATTCTCATATCTTTATTTTATGTGCTCAAGGGGGGACTCGAACCCCCACCTTAATACTAAGACTGCACCCTGAATGCAGCGCGTCTACCAGTTCCGCCACTTAAGCATTACAAAAGGAAAATAATTATACAGCCTTGCAAAAACAATTTTAAAAATCATTCTCACAATAAAAATGTAGAA
>JBDSYA010000261.1:0-11818 GCA_039925865.1 Ignavibacteria bacterium
TCAAAAGTACCAATGGCTGACGGTACACAAAGACTGATCATTGCTACGTGTGAAAAAGGAACTGTAGAAGATATTGCTGACATGAGGGGGATCAAAGACGGGCTGGACGATTTGAAAAAGGAAAATCCTAATATGATTGAAGTTGCAGCAAAGGATGCATGGATAACTTATAAGCCCGAAATAGTGATGGATAAAGTGGAAGAACCAAAGGGTTTGTTTGTCAGTAAAAAATTGAAAGAAGATTATGCAACAAATATGGAGTTAAGGGAAAAGCGAAAGAAAATTGTTATAGGTATACCTAGAGTTTTAAATATGTATCAGCACACTCCATTTTTTACTGCATATCTTGAGGCACTTGGAATAATGCCTGGTAATTTTGTTTATTCCGAATTTACATCTGAAGAAATGTATAAAGCCGGTGCAAAGAGGGGAAGTATTGATCCGTGTTTCCCTTCCAAGGTAGCAATTCCACACATACACAATTTGCTTTATGTACAACATAAGAAAAAGAAGATCGACTTTTTATTTTCTCCGATAGTTGACAATATGCCTTCAGACCTTGAATTTGCTCAGGCTCATACTGCATGTCCGACTATCACCGCAACTATTGAAGCTGCTAAAGCAGCATTCACAAAAGAAGGGGATCTCTTTAAAGAATTCGGTGTAGAGTATTTGTGTCCGTTTATTCAGCTTTTTAATGAACAGATGACCGCAAAGCAAATGTACGAATGCTTTAAAGACAAGCTGGGTTTGAATGAAGAAGAAAACAGGTTAGCAGTTAAAGAAGGCTACAAAGCATATTACAAATTTATGAATAGTCTTAAGTCTCAGTCAAGAACTGTTATTGATAACCTTGAAAAAGAAAATAAGATCGGAATAGTTATTCTTGCAAGACCATATCATAATGATCCGGGGATCAATCACGAAATACTGGAAGAGTTTCAAAAACTTGGTTATCCGGTCCTATATCAGGATGCGCTTCCGACAGATCCTGAAATACTCGACAGATTATTTGGTGATGAAGTTCGCGCAGGAATAATCAAATCAGCTTTCGATATTGCGGATGTATGGAAAAATTCTTATTCAGAAAACACTTCCAGAAAAGTTTGGGCTGCAAAATATACAGCTCGTCATCCGAATCTTGTGGCTTTGGAGCTGTCTTCATTTAAGTGCGGACATGATGCGCCAATATATACAGTGGTTCAGGAGATCGTTGAAAGCTCAGGTACTCCATATTTTTCATTCAAAGATATAGATGAGAATAAACCAACAGGATCTATCAAGATCAGAGTTGAAACGATCGGATATTTCCTCAAAAGATACCGTGAAGATATGATTGCCAAGAGCAAAAATGAAATGAGCATTGAAGATAAGCTTAAAGAATTTGAAATGAAGATCCGTAACAGTTATGAATTACAGGAAAGACTTAAAGGAAGTCAGTACAAAGAATCCTTTAACATTTCAACCAAAGGCCAGCCGGGAGTTATTATACCTGTTGGAGATATAAAGATAAGAGAAATGGAATCAGTCTAAACGCTCTGTCAATATAATTAGGTATTTTTCAAAGGCAATAATTGCTAAACTAATTGTAATTATTGCCTTTATTTTTTTAGGATATTAAATAAAGATTTACTATAAATCAGTTTGAGGAGTTAAAGTATAAATGGTTTTAAACATTTCATATACACAAAAGATTATTGCCCCTGAGATTCCCGAATATTATTATTCAAGAGAACGCCTAACAGATAAAATACTTTCATTCAGATCCAAAAGACTTATCTTAATAACCGCACCGGCAGGATATGGAAAGACATCTTTCTCAGCAGAGTTTTTTGAAACACTAACAAAAGAGCTTAAGCTTTGGATTAGTCTAAGTCCTTATGATAATTCAATAGAGAATTTATTCCTGCTTTTAGCGATGGCATTTGAGAACAACCTTCCAAATTCCAAATTCGGTTTAAAGCTTAAGGGTGTGTTGTCCAAATCACAGAATATTTCACTTGAAGAAAAAATAAATAATGTAATTTCATCTTTTTCCAGTGATCTCTTCTCTTACCTGAACAAAAAAAATAAAAAATTATTTATGTTCCTTGATGACTTTCATAATATTGATGAAAGCGATGAAGTCTGTAAAGCATTAAACTATTTTATCGAATACTTGCCTTCAAATGTGAATATCGTATTCATATCAAGAAGAGAACCCAAAAAGATCAACTATCCTAAATTTCTTGCTAAGAACTGGCTTGGAAGAATTACAAAAACGGATCTGACATTTAATGAATGTGACATCCATAATTTTATCAAGCTCCACCATAAGAAAATAAATTCCTTAGATAAAACAATGCTAAAGGATCTTCTTCGTTCAACTGAAGGCTGGGTCACGGCAATACAGCTTATGCTGATGACAAATGATTTTGATATGCTTAAAACAGAAGATCTTGTACAAAGTCAGACGGATATTTTTGAATACTTTACTAATGAAATTTATGAACTTTGTACGGAAGATGAGAAACGACTGCTTCTCATAATGTCATTTACGGAAACTTTCAATAAAGAAATAATCGAAAATGTGCTGGAAGTTGAAGACGGATACAAAATACTCGCAGGATTATATGAAAACAACGTTTTCATAAGCAGAGAAAATGAAACATTCCGTTTTCATGAGTTGTTGAAAAGGTTTCTAAATAAAATAGCTGTCAATACTTTGACACAAGATGAAATTAGCAACATAAATTCAAGGATCGGAAATTATTATTTAAATTTTAAGGATTGGCGGGAAGATTATATAGCGTTGAATTATCTGATATTAGGGAAGGATTATGAAACTCTAAAAAATTGGATAAAATTAAATGCTTCAGATAAGTTGCTGTTGATTCACTCAAGCGGTCTTTTCAACATGATAGAAGCCATTGAGGATAAAAACTTCAAGTCTTCACTCGAGTATGTACTGTTAAAGGTGAATACGTTTATTTACAAAGATAAAGATATAGAAAAATCTCTTACATATCTTGAAAAAATAGTCAGATCAAAATTTTCACTTGCAATAGAAGATAACATTCTCATTCCTGCTAAAAGTTTTAAAGGAACTGACATGAACTATTATGTCGAAATCCTGATGCTAATCTGCAACTGTAATGTTTTAAAGGAAGGTATCTCATTTTCAAATATATCTCTGTCAGAGCATATTCTCAAATTTAAACTTCGTGTTGAACAGGAAGTTCAGTTCCTAGTATCTGTAATTAAATCTTATATTGCTACCGGCGAAAATTTGAAAAGTAAAAAGCACATACTCAGATTAAAAGATATTTTCAATAAAATAGTGACTGATCATGGAAAAGGTATAAGCTCCATTGATGAAAACAGTTTTTTTGAAAGTATCTTTTCAATGTTGATCTTTTTTGATTACGGTGATTATAAAACGGGCAAAAAAGTCATCAGGTTTATTTTAAATAATATTGATTTTAAGAGCTTCGATCTGTCAAATTACAGTCAGGCTTGTTTTGCTTTGTTTGCCAGCTATAATGTGCATGATTTCGAAATTTTTTATAATTGCCTCAAGAAAAAAAATAATGAAAAAAACAAAACAATATTTTCTGCTTATAAAAATCAATATGAATTTCAGAGTATATTAAGGAACTTTCTTAATTTTAAATTCAACGATACGATAAAAGGGCTGGAAATAATTAAGAAGTATACTCATCTCAAAAATTATATTTATTTTATCGATGCTCTTATTCTGTACTGCTACAATTTAATTGATCATCCGATCATGATAAACCGTCTCATGATAAGAGGTGATTATCACATTTCAAAAACGAGACTCCTCATTTTACAGCTTGAAGCGAACCTTCTGCAAAATGACCAGGCATCATATTCACAGATCATTAAAGAAATTGAGATAATAAAACGTGAAAACTTTACCTTGTTTAACCAGGCGGTGATTTTATACTGCGAATGCTACTACTACGCAATGCAAAATAACACCAAAGATTTCAGGGATAGATTTAAAAAATTCATGAACCTTAGTATTGAATTTGATTATGAGGATTATATTTTGTTCAGGGTCAAAGCGAATAAATTGAAGTACGTTTTTGAGTACGCATCTGATAATAAAATCGAAAATGTATATCTTAAGAATCTGTTTAATAGGAATATGATAAATTTGTCCAGGAATAAAAAACGATCTGTAAATATCGAGATACAATTTTTAAACAGTAACAGAATATTTGTAAACGATATTGAGCTTTCAGATAACTTATGGCTGAGGTCAAGATCCAAACCTATATTTCTTTATTTGGTCTATAAAACTTTTTATGGTACTGATATTACAAAAGAATCTTTAATTGATGATATACTTTATAGCTCCAAAAGTGTGAATTATGAAGCTATCGTAGATGTCGAAATTAACAAGGTCAGAAAAACATTTCAATTATTTCTTTCAGATATTTTTTCAGAAAAGATCGAAAAGGAAGTGATTGTTTTTAAAAATAAGAAATATCATCTGGTCTCAAAAAACCTTACTGTCGAGATCAAAATGGATGTAGAGTTATTCAAAAGACTTGCTTCAGGGACTATTGATGATAAGATCAAAGCTGTTGAGATGTATAAAACCGATTTTGCAAAAGACTTTTATCAGAATTGGATGGAAGATATCAGGGAAAATTTAAAGTTCATTTATTCAGATGTTATACATAATCTGGTTTCTCATTTTGAAGACAAGGAAGACAATTTTAATGTAGCCAGGCTGCTGGAAAAACTCATTGATATTGACTACAATGATGAAGATATAATGATGAAACTACTTTCGATATATAATAAAGAAAAAGATTTCAGCAGGTTTAAATTTATTTACAAAATATATGAGAAGAGGCTTAAAAAGGAATTCAATGTAAAGCCTTCAAAGGAAATGCAAAAATTCTTCAGTAATGTTACTTTGAATGTCTGAAGTATAGGCCTGATATAGCGTCAGGGTGATTATTAAAGTACTGCTTGCATATTGACAGGTCCTCTATCAGCTCAAGTGAATTTACTATACTTTGATGGTCCAGTGAAAAGTATTTATCATTAAAATTCTTCCTATCAACGTTATCAGCTTTTTCAACTATCAGTTTCATCATCTCAATTACCTTCTGAAGATTCAGATTAAATTCTTCAAACATATTTTCCATATACTTATCCCGGTTTATAGTACGATCTGCCAATACTTTCTTCAATCCCTTAACATACTTTGCACTAAATAGAAGCTCTTTAAATTCTTCGTGTAAACTATTGTTCAGAGATGTATTAATCAGGACAGAAAGTTCGTATTGATATCTGAGTTTTTGACCCGTGTCATTATTAATATTTTCGATTAATTCTGTTATATCTGATAAATTCAAATTGATAACAGTGAATTATTAAAATATACGGATATACATAGATGAATTATTTTACCGCTTCCTTACTGGTCCGGCCATGACAGTTCTTGTATTTTTTTCCGCTACCGCAAAAACAAGGATCATTTCTTCCGATTTTTTCTCCTACTTTAATAGGCTCTTGTTTTGCATTTGGATCCTGTCCGCCCTGACCTTGTTCTCCTTCGCTCGGTCCTCCAATATATCCCATACCTTCGGAAGACTGATGATATGCTCTTACACGGGATTGATTTGTCTGAACAGGTGTTCGCACGTTCTTTGCTTCTTCAGGAGTCTGAGTAGTAAACTTGAATATAAAATTAATTATATTTGATGAAAGCGTATCCAGCATCTCAACGAATAATTTAAAGCCATCGCTTTTGTATTCAAGAAGAGGATCTTTCTGACCATAAGCCCTGAAATTAATACCTTCCTTTAGGTCATCCATTTCCCTTAAATGTTCTTTCCATTTTTCATCGATCACGTTTAGCATTGCAAATCTTTCGATCTGACCCATAAGATCATGTCCGTAACGCTCTTCCTTTCTGTCATAAAACGCTTTTGCTTCTGTCATTACCAAGTCTTTTAAACCGGATTCTCCAAGTTTTTGAAATTCTTCAGGTGAAATATCAAGTCTGACCAGAAAAGTCCTCTGAACTTCTTCCTTGAGTCCCTCAATATTTCCGTCACCGAAATATTTAGCTACCATGCTCTCGACAGCTTTGTCAACCATTTCAAAGATCTCATCTTTGAGTCTTTCACCCATCAGAGCCGATCTTCTTTTTGAATAAACAACTTCTCTCTGCTGATTCATCACGTTATCGTATTCCAGAAGTCTTTTTCTTATTGCAAAATTATTTTCTTCAACTTTCTTCTGCGCTCTTTCAACAGAACTTGTTATCATTTTATGTTCAATTGCTTCGCCTTCTTCAATCCCAAGTCTTTGCATAACACTTGCAATTCTCTCACTTCCAAACAACCGCATAAGATCATCTTCAAGAGATAAGAAAAATTTTGATGATCCCGGATCACCCTGCCTGCCTGACCTTCCTCGGAGCTGGCGGTCTATCCGCCTCGATTCGTGACGCTCAGTTCCAATTATATGTAGTCCGCCAGCATCAGCAACTCCCGGTCCCAGTTTTATATCTGTACCTCTTCCCGCCATGTTCGTCGCTATCATTACAGCACCCGGTAAACCTGCATTCTCAACTATGTGTGCTTCTCTGGCATGTTGTTTTGCATTTAAAACTTCATGTGAAATATTTTTACGCTTAAGCAGTCTTGAAATTGTTTCCGACACATCAACACTTGTTGTGCCGACAAGTACAGGTCTGAGTTTATTTTTCATTTCAACAATTTCATCGATCACTGCATTATATTTTTCTCTTCTTGTTTTGTAAACAAAATCATTAGTATCTTCCCTGATACAGTCTCTGTTTGTTGGAATTACAGTTACATCAAGCTTGTATATATCAAAAAATTCCGCAGATTCTGTTTCCGCTGTTCCCGTCATACCCGCAAGCTTCTTGTAAAGTCTGAAATAATTTTGAAGTGTAATTGTAGCAAGTGTCTGAGTGTCCTTCTCCACATGCACTCCTTCCTTGGCTTCTATGGCCTGGTGAAGTCCTTCAGAATATCTTCTGCCGGCCAAAATCCTTCCTGTAAATTCATCAACTATCATAACTTTTCCATCCTGAACAACATATTCAACATCTTTTTCGTAAAGTCCGTGTGCTTTTAATAATTGCTGAACAGTATGAAGCCTGTCACTTCTTTCGGAATAAATTTTTGTAAGTTCATCTTTCTTTAATTCTTTATCCTCTAATGAAAGATCGTTGTTATTTTCTATCTGAGCAAATTCAGTTCCAAGATCAGGTAAGGTAAAAAAATCTCTTTCAACTGTGGTCGGAGCAAGAAACTCTCTTCCTTTTTCGGTTAGATCAGTGATATGTGATTTTTCATCTATTATGAAGTACAGTTCATCGTCAACTATGTGCATTTGCTTTGCATTATCTCTTAAATATTCTGATTCTGAGGAAAGCAATAATCTTTTATTTGAAGGTTCGCTGAGAAGTTTCTGAAGTTTTTTATGTTTTGGCAATGCATGATTTGCTCTTAACAAGGCAAGACCTGCTTTGACTTCATCTTCTTTTGTCAAACTGCTTTTATTTACTATCTCTTCAGCTTCAGCTGTAAGTTTGTTTACAAGAGTTTTCTGACCTTCAACAAGACGCTTTACTCTTACATTCAATTCATCAAATTTATGTGTGGGCGCTTCAACTGGACCGGAAATTATCAATGGTGTTCTTGCTTCATCGATGAGGACCGAGTCAACTTCATCAACTATTGCAAAAAAATGTTCCCTCTGAACAAGATAGTTTTTATCGACTACCATATTATCTCTGAGATAATCGAAGCCAAATTCATTATTGGTTCCGTAGGTAATGTCACAGCTATACATTTCACGCCGTTTGTTAGAATCCATGTCATTTAAGATCACCCCGACTGTTAATCCTAAAAACTTAAATATTTCTCCCATCCATTCACTGTCTCTTTTTGCAAGATAATCATTGACGGTCACAAGGTGTACGCCTCTTCCTGCAAGTGCATTAAGATAAAGCGGAAGAGTTGCAACTAAAGTTTTACCTTCACCCGTAGCCATCTCTGATATTTTACCTTTATGTAAAACTGTTCCTCCGATTAACTGAACATCATAAGGTACCATATTCCAGCGTATCTTATTTCCCGCTGCTTCCCATTCTTTCCCGCAAAGCCTTTTACAGGTTTGCTTTACAACAGCAAAAGCTTCAGGTAAAATGTCGTCAAGTACTGCTGATGTTATTTCATAATTTTCCTTTTCTAACTTATCTATATCATCATAAATATCCTGTCTTTCTTTATGGGGAATATCTTCTTTAAGCTTTTCCTGCAGGGCTGATACGTTGTTTCGGGTTTCTTCTGTTTCGGTGTTTATTCTTTGCCTGAACTCTGATGTTTTGGCTATAATCTGTTCATCAGTAAGAGATTCAAATTCATCAAAGAATTTGTTTACTTCATCGACGATCGGAAGAATTGAATTTACATCCTTATCGTGTTTTGACGGAAATATTTTTTTTAAGAAATCAAACATCTATTTTATTTTTGTATTTATTTAATTCAATTTACAACAATTGAGTATGAAATGAAAAAGAAAAAGAATTCTACAAATTTAACTGATTGAGTTTCTCAAGTATCCAGTCTTTGTTTATCAATTCTTTTGTCTGTAAAACTTTTTCTTTCAACTTCACTGCATCATATTCATCGAAATTAATTCTCAATTTTATGAGGTCGTTTACATTGTTAAGAAAATTCATGTACTTCTTTTTTGAATTATCCTTAATGAGTCTTGAATTTTTGATAAAATGTTTATGCGTATCGATTAGAGACAAAGCATTTTCCAAAGAATTAAGTTCATATAATGATAATAGCATTAGCTTTTTTGTGTCATTTTTGAAATAAAGATTTTCATTTGTTGTTAAAAGAAAATCTGAAAAGTTTATCTTATTGCAATATTCCATGCACTTTTCAAAATCTTTTTGAAGAAAATTCAGGTGAGCAAATGAGTATGCAGTAACACTGTTGCGGCTTTTGGTCTCAATATATTTTATGTAACCGCGAATAAATTTTTTCAGAATTCCAACCTCTTTTAAAGTGACGCATAGAATTAAAATGTTTCTGAATAAATTAATGTCTATGACGTCTTTCGACTTATGTGACAAAAGATTAAACTTCAACATTTCCAGCAGAATATTAAGCAGCTCTTTATTGTAATTCTCAAACCCGTCATCAATTTTATTAATGCAGTAAGTCTGCAAAACAGAATAAACATTTTTCTGATCCACTTTTGTA
This sequence comes from Ignavibacteria bacterium, assembly GCA_039925865.1. Classification (GTDB taxonomy): domain Bacteria; phylum Bacteroidota; class Ignavibacteria; order Tepidaquicellales; family Tepidaquicellaceae; genus JBDSYA01. The sequence goes on from JBDSYA010000261.1 coordinate 9,282, forward strand.
AGTGTCGAAAAATGTTTACTGAAAAGTTCTTTGGATTTGAAAAAGTATTTTTCGTCATTGTCCTTATCAAAGAAGCTCAAGAGTAAATGATAAAAGATTAACAGCAGTGGTGATTCCTTAAAGTCATCTATATGATCTTTGAAATAACTCATCATGAGTTTCAGAAAATCAAAATCATGTTTTATCCTGACACGTTGTTCTTCGACAATCAGGTAGAAGTAGAACTCCATGATGGATATCATAAATAATTTTATCGTGCTGGACATTTGTTCTGCGCGGAAATTATCCGTCAGAGTTTTATCAACGATTAAAAAACTCTTTGCTTCGAAGATGAAGACTCTGTTTGTATAATATTCGTGATCCTTTGACTTCGCCGAATTCAGTTTCTTTTCCATCAATCGAATCCTTTTCTCCATAGTTTCTCTGATGTTTCTTTTATTCAGTTCCTCTATAATTAATCTTTCATCTGTAAAATTTTCGTTTACATGAACATAAAGAAGAAATTTTTCGGCGTGTATATTTAGATCTGAGAGTAAATTCCTCATATGAAATTCTTTGAATTTGGTTTTCCCAAATACACCTTTGAAAAGGGTTTCTTTAGATAAGTTTTCATTATCATAATGAGGATGATAGTTTTTCAGAATTCTGTATAGCGTGATAACATTTTCGTTTGTATTATGAAAAGGAGAATTCAAAAAATCATCAAAGCGTTTGACTTCATCTCCGGAAAAAGTTTTTAATATTGATATTGCAGAGCTCTTTATCATGAGCTTACCATCGCTTAATTTATTTCTTATAATTTAATATTTTTTCAGGCTTAATAATATGAAGTTTGGTTTAGTCAATAGTTCTCATTTTTAACTTTCAACTGTCTCTCTGGTGCAAATGGAAAAAATATTCTTTGCGAAACCATATCGAGTTAGACTATTTTTGTTTAGGTTAATGAATTAAACAAATAAATTCCTAAGTGATGAGGCAACCTACAAAATTTTTCTTTTCGACTTTTCCTTTCTATCACTTAGGAAATAGCCAATCAACATGCTTTTGAAATACAAGGCGTGTTGTGCGGCTTATTTTACTTACAATTAAAAATTATTCAAATTTTTGGCTTTTGGCTTAACTATTATGAATCCCAAATTCTTCAAACTCAAAGCTCTAATCTTTGTAATTCTTAATTTTTAATTCAGGATTCAAACGAAGATAATTCTATTGATTAAGCAGATTTAGGTTTAGCATTTAATAATTACTTAATTTTGTGAGCATGAGTACACAATAAAATCGATTTTTAATTTAAATTATTAATTAAAACTACTATGAAAAACATTTGTAAACAATTGAACATTTTATTGATACCGGGAATGCTTTTATTCGCGGTCAATTCCGATGCTAACTGGATGAAAGCAGACAATAGTAATGCTTTTCTCTCTCAGGAAGCGGAACAGAATTCTGAAATTCAAAAGCAAGATTCTCTTCCCGAAGGAGTAACTCAGGAGTGGCTTAATTCGCTTCGTGATGAAAACGGGAACAAAATAATTCCGGAAGAACCCGAGACTGATGCAATGCTGCCAAAGATATTCAATTCTCCGTCACCAACAGTTGCCTTCGGAGTTTCTGTTTCTGATGCCGGAGATGTAAACAGCGACGGTTATTCTGATATAATAGTCGGAGCATACGCATATTCTTCATATACCGGCAGAGCATATATTTATTTTGGCGGCGTGAATATGAATACGACTGCGGATGTGATACTTACAGGTGAAGCAGCAAATAATCAATTTGGATTTCCCGCTTCAACGGCCGGAGATGTAAACGGGGATGGATATTCTGATGTAATGGTAGGAGCTCAAGGATATTCTTCTAATACCGGAAGAGTTTACATATTCTTTGGCGGTACACTCATGAATAATGTTGCTGATGTTATTATGACCGGTGAGGCAGTAAATAATTTTTTCGGAATTTCATTATCAACAGCCGGGGATGTTAATGGAGATTCATTTTCTGATGTAATAGTCGGAGCAACTTATTATTCAACAGCGACCGGTAGAGCATACATATATTATGGCGGCTCGTCAATGAATAATATTGCTGATGTAACTATGACAGGAGAAGCAGTAAGTAATTTTTATGGGTCAGTATCTTCCGCCGGAGATGTGAATGGAGATTCATTCTCAGATGTAATAGTCGGAGCTCCTTATAATTCATCAGCAATTGGTAAAGCATACATATATTTTGGAGGCATGTTAATGAATAATGTTGCAGATGTAACTATGACAGGCGAAACTGTAAATAATTATTTCGGAACTTCAGTATCAAATGCCGGGGATGTCAATGGAGATTCATTTCCTGATGTAATAGTCGGAGCTAACGGATATTCATCAAATACCGGCAGAGCATACATATTCTATGGCGGATCGTCTATGGATAATGGTGCAGATGTAACAATGACCGGCGAGGCAATAAATATTTATTATGGAGGATCAGTCTCTTCTGCCGGAGATATAAATGGCGACGGTTACTCTGATGTAATAGCCGGAGCA
>JBDSYA010000262.1:0-4292 GCA_039925865.1 Ignavibacteria bacterium
ATATAAATATCATTGAGGAAGCCGTACTGGAGCTGAAAGAAAACGAATTTAAAGACCTTTTCAAAAGTGAAGAGTCACTTAAAAAGCTTAATGAAAGCATTAAGAAAAAAGCGGAGGAAAAAAGTACCGTTATCGAAAATGATCTCAATGCATTGATCCCAAAAGATTACATTGAAAACGATACTGAACGGCTGAATATTTACAGAAGATTATACGAGCTTAAAACCGAAGACGAACTGAAAATTTTGAGCGATGAGTTGGGTGACAGATTTGGCGAATATCTCGAGGATGTAAAAAACCTTCTAAGAATGATAAGAATTAAAATCAAAGCCACCCGGATTGGAATCGATAAATTAACAGTTCGCGGTTCAGAGCTTTCGTTTTATTTTCCGGAGGATAAAGAAAATAAAATTTTTCAAAGCATGTTTTTTACGGATCTTTTAGATACGATATCAAAGAGTAAATCAAAAAAATATAACATTGCTCCTGAAAAGGAAAAACTTATAATAAAAATTAATCTCAATAGTCAGGATGATGAAGGAAGACTATCGGAAATAGAACGAATTCTTTTTGAAGATCATGAGGTTGATTAAATTCTGATATGTTGTTATAAATAAAATCTGTTATTATTATTCTGAATAAATTTTTACTGTTATTGAGCAAAAATAGAAACTTTATTTTTCAATGATCCGTATATTTAGTTTTAAAATTTAAAATAATCAGAAAGGAAGCAAAATGGGAAAAGTAGTTCATTTCGAAATTCATGCAGATGATCCTGCAAGAGCCGTAAAATTTTATGAAGACGCATTTGGGTGGAAGATTCAGAAATGGGAAGGTCCCTTTGAGTATTATATGCTCATTACCGGTGATGAAAGTGAACCAGGGATCAATGGAGGAATTATGAAAAGAATGGGTCCTCCTCCAGTGCAAGGACAAGCTGTCAACTCGTATGTTTGCACGATAAATGTTGAATCTCTTGACAATTCAATTAAAAAGTTAGAATTGCTGGGAAGTAAAACCGTAGTTCCAAAAATGGCAGTGCATGGTGTAGGCTGGCTTTGTTATTGTTTGGATTCCGAATTGAATATTTTCGGTATAATGCAGTCTGACCCGGATGCAAAATAAAATATAAAACTATGAATGAAGAGATAAAAACAATTTTCAAATATAATGCTTTTGTTATAAACAAAAATCTTGAAGACATTTCTCAGGATGAAAGTATTATGACCCCGCCTGACGGAGGCAGTTCGATCAACTGGATTCTTGGGCATATAGTTTTGACAAGAGACGTTATTCATGAGATGTTTGGTATCAAAAAAATGTGTGAAGAAGATTTTGAAAAGCTTTATGCCCGTGGTTCTTCCACAATCAGGAAGGAAGATGCTCAAGATATTAGTTCACTATTGAAAATCTATAATGATTCTCAGGAAAAGATTATGAAGGCACTTGAAGAATCTGATATCAGGGCGGATGAGGAAAAAATGAATAATATTCCAGGCTTATCATTTCACGAAGCGTATCACGCGGGACAGATGGGAGTCTTACGAAGAGTGATCGGAAAAAAAGGTGTAATACAATAAAAAAGATGCCATCTATTAAATATGATGGCATCTTAATTATGTTGCCTCAGAAGATTAATTTTCTTGAAACTTCATAGAAGCTGAATTCATGCAATATCTCAAACCCGTGGGCTTTGGGCCATCATCAAAAACGTGTCCAAGGTGAGCACCACATCTGCTGCACACAACTTCATCACGTGACATTCCGTGATCATTATCTTTTGCAACAAGTATATTTTTTTCAATCAATGGTGCATAAAAACTCGGCCAACCGGTACCTGACTCGAATTTAGTTTCTGAAGAGTATAATATCTGATCACAACTTATACAACTATATATTCCATCTTTGTGATTGTCATTAAATTCATTGTTGAAAGGCGGCTCTGTTCCTTTTTCGCGTGTAACTTTATACTGCAAAGGAGTCAGAAGCATTTTCCACTCTTGATCAGATTTAACTACTTCAAATTTTTTTGAATCATCTTTTGAAACTTCTTTAATCGAGTCTTTGGGAAAATTCATAGATTTTTCCATAGCGTTTTGTTTTGTACATCCCGTTTGCAGGCTCATTAATATTATGAGACTCGCTGCATAAAATATTTTTATCATAATTTTTTTAATTAAGGCTTTCTTTTATTTAAGGCTTTCACTCAAATAACGTATCTTATTATAGTTTGGTTCTATGAAAGTCTTCATTAAGATTTGTTCTCCATATTCGTAAATATTCACGTATACGTTCATCTTAAAAGTATTTTACCAAACCCTGTTACATCAGGTATTCGCTGTAGCCTTCCATCACCTTTTCATATACTTTTGTAATCACTGCATAATGAGAACGTTTAGTTTTTTCAATATGGTCATCTGAAATATTTTCTTAAAGTATTTTTTGGGGGGTTGCTCCCTTAGATTGAATTAATTTTGTGTATTTTTTTCTTATCTTTACTTTCCTGAAAGTGTCTTGTCTATTTTTTTTAATTGTGATAAATTGAATTAATAAATCCATTATTATATTTGAAGATCAAACCTGTCCATTTCTTAATCCTCCTTTTAACACTAATTTCTTTTCAAACAATATCTCAATATACAATTCTTCCTGACATTGGAAGACGTATCAATATTCAGGATTCTATATTATCCGGTCAGATGGAGGCACCGTACCAATACAGACTGGTTAAACCTTTTCTTGGATATTCATTACAAACAGTTTTTACCGCCATGGGAGTTGATAAATTCAAAGCCCATGAGATCTCATACAGATTATTGATCTTTGTGGTTTTTCTTGGGATCTATTCTTTATTTTACAAATATTTAAAAAATTTTTTTCCTGATAATATATGCATGGTTGGTCTTCTCATGCTCCAGGCCGTCATACCACTGGGCATTTCAAGTATATGGGAGGAAGGTGATTATATTACACTGTTGATTTATCTTATCGGATTTAATTTAATGTTTAAAAATAAAGATCAGTATATGCCGCTGTTGATTGGAGTTGGCATGTTTAACCGTGATCAGGTGATTTTTCTTCTCGCTTTTTATGCACTTTATTTGTACAGTGAGAACAGATTATTTGACAGAAGAAGCTTTTTTATTATTTTTATCTCCTTCAGCGTTGCCGTAATTGCTTACTTAATACCCAGATTTGCTTTCGGATTTCTTGATTCAAAATATACTGTGCTTCATAATACATCAACAAATATTACTTTTTGGAAACAGATCACCGAACTATGGATTGCAGAGGTTTTAATATTTGTCATACTCTGTTTGAAAGTATTTAAAAAAAGCATTATCTTCTTTAAAATTTCACTTATATGTCTGGGGATCTATGTGATTATATTTTTCTTCAACGGAATAATGACACAGCTTGCAAAATTTTTACCCGCTTTTCTTATACTAATTCCAATGAGCCTGCAGTTTTTCAAGCATGAAGTATCAGAAGAGTATAATCCGCAATTGCCTATACCATAAAATGCGTAAACGAATTAGCAAAAAGATGAAAGTTGTTTACATACTAATATTTCTTCTCGCATTATTGTCATACAAATTCGTTGACGTTTGGAGCTTAAAATCTAACGAGGCGGTTAAGACAGATCAGCAATCAGAAATACTGCGTGGAAAAATTCCATATCCTCTCGCTTATTCCGTGTTTGTTCCGGCATCTGCATATATCCTTCAGAAAATTTTAAAACCACTTGCAGGCAAACAGGCGCGGTCATTCATATATTCCTATAACTTGATAATTTTTATCGCTTTCCTGCTGGTGTATATAGTTCTTTATTTTTTTCTTAGAATGTTTTTTTCTGAAATAACAAGCATTACAGGCTTGTTCCTTTTTCTGACAATTGTCCCTCTTTCTTTAAACGGAGTCTGGCCTGAAATTGAAGTGATCAATTTTCTTTATTATATTTTAGGTTTTCTATGTATGTTTAAATCTAAAGATATATTTCTCCCGCTGATATTTGCCGCCGGAATGCTTAACGATTTCAGCATAATTTTTTTAATTGTATTTTATATCGTGTATAAGGCAACTCAACAAAAATTACTGACGAAAAAAAGTTTTACTGTTGTTCTATTATCTGTAATTTCCATCATTATTGTTTTTACTGCCCTGACATGGAAATTTGGTTTTCAGGGTGAAAACATAATTCGGATTTCAGAAAATTTTGATAACATTTATTCAATTTTTGAGCTTTGGTTCACTGAAACAATAGTGTTTATTGTTCTCAGCATAATGGCATA
>JBDSYA010000263.1:0-2824 GCA_039925865.1 Ignavibacteria bacterium
TGCAGCGGCAAGTACTGCAAACATTATGGCGAAGGCAATATTGTATTTTGTTTTACTGTGAATTAAATAAAGAGAAATAAAAGAAAAGAACATTCCAAAATAGGTAAAGAAGGCGGAGATTGCCCACGCCGAACCTTCCGAATATTGTATCTGAAAAAATAATGCTGTAATAAAAAACAACAACAGAAGCTTATTCAGATTTTCCTTAAGCACTCCTGAAAATTTTACAGACTTCAAAATCACAAGATAAATCCCTGTCAATGCGATATGCCCTGCGAAAAGTATGTGAAGGAAATTGATCTTGCCGGTGATGTAATAAAGCGATAAAATAAATATCCGGGGAAATGCGTAACGGTGTTCACGATGCTGTGAAAAGATCCATTGAATCTTTGAAGAAACTGAATCGGCATTTATAAAACTTGAAAGGAAATATATAACGGCATCGTAGTCGTCTAACTGTGGAATGTTTGTTGTATATTTTAGATGAAGGTAATAAAAGAATAAAATTATAATAAATGGTACAGGGATCAGTATAAAAAATAATTTTTTTCTTAAATTCAATTATATTTTTTAAGTATTGGTCATTTGAAAGCACATCCGTCCAAAACGATGCAATTTTATAAATTGAAAATTTATAGATTCGATTTCATCCGCTTTTCTTTTGATAGATCAAAAGAAAAGCTTAACAAAAGAAAAATCTCCCGCTGATGAAAAATTACCTAAATTCTTGATCAATTGCGGCAAGTATTTCAACTCCTAACCCGACAGAAGAACACCCCGTGGGGGTAAACTTCGGGCTCGTCAGACAGAAAATTCTTGCTTATCGCAATTGCTCAAGAATTTTTTCCCATAGGGATCCCTACGGGAAACGGCAATTTTTCATAGGCGGGTTCTTTTAAAAACAAAATTATTTTTTCCAATTCCATATTAAATTTTAAACAATAAATTAATCTGAAAATTATTTTGGACGGCACTGATTTGAAAGTGATGTGTATTCCTGTATATTCAACTCAACCAGTTTAACAGTTTTGAATTTATTTTAATAAGATCATTTTTTTTACTTCAGACATATCTCCGGATCTGAGTTCATAAAAATATATGCCACTTGGAATGATTGTTCCTGTTGGGTTCAGAGTTGCATCAAAAGTCACTGAATAATTTCCGGGGAGTTTTTTTTCTTCATCAAATTTAAAAATTTCCTTACCAAGCATGTCATAAATTTTCAATGATACAACAGAGGTTGTATGAATATCAAAATTTATAGTTGTTACAGGATTAAACGGATTAGGAAAATTCTGAAAAAGGGTAAAAGAATTAGGGATGTGATTAGTACCTGAGGAAACAGATGATTTGGTATTATCATATTTTAAAATTACACCGTCATATCCTACTGCCCAGCCGTGGGCTGAGTCAGTAAAGCAAACATCTTCTATTCGTACACTATCAGGAGTGAATATGGATGCCCAGGTTTTCCCGGTGTCAAGCGTATAAGAAAATTTTTCACCGATAGCTATCCAGCCTTCGCCGGCAGTCCGGAAATCAATTCCTTTTGCAACACCGAAAATACCGAGCGTATCGTAAGTCCACACCGCACCTGCGTTTGTTGTTTTTACATAGCTTGAACCGTATTCAAAATCGCCTCCGACCGCAATAATTTTTGATGAGCTATTTATAAAAAGATCATTCAAGGGTTCGGGTCCGACAATAGTTACTTTCCAGTTTGAACCTCCATTTGTAGTTTTCCACATAGAGCCTGCAATATCCCTGAAGCCGCCGCTGGCATAACCGGTTAAAGAATTTAAAAATTTTATTTCAGCGACCGGCAAAATTAATTTTGATGTTGAATCAATTTCAGTTTGCGTCCACCTTCGACCTCCGTCAATTGTCTTGAAAATTTTTCCGGGAGATCCAGCTGTGAAACCGTTTAAAGAATCACGAAAATAAATTGTTCTGAGGAAATAATTTGAATCAGGGAACATGGCATTGCTCCATAATTCACCGCCGTTTGTAGTCGTAAAAACTCTTGTTCCCAGATAGCTTCCTGAATCTGGAAACACTTCGTAGCTGAGCGCCCAGCCAAGCCGGTTATTTATGAAAAATATTTCTTCAATGCTAGAAGAAGTGAATGTGTTTTGTATGACCCAGTCTTCACCTCCGTTAGAAGTGTGAATAATGACTCCCGAATCTCCCGAGATCCATCCGTTCATATTATCAGTAAAAAAACATTTGCTAAGATATTGATTTGTCGGGCTTGGATGATTCATCCAAAAATCTTGAGCAAATAACTGTGAAGAAATAATAAAAGCAGATATGAGAATTCTTAAAAAAAATTTTAATGTTGGTTTCAATTTAAACAAATTATGCGGGATCATTTTAATTTTTTTGTATCTGTTTTCAGAACATCGTAAATTAATTAAATCTATGATTTAAAAAAATCATAAAGAGTTATTTTGACTTAATCGAAAACTCGGAAATTAAATTCTAATATGCATTGTATACAATATTGAAATTTGCCGATATAAAATATATTTTCGAAAAATAATTAAATTTTAAAAACTTAAACATATTATAAAGTATGAAGGGATTTATATTATCCTCAGCCATCTTAGCTGTATTTTTATTTCTTTTTATGGGTCAAAAGTCGCAGGATCATCCGGAAAAGTGGAATCAGAATCCGAGCATGACAAGAATTTATCAATCGGGTGAATACGTGCCTCTACCTCAGTCAGATAATATAATTTTCAGCACTTCAACAAGATACATACCGACTCCTTCAGGAGTCTTAGCAGTTTCACCAAACTTCAGAGTGCATCCAAGCGCAGGA
>JBDSYA010000264.1:0-8653 GCA_039925865.1 Ignavibacteria bacterium
GCCCGTTAATTATCTTTACACCTCCGGAAATGATCTTCATCTTTCCTTAATTCCATTGGAGCACACGCAGGCATCTGAATTAAAAAAATTCGATGATATAAATCAGCTGCTGACAGAATATATAAAATTGAAATTCTATTCGGAGAAAACCAAGAAATTAAAAATATCCAGGTCACACGAGACCGAACAGAAGATATCCAATGTAAAGCGGAAGCTTGATGGAATAAACACACAGCTGAAACATTGTGAAGATTCTGATGTACTGCGGAAGTCAGGAGATATTATTTTGCAAAATCTTGACAGCATCAGCAAAGGTGACAAAAAATTTTCATACAATGTCACCGGTATTGATGAAATAACAATTAAGCTTAAAGAAAACCTCTCACCTGTTGAGAACGCACAAAATTATTTTGACAAATATAAAAAACAAAAAGCTTCAGTTAACATTTTAAAATCTAAAATCATTAATCTTCAAAAAGAGCAGAAGAAACTTGAAGCTGAATTAAACGAAATAAAAGAAATGAATGATATAAAAAAACTTATCAAAGATGAAAAAAGATCGGAAGAAAATAAGAATGATGAAACATCACGGTTCAGAAAGTTCAGGATCAATGATAAATATGAAGTTTGGGTAGGCAGGGACAGCATTTCTAACGACGTCCTCACGACCCGATATGCTGCACAAAATGATCTTTGGTTTCATGTCAGAGGCGCAAGCGGCTCGCATACGGTTTTAAAAATAAATAACAGTAAGGAACATATCCCAAAGGAAGCAATTCTTGGCGCAGCTTCCATAGCAGCTTACTACAGCAAGGCCCGCAACTCATCAAATGTGCCGGTAGCATACTGCGAAAAAAAATTTGTTAAGAAGAAGAAAGGATTCAAATCAGGGACAGTAACTATGGAGAGGGAAAAAGTAGTATTCGTAAAACCATTGCTTCCTGCTGAAAGCTAGATCTTATCGTACTTCAGCATATTTCTTTCAAGCTCATTAAGCTTTTCTTCTATACGCTTACTGTTTCCTGAGCCAGCGCGAAGAAGTATATTATAAGCATCGAGCGCTTCTTTATAATTTCCCTGTCCGGCATAAATATCAGCAAGTGTCTCGGTAACAATCTTTATCTTGCTGAGCATGTCATTTGTTTCAGAAGATAAATTTAGTTTTTTAAGTGAAGCTGTATCATGCTTGGCAGGACCGGAAATTTCTTTTTCGAAATGAAATGCTTCAAACTGTTTTAAAAAAATCTGAAATTCCCTGTCATTTTCTATTTTGTCATCATTCATTTCATTAAAAAAGCTGTCAAGTGCGAAATCAGAAAACAGGTTTTCCCGCAGATCAAATTTTTTTTGAAATGATTTATAATCAAATTTATTTTTAGGAGAATTTGTATAATAAATTTTTTCCTGTCTGGAAATATTCTTTAGTACCTGAATATTTGAATCGATCTTAGAAAGCATTTCGCGGTTCGTTATCCTTGGCTTAATATCTTTAAACAGGATCTCGGCTTCATTAAGATATTCGGCTTTCAAAAAAGCCCTGAGTAAAATTAATTTCGCAGTAAGATATTCCGGATAAATATTCAGTCCGGTCTTACAAACGGAAATGCATTCTTCATACTGCTCATTCATATACAGCAGATTTGCAAGTCTTATGAAAAGCGGTGACAGGTAATTTTTGTCAAGCCTGACTTTAAGCTCATGAGTATATTTGTCCAGATTATTTTGCACTATTTTGTTTGCATAGCTAGATTTTGGGATTTTAACCGGTTTGAGATGACGACCTGCCGTATTGACAATACAGATATCGTTGTAAATCCACCGCAAAACATAAGCTGAAATGGAATTGCAGCAACCTGTGCAGTTGCAACGGCAATAATAACTCCTGCAAAACAATACAATGCCATGAATGCTTCAAGGTAAGTTGTAAAGGATAATTTTTTGTTAACGTACTTTTTGCCCTCCCATGAATCTTTTTTATTCATGATCTGATACTTTGGTGTTCTGACAAATTCGCTCTTCTTATCAAGAAGCCCTTCAAAAACTGCTTTAGTATTATTAATCGAAAAGCCCATGCTTCCTGCAAGAAATACCGGGAAATAAATAATGCGTTTTTGCCAGTCAGAGTAAACGTCTTTCTGCGAATATAGATAAAATAAAAATGAGCTTATGAAAGCAAAAATAAATAATGACATGAATTTAAAAACAGCGTCATATTCTTCTGAAAGTTTGATAAGCATTACAGGTAAATTTAAAATTGCAGCAAGCAGTATGAACGGATAGGCAAGATTACTGTAGAGATGAATAAACGATTGAAACTTAAGCTTCAGTGACATGTCAGATTTCAGAACTTTCGGAAAAACCTTTTTCGCAGTTTCAATTGCTCCTTTTGTCCATCTGAATTGCTGGGATTTTAAAGCAAAAATATCTGATGGAAGTTCAGCCGGAGAAGTAAAGTTAACGAGATATTTAAATTTCCATCCTCTCATCTGAGCTCTGTATGAAAGATCCAAATCTTCTGTGAGTGTATCAGCTTCCCAATTACCGGCATCGAATATACATTCTTTTCTCCAGACCCCGCCTGTCCCATTAAAATTAATAAAAAATCCTGCCCTGTTTCTGACTGCCTGCTCAATGACAAAATGTCCGTCGAGCGCAACTGCCTGTGTCTTTGTCAACAGAGAATATTCACGGTTAAGATGTTCCCATCTTGTTTGAACGAGACCGAGCTTATCATCTCTGTAAAAATATGGAATTGTTCTTTTGAGAAACTTTTTCCTCGGAATAAAATCCGCATCAAAAACAGCAACGAATTCTCCTCTGGCAGTTTCAAGCCCGACCTTAAGTGCGCCTGCTTTATAGCCTTCGCGGTTAGTCCGGTGAATATGCTTCACATCAAATCCTGTTGTTATATATTTTTGTATATGATCGTGTATGATCTGTGTAGTTTCGTCCGTTGAGTCATCAAGTATCTGTACTTCAAGTTTATCTTTTGGATAGTCCATTCTTAAAACAGAATCGATCAGCCTGGTTATAACATATTGCTCGTTGTAAAGCGGAATCTGAATAGTTACTTCAGGATAATCTTTCATATACAATTCCTCTTCAGTAAGATCGACTGTCCTCGTGGCAAACGTCTTAAAATAATAATAAATCATATTGAAGCCGTGTGCACCGAAGAAAAATAATATAGTCAGAGAAATTATATACGCTGAGAGGATGATGCTTTCAATGGTCATTATGATATTTTAATTGAAATCAACTTAAAAAATTGTATTAGTTACCAATTGGATGTAAGGTCTATCAGGATATCTTCCGTAACTCTTTCAACTGCTGTTTCAATACCTGCAGCTCTTTCAGAAAAGGAGTTATTAGAAGAATTATATTCGCCGTAATTTTCAAAATTCTTTTCCCAAATCTTCCTTTGAGTTTTAAGATTTTCAAACTTAACCAATAATGTAACTGTAACTTTTCTTCTCGAGACATTTTCGCCTGAAGAAATTACAATTGCTTCATCACGGACATTTGTAATCGCACAGTTTAAAACTGCATCGGCAACATTTTTATCACCAAGCCGGAATGTATTATCATTTAAAGTTTTTTCTTTTAATCTCTGTGTTAGCCGTTCGGCAAGTGTCGGATCCGAAAATCCGCTGACATCTTCAAATGTAGGAATTGCAATTATATTTATACCGGCGGGCGGGTTATTACCGCGAAACCCGTAAACACCGCAACCTGAGCTTATAGCACAGAAGCTTAAAATCAAAAATATACTCATGAGTATTTTATTCACGGATTTTTCCACCTGTCATTTTTGATACTATATAATTTCATTTTCCGATAAATGTTTCTTGAAGTTTGTTTTAAAATGCCGGCTACTCTTTCTACATTCCAGTAATTATTTTCCAGAAGGTAAAGCAATGCTTCCTTCTCGATCTCATCCATTGTCATATTTATAAATTTCTCTTTTGGAATATGAAAATCATCTTTCAAAGAATTATTTTCCTTAGGTTCGGTATCCCGCAGATAATTTTTTATGTCAATAATATCAGTCTTTAATTCAAGTAATGCCCGGAATAAAAAATCTTTTTCGACATTTTCTTTAGACCGGCTGAAGATCATTGGAAGTGATCGTTTTGAATCTTCTTTGTCTATCTGCAAATGTTTTTTTACATGGTCAAGTGTAAGATTCATATCTGAATAAAGCACGATTATGCTTTCACAAAAATTTTTTAACTCTCTGGCATTTCCCGGCCAGTTATAATTGAGTAAAAAATCCATTGCATTCTCATCTATGCCTTTGAATATGATATTATTTGTATTACAATATGAGCCGATAAAGTAATCAAACAAAAGCCTGATATCTGACTTCCTCTCTCGAAGAGGCGGTATGAAAATATTAATTGATCTTAATCTGTAGTATAGATCTTCTCTGAAATTTTTTTGCAGAACTTCATCAGCAAGATCTTTATTTGTTGCAGCAATAATGCGGACATCAACCGTAATCTTTTTATTACCGCCAACACGCATAAACTCGCCGGTTTCAAGGACACGTAAAAATTTAACCTGTGTGGCTAAAGGCATTTCTCCAATTTCATCAAGAAAGATCGTTCCTTTATCCGCCATCTCAAAATAACCCTGCCTGTCTTCAATTGCTCCTGTGAATGATCCTTTCTGATGTCCGAAAAGCTCACTCTCAATAATACCTTCAGGTATTGCACCACAGTTAACTATAATATATGGCCTTTCATTTCTTTTGCTGAATTCATGAATAGAATTTGCAACTACTTCTTTACCAACTCCGCTTTCGCCTGTTATCAAAATACTTACATCTGTGGGAGCTACCTGCTTGATGGTCTCCTTGATCTCTTTTATCTGAACTGAATCACCTAAAAGTTTACTTAACACTAATTTAATTTTTTATAAATATAACATTATGAAGGAGTTTATTAAAGATAAAATAAAGTTAGGTTGTTAAGTCTGTTAAGTCTTTTAAGTCTTTTAAGATCGTTTAGTTATTGAATATTGAACTGAAAGGTAATTAAATATGAGTATTTCAATAAAAATTTTGTTTTTAAAATTCGCCAAAAATGGAAATCCTGTCCTGAGAATTTTTGCCGGTTTTATTTAATTACAGCTTTGAATCAAAGATTTTGGCAAACTGCGTACAGATCAATTCCCAAAAATGACCTGTCAAAATCGAAAAAGAAATCTTTGCATCAAAAGAAGATTTATGTTACTTTATTAAAATTGTTTAAAGATTAATTAATAGAAACCAGTTTTGAAGAAATTTATTTTTTCAATTTGCTTAACGACTGTAATACTTTCGTTTATTGCATTGTCACAAGTAAGCACAAATGATAACAATCCTGTTTTGAATTTTAAAAAGATTGATGCCAATAATGTCAGCACGACTATTCGCAACGACGGATCATTTGATAAAAATTATATGACCGGAAGCGGAGGGTTTGAGTGGCCACAAGGTTCAGGAAAAACGGCGATATATATCAGTGGACTTTGGCTGAGCAGTAAAGTTAATGATTCAATAAGAGTTTCTTATTCAGACTATGACAGTGAGTTCGAACCCGGATATTTTGATTATGCAACTCAAACTCCTATGGGTAAAGATGATCCGCTTTATAGAATTTACAAAGTGTCTCCTTCCTTTCCTAATGGTAATTCTGATTTTGATCCATGGTCTGCATGGCCTGTTAATCAGGGTGCTCCATGGGTTGATGTTAATAATAATGGAACATATGAACCTCCGGCAGATTATCCTGTAATGAAAGGCTCACAGAATTTATTCTGCTCATTTACTGACGGATACAAAGACACATCAGCAACAACACGAAATACGCCTCCGATGCGGGCTGAGGTTCATCTATATGCTTATGCAAAGGAAAACTCCGGCTGCGTGTCAAATACAGTTTACTACGAATGGAAAATAATAAATAAAAATATTTCTCAATGGACCGATATGAGCGCGGCAATATGGTCTGACTTCGATATTGGAACTTCAAACAATGATAAAGCAGGGACGGATTCAACTTTAAATCTGGTCTATGGATATAACGGGATCAACAATGATCCTGTTTACGGTATTGCTCCTCCGGCAGTTGGCTATTTGATCAAAGAAGCAACAGGACATAGTTTAAACAAGTCAGATTTTGCTGTGAGATGGAGATGTGCCTTTGATTGTCCGACAGATTCATTACAAATGTACAGAGTTCTTCATGGATTAAGAATTAACGGAAGTAAGTGGATAAATCCTTTAACAAATAAAGCTACGATGTTTCCTTTCTCAGGAGATCCGGTTACATCAGCGGGCTGGATTGATTCAACACAAGGGGAGAGATATATACTTATTGGTTCAATTTTTGGAACAGTTGCTACACTTGATACTATAGATTTTAAGACAGTAACATTTATTAACAAAGGAGCTGATAATCTTCAAAGTATAGTGATGATCAAAAATTGTGTAAGCGATGTGATAAGTGTAAAGCAGTTATCAACAAATATTCCTTTAGAATTTAAGCTTGATCAGAATTATCCAAATCCATTTAATCCGAAAACCGTCATCAGTTATAAATTAGCGGCAAGCAGTTTTATTTCACTTAAAGTTTATAATTCATTGGGAAAAGAAGTTGCTGTCTTAGTTAATCAGCAACAAAATGTTGGATCATATGAAATTGATTTTGACGCAAGCGGTTTAGCGAGCGGAGTTTATTTTTACCGCATAGCGGTCCATTCGGATAAATTAGAATCTGAAAACTTTTCTGATACAAATAGAATGATATTATTAAAATAAATTGAGAATGAAAAAAATTATTACATGTATTCTGATAAGTATTAGTTCAATATCAATTGCCCAATATAATATGCAATGGTATAAGTCATATAATAATCAAATTAATGGAAGCGGTAATTATGATTATGCTTATGATATTGTTCAGGATAATTCAGGTAATGTTTATATAACAGGGGATAGTTATGGTTTAGGTGATTATTCACAGCATGACTTTGCAACAATAAAATATAATTCAGTCGGTGATACAGAATGGGTTAGAAGATATAATTATATTCAAATTGATTATTCATCTATAGTAGATCTTGATTACCTGAATAATGTTTATGTTGCGGGTGTTAGTACAGATTCAGGATCTAGTGGATATTCGGTTGTTATTATTAAATATGCGTCTGACGGACAACAACTCTGGGTTAAAAGGTATTCGGACCCAGTGTATCGTGAAAATGAAATCACCAGTATGAAAATTGATTTAAATGGGAATGTTTATATTACGGGAATTGCAAACACTTACATGGTTGGAGGTTCAACATTCATTCTGAAGTTCAATCCAAATGGTGATATTATCTGGTCAGATAGAATGACTTCAGGAAAATATTTGAATTATTTTATGAAAATAAATTTAGATATAAAAGGGAATATCTATATTGCGGGAAGAGGGAAAGATAAAATAACTGGAATCTCAGGTTTTCTGGTAATAAAATATGATTCTATTGGAAATAGGAAATGGCTTAGAGTAAAATCTTTAAATGATTGGGATATTTCCAGTGATATTGAAATTGACAAAAATGGAAATGTATATACCTCTGGATCGGGGAGAGTTAATTCTACTTATGATTTTGTATTATTGAAGTATGATTCATTGGGAAATTTTTTATGGAATCAAATTTATCATAACTTCTATCCGAATTCTAATCAAGTAACTATTCAAAATATGATTTTAGTGGACAGCAATGATAATATTTGTGTCAATTTTAATATTTACGGAGATAATTCTAATATTACGGACATAGTAATAGCTAAATATAATCCATCAGGGAATTTAGTTTTTGATAATGTTTATGATTACAATAGTGGTTATGAAAATGCAACCGACTTTGCAATTGATGAAAAAGATAACCTATATACAGTTGGTAGAAGTGGTTCAAATACGGGTAATAATTCATTTGTTATATTAAAGCATAACTCAAATGGAATACTTTTAAATGAAATTCGAAACAATAACCAGTTCAATAAATTCTTTCGTCCTAATGCAATATCTGTAACTAAAAACGGTGACATTGCTGCTACAGGAACTACTCAACAAGAAAGTGCCGGCTACTTAACAGATTTCCTTACTATTAAGTATTCATCAGTAATTGGAATTCAACCTAATTCTGAAAATATTCCCAATAATTTCAATCTTAACCAAAACTATCCAAATCCATTTAACCCGAAAACCATTATCAGTTATACCATAGGCGCAGGCCAGCTAGCAGCCGGCAGTTTTACATCGCTTAAAGTTTATAATGCTTTGGGTAGGGAAGTAGCAACGTTAGTGAATCAAAAACAAAATGCCGGAACTTATGAAGTTGATTTTGACGGAAGCAATTTAAGCAGCGGAGTTTATTTTTATAAATTAGAATCAGAAAACTATTCTGATACAAAGAATATGATTCTTTTGAAATAACCAAACACTATTTCACTGTTATAAATAAGAGTCTCTGAAAACTTATTTCAGGGACCTCTCTTTAAAACTGAACCACTCAACTTACTTCAACTTACTTCAACTTACTCAACTAATTATAAATCGATTTCATTTTGAAAACTATATTAATATATTTGTCATTCATTTATGGCAAAATTCCAATC
>JBDSYA010000265.1:0-6427 GCA_039925865.1 Ignavibacteria bacterium
ATCAAAGCGGCATCTATGCGTATTTTATTACAATCGATTCACTTGGAAATCCGGAATTTCCATATATTGTAGGAAGCACTTATTACGGAGAGATCGTTCCGGGCAATACACCTCCCGGGGGACATATCACTATAAGTGAACCTGTAGTGCAATACCTTCCAACCGGAATTGAAAATGCAAATGAATTATTAGATTTCAATTTATATCAAAATTATCCGAACCCGTTTAATCCGGAAACAAATATTAAATTCAGTATTAGAAAATCTGTAGAGGTAAATTTAAAAGTTTATGATATTTCAGGAAAAGAAGTTGCTACATTGATCAATCAGAAGCTGTCAGCGGGAAGTTATGTTATGAAATTTAATGGTAATCTCTTCGCATCGGGAATTTATTATTATAGACTTTCCTCAAAAGATTTTAAGCAGACAAAAAAAATGACCTTACTTAAATAACAAATCTATAACCCTTAGAAATTATTTCTCGACAACTCAACTCAGATACTCCTTTATTTAATTACTTTCCTGTTCCAGAAAAGATAAAAAGGAATTCCGCTTAACACCAGCGCTAATCCTATTCCGGCATCACGTGGGTTTTGTATAATGGTTA
The DNA here is from genome assembly GCA_039925865.1 of Ignavibacteria bacterium. Taxonomy (GTDB): domain Bacteria; phylum Bacteroidota; class Ignavibacteria; order Tepidaquicellales; family Tepidaquicellaceae; genus JBDSYA01. The sequence goes on from JBDSYA010000265.1 coordinate 607, forward strand.
CAACTACCAGAGTTATACAAAACAGTACAAATATAAGTGGAAGTATCGGGTAACCGATAGCTCTGTAAGGTCTTGGCGTATCTTTCATTTTTCTCCTCAATATAAAAACTCCGAAAGCTCCGGCGCCATAAAATATAAATGAAGCAAAGATCAGCATATCAGTTAATTGGTCAAATGTTCCTGACAACACCAATATAGAAGCCCATATTCCTTGTATTATTAAAGAGGTTGAAGGGGTTCTGAATTTTGAGTGGATATCTCCACAGGATTTAAAAAAAGTTTATCCTTTGCCATGGCAAAATATATTCTCGATGAAGCGAGTATTGTTCCGTTTGTCGTTCCAAATGTTGCGATCATAATTAAAACTGAAATGAAAAGTGCCCCGCCGTTTCCGAGAAATTTTCTCATAACTTCAACTGCTATAATAGTATTTTCTCTGCCCGCTATTTCCATTATTTCACTCACAGGCATTACATATAAATAGACAAAGTTAGTAAGAAGGTAAATTGCCATCACGGTTCCAACTCCTATAAACAAAGCAAGCGGAATATTTCTTTTAGGATTTTTTACTTCACCTCCAAGATATCCTATGTTATTCCAGCCGTCGTAAGCCCAGAAGGCTCCGAGCATTGCAGCAAACATAGCCCCGAATAATCCCAGTGAAGTACCATATTGTGCTGAGGGATTTTCTCCCAGCGGTCTTAAATTATCAACTGTGCCCCCGCTCAAAGTAAGGCCTAAAAAAATTATAATTAATATTCCAACAACTTTTAAAGATGTGAATACATTGTTTATAAATCCTCCAAATATTACTCCCAGATAATTTGCCGCTGTGAGGAAAAGGATAGTTATGATCGTAAGTACTTTTACTCCGAAGCTTGCCAGGGGATTGAAAATTCCGAACAGGGTAAATTGTTCATATGTTTCGCTTAAATGTGGCAGAGGAATAACAGCATTTACGGATTCAGCAAAAACGTATGCGATGGATGCGATCGAAGCTGTCTGAATTACAGAGAAGCACGACCATCCGTATATAAATGCAAATGCCTTTCCGTACATTTCTTTGAAATAAACATACTGTCCTCCGGGAGCCGCTATCATTCCTGCAACTTCAGCATTTGTTGCCGCTCCTATGAGAGTTACCACTCCTGCAATTATCCAGCAGAGTAAAATTATTCCGCCGGATTGAAGATCAAGAGACATCGGAGCTGCTTTTTTAAAAATTCCCGAACCTATCATTGAACTTATAACGATCAGGATAGCTGTGTATAGTCCAAGCTTGGTGAGCAGGCCGCTTGAATGTACTTCGTGAGTATTTTTATCTTTCATAATTTTAATTAAGTAAGATTAAACATAACTAATGTAAATTTCCACAAATATGTTTTAATTATTTAAAAAATACCTGTGCAACTTTATATATTTCCGGATCAACTGTTTTGAGTTTACTGATTGCTTTTTTAATGGGAATATCTGTGATCTTGTTTGAAACTATGGCGCACATATTTCCGAATTTCTTTTCTTTTATCATGTCTACTGAATACACTCCAAAGCGGGTACCTAATATCCTGTCGAATGCTGTCGGCATTCCGCCCCTCTGAACATAACCCAATATTGTCGCACGCGTTTCGAATCCTGATCTCCTCTCAATTTCTTCTGAAAGATAGTAGCATATTCCGCCCAGCCTCTCCCTTCCAAAGCCATCAAGCTTTTTCTTTTTTTTCTTTTGAGATCCGGGGGACTTTAGTTCAAATGCATTCAGCTTAACTCCTTCGGCGACAACGATTATTGAAAACAACTTTCCCCTTGTATACCTATTCTTAATTACGTCAACTATGTCATCAATCTTAAATTTCTTTTCCGGGATAAGAACCGCATCTGCTCCTCCTGCAATACCTGCATAGACTGCGATCCATCCTGCATTCCTGCCCATGACTTCGATAACCATTACCCTGTGATGAGATTCTGCAGTTGAATGCAGCCTGTCAATTGCTTCCGTTGCAATGTTTACTGCAGTATCAAAGCCGAAAGTAAAATCAGTGCCGTAAATATCGTTATCTATAGTCTTCGGAATTCCAATAACATTAACACCCTCTTTATATGCCAATTGGGCTATATGCATTGAACCTTCACCGCCTATGCATATTATGGAATCAAAATCGGCTTTGTAAATTTTTTCCATCAGTTTTTTCTTACCGTTCCTTTCCAGAAAAGGACTGTATCTTGATGTTCCGATAATTGTACCGCCGCGATTGATAATTCCTGAAACTTCCTTCAGGCCAAGGTTAATATAATCCTCATCAATTAAGCCTTTCCATCCGTTCAGTATTCCTACTGTCTGATAATTATACTCCATTGACTTCCTTACTATCGCCCGTAAAACTGCGTTAAGCCCGGGACAATCGCCTCCGCTGGTAAGAACTCCTATTTTCATATTTTTTTAACTAATTGGAAAGTAATTATGCTTGTTGTTCAGAAATATTTTATGAACTTTATTTTTATTTTTATAAATTGATTTTATAATTTTAGATACTTGTAGTATAAAAAAATCAAAATCAGAAAAATAAGTCAAACACCCATAATCTGAGATTTTATTTTTTTATGTCTGCTTAATATCAGAAGCATTGCAATAATATAAATTACGGCTGCAAGAATAAAAACAAACTTAAAACCCATGATCATTGCCAGAATTATTGCGGAAACTGTTCCAATAACGGAGAAGAACCCGTTAACAGCCCAGGCAAACGCAACAAACCTTTTTTCAGAATTAGTTATAAGCGATATCCCGACCGGGAAAGGCATGCCCATAAAAAATCCCAAAGGTAAAATTATTAAAGCAGAAACTATAATTCTCCAGTGTAAGTCGAGCCTGACAAGTGAACTGAAAATATATGGATTCAAAATTCCGATAGCTAAAGTAAGCACAGTAATAATTCCAAATATTAAATGTAATCTTTGAGAACTGTTTTTATAAAACTTTGCTGATGTATAACTTCCAATGCCTGAGCCTATCAGCATTGACGAAACGACCGTAAGCAAGGTGATCGCAGGCTGTCCGAGAAATAAAGTAAATTTTTGTATGAGGCATATTTGCAGGAGAATATATCCGAAGCCAAGGCAGGCAAAATACATCAGATATTTTTTATCCATTGTAAATTCTCCCCCGGCCTTAATGTTGCCGGTTTCCTTTTTAAAAAATTTCAAAGGAAGCAAAATAAATAATCCTGCAATCAGAATGCATTGAATGAGAATTGCAAGAAGTGTTGTCTCTGCTACCGGCTTATCTTTAAGTGCCAGTATTGCTTTATCATCCTGAGAAAAAGTTTCTCTGATCCCGTCAAGGGTAAGATTTTTAAATCCAATATTCTGATCAAAGAAAGGTTTATCATCAGTCGCAGGTTCTGTGTTGAATTCAAATTCAAGGGGAATATTATTTGTTTCGATCAGGGTTTTATAATTACTCTCATAGGTTGAGATCGGATCATACAGAAGGTCTAGGCTTAACGAAGCTGCCTCCTGCCGGATATTAATTGTTTCTTCTTCAGTAAAACCGTTTTTTTTATAAAGTACACCAGCTAAAAAACTTTTATCACTTTCAAAACTATTGGGAGGCCTTCTGAATAAAATAAAATTGTTTTTGCTTTCAAGCCCTTTGCTGTTTTCAAGCCTCGCGGCTTTTAAAGTCGTAATTAATTTTGGCAGCTGCGTCTCGGGACGGGATATATAAAGAACTCCGTCATTTGAAAGATGCTGCAGATATTCTTTGACCGCTTCTTTTGTCAGAATGTAGTTTTCGATCATTCCCATAGCACCGCTTGAAACTGCAGAAGAGGAAATTGTATGCGCAGAAACTATAACATCATAAACTATTCTTTTCGACGAGAGTACCGATCGCGCATCATCAGTAATAACATGAACGTTTTTATTGTTTTTGATAAGCGGGCCTGTCCAGAAAACAAGATCATTTCCAATAAGATCGTTAAGAATTCCATTGATCTCCACCGCAGTTATATCCTTTGCATTATGATAAAGCCCCGTCAGGATCTCACCGCCGCCGGCCGAACCAATGATGAAAACTTTTTTAGCTGAATCTTTTACTGCAAATGCCAGGTTTGATGCATCAGCCGGTTTGGTCTGAAGCGGAAGCGATGTAACATTTGGAATATTTGTAGTAGCATTGCCCGCATCAATGATCGCCGTATAAATATCATAGCCATCCTGAGATTTCTCTTCATCTTTCATTACATCTATTTTAGAAAATGTATTCCACTCCGTTCTGACCTTAAGATCAGGACGATCTTTTATGTAATTTCCGTAAAGCTTATTCGAAGTTACTTTTATTGGAAACCTGTTTTCCGCATCGATCATAAAAGTAAAGCTGAGCGCAATAAGTATCCCTGATATAAAGACGAGGCTTTTATACTTTTCAAATCCGAATACCATGGCCGCAAGATATCCGAATGCAGCCACAAAAATTACTGCGCCATTTCCACCTGCTACAGGAATAATAAAAACAAAAGCCACACATGCGATCCCTGCTCCAATCAGATCAAAAAAATACAGCTTTGAAACTTCTTGTTTAAAGCGAGTAAGTAAAATTGAAATTATCAGGCCTGCGAAAAAAAACGGTATGGTTATTAAAATATAGTAAACGGGTAAATACAAAAACTGTATGGTATCGGTCAGTAAACTGAAAGGATCAAAGGGGATCTTGTTCATTAAAATAAAGCAAAGCATGACACTTGTGCCATAGCATAATGAAAGGACAGTAAGGAGTTTATCTGATTCAACAGTATTAAGTTTTTTATTAAGCGAAAGAAATACCCCGCTTACACCGAAACCCAGTAATGCAACACTGATGATCATGAAAGCAAAATGATACCATAACGCTACTGATAAAACTCTTGTTAATGTAAATTCAAGTAAAAGTGTGGATAATGCAATAAGAAAAATTCCAATGTAATAAGATGATTTGATTTTTTCTGATCTGAGAAGTGAGGTGTGTTTTAAATTCATTAATTCCTTTTATTTCGTTTGCCCGTTATTTTAAATTCGTTAACAAGTTTTTGAACTGACACGAGCTGTGAAAGAAGTTCTTTCATTTTGTCAAGCCTGATCATACTGTTTGCATCACTCAATGCTTTTTTCGGATCCGGATGAGTTTCGATAAAGAAACCATCAACGCCAACTGCTGCGGCTGCCCGTGCCAGAAACGGTATAAGCTCCGGTGTTCCCCCGCTGACACCTTTCTCTTTTGAAGGCATCTGAATAGAATGTGTCGCATCAAAAATCACAGGGTATCCGAATTTTTTCATTATTACAAGTCCTCTCATATCAACCACTAAATTATTATAACCAAATGTAGAACCTCTTTCCGTTAAAAATATTTTTTTATTCCCTGTAGCGGCAACTTTCTCAGCCTGGTATATCATATCCTCAGGTGCAAGGAACTGGCCTTTCTTTATATTGATTATTTCACCCGATTCTCCTGCAGCTTCTAAAAGTTCAGTTTGACGGGAAAGGAATGCCGGAATTTGCAGGACGTCCGCAACTTCTGCGGCAATTTCAATTTCCAATTCTGAATGTACATCGGTAAGTATCGGCACATCAAATTCTTTTTTTACATCATCTAGGATTTTTAATGATTTATCAATGCCTATTGTTCTGAACGAACCTGAAGACGTCCTGTTTGCTTTAATATAGGATGATTTAAAAATAAAAGGAATTTTAAGTTCGTCCGTTAGTTCTTTAAGCTTTTCACAAGTTTTGAATACAACAGATTTACTTTCAACGACACAAGGGCCGGAAATTAAAAGCAAATTAT
>JBDSYA010000266.1:0-9565 GCA_039925865.1 Ignavibacteria bacterium
AGCAAATGCCGCCTCCAAATTCACTGCCTCCAACTGAAAATCAGATTCCTCCGGCAGGACAACAAGACCCAAATCAACAGCCTCCAAGTGGCCAGCCTGATCAGAACCAGCAGAAACCTCCGGCTGATGTAACTCCGGCAGAAAAATAAAATGTGAGATCTTTATTTATAATTAAGACAAAAAGTTTAAGCGCCGTAAAATTTTTTTACGGCGCTGTTTTTATTTATATTACAGTCATATCAACTCCTGCATTATCACAAAAAAGTGACTACGTTTTTAAGAAGCCTTATCCAAACTTCAATAGTCCTTTACAATTTTCAAAAGATACAATAAGTCCCACAAGTGGTAATGTAAAATTTACCATGAAAAAAAATCCTTTAAAAGCTGTTCTTTATTCCGCAGTTATTCCCGGAGCAGGACAATTTTATAATGAATCTTACTGGAAAATCCCGGTCATAGCAGCTGCCGGAGGATACTTTTTATATGAAGTAATAAAAAACAATAACAGATTTATTGATTTTAGGGATCAGTATGCAAATTCACAAACGCCGGAAAATCCACAAGGTGAACTTCTGTTAAAAGATCTCAGAGAATTTTACAGTGATCAGCGCGATAATTTTATTATATATTCGGTAATTCTTTACGCGGTAAATTTAATTGACGCTTATGTCGATGCGCAATTATATGATTTTGATGTTAGTGATAATATCAAAATCAGAATTCTGAAAAAAGAAAAAATTATAAATTTAGGATTTAATTTTTAAATTTGACGAATCCCTTTCCAAATGCGCATTTCATTAATGTCAGAATAATTTTCTAATATCCAAATACATCTTTCAGTGACAACTCCTTAACTTTGCCATACTTTTCAAGTGCTTTCATATCAAGCAATTTTAAATCACCGAGAACAAGCGTAACATACTTTTTATTTTTTATGTACTCATTCTGAAATTTTCGGACATCATTAAATGTAAACTCCGGAATGTTTTCATAAACATCCCTTCTTATATCATAGTCCAAACCAAGCTTTTTAACTTTCTCATATTCGAAAAGTATATTTGATTTGGTCACACGCTCAGATTGAATTTTTTTCAAAAGCGAATTCTTAGAGCCGGTAAAATTTAATTCTGATTCAGGCATATCTGTCAGTAACAAACTCATACCTGTCATTGCTTCGGGAAGTTTATCTGCCTGAGTCCCGATATAGGCAACTATATAATTCGGTTTGGTTTTTTCATTTGGCATCTGGTACGCTGAGAATGTTGAATAAGCCAGTGCTTTAGACTCTCGCAATTCCTGAAATACAATGGACTGCATGCCTCCCCCGAAATATTCATTATAAAGTTCAATAATTGGGATTTTATTTTTATCATAGTTTTCACTTTTTGAAAATAAAACTATCTCAGCCTGCTGCATATCATAATTAACAACATATACTTCATTGTCAGTAATATTTTTTTCTTTGAATTTATTCTTAACGGATGCAGTCTTCAGTATGCCTGAAGTCTTATGATAAGTGTTCAGATCTCCGGTAAGCGTACTTGCTGATTGCGGACCATAATATAAAACTCTCTGCTTATAGTTCATTATATCTTTTATGATCTTTATAAGTTCGGATGGCTGTATTTTTTTTAATTCATCTTCTGATAATCTGTAAGTAAAAGGATTGTCTTTTCCGTATTTACCATAATTAAGCATTGCGCTCCAAAGAATTACATTTTTCGAAAGTTTTGCGTTTTCTCTTTGTGTCAGAATATCTGCAACTAAATTATCGAGCGCAGCTTTGTTTTCAACTGGGTCTGTAAATAATTCTTCAAGTAGCGTAACTGATCTGTTAAAGTTTTCATTAAGTCCCGATAAGCTGACCCTTGCCTGGTCTTCATTTACTGTAACTTCAAAAGAACTGGCAAGCTTATAGAATTCTTCCTTTATTGCTGCCGGTGAAAATTTTGAAGTTCCGAGATAATTAAGATATTGCATTGCCAATCCGAGTTTTCTGTTTTGATTTGTTCCAACCTCAACTATATAATACAATTCGAAAAGTTCGTTCTCAATATTTTGCAGATAAAATACGGGTATATCATTCTTTAAACTGATCTCTTGTATATCTTTTTTGTAATCCAGAAAAACAGGCTGAACATCAGCTACCTGTTCATTTAAAATTGTTTCAACAAAAACCGATTTATCATCTCTGTTAACTTTAACGGGATTTATTTCAGGCTTTTCAACCTTTTGTATCGTGTTATCTTCTCCCGTTCTTTTATAAACAATTACATAATTATCATTCAAATTTTTATTGGCAAAATTTACAACTTCAGCTTTTGTGATCTCAGATAATCTCTCTACATTAGAGATATATTTATCCCACGGAATGCCCAGTACAAATGAACTGACAAAAGCATCAGCACGATTTTCGTTGCTTTCAAACGCTCTTATCTGGTTCAGTTTAAAATTTGATATAATTGCCGGGACAAGCCAATCCGGGAATTCTCCCTTTTTTAAAATTCCGATCTGTTTCATCAAAAGATCTTTCACATCAATCAGAGTCTGTCCTTCTCTGGGTTTTCCTCCAAAAAATAATACAGAATAATCTTTATTGATATCAGTTGAGGCATATGCTTCAATTACCTTTTGGTCCTGATTTAAATTAAGGTCAATAAGTCCGGCGGTTCCATTACTTAAAATGTATTCAAGTATCACCAGTATATCAGATTCCTTTGTGCCTCCACCTGCAAACCTGTATCCAAATCTTACAAATTCCTGTGAAGGTCCGAATACTTCTTTTATTTCAGGACCTTCGATTGGATCTTCAACAGGAGAGTTAAATACAGGTACTGGTTTATTTTGCATTGATCCAAATTTCTCATCGATCAGTCTGATTGTTTCATCAGGATTAAGATCACCGGATAGACATATTGCCATATTGTTAGGCACATATCTTTCATTATAATAATCTATTATGGTCTGCATCGATGGATTTTTAAGCTGTTCGACACTTCCAATAGTGGTCTGAGTACCGTAAGTATGTTTTTTAAAAAGCCCCGCATAAAACGCTTCCCAGACTTTTGAATTGTCGTTATCCAAAACTGTATTTTTTTCCTCATACACAGCTTCGAGCTCAGTGTGAAATAATCTCATGACAGGTTTTCTAAACCTTTCTGCTTCTATCGAAAGCCACTTTGAGATTTGATTGGAAGGTATCTCGCAGGTATAAACCGTTTGCTCAACTGATGTATATGCATTGCTGCCTTTGCCTCCAATATCCGCAATCATCTTATCATACTCATTTGCGATCGCATATTCTGAAGCAAGATATGATACACTGTCAATTTTATGATAAATAAGTCTTCGCTCATTTTCATCCGTAGTGTTTCTTCTTTGTTCATATAGGGCTATGATCATATCAATAAGAGGTTTTTCTTTTTCATAATCTTTTGTACCGTATTTATCAGTGCCTTTGAATACCATATGTTCGAGATAGTGAGAAAGCCCCTGAGAAGTTGAAGGATCGTTTTTACTTCCGGTTGCAACTGCTATATACGTCTGGATCCTTGGCTCACTTTTGTTTACTGTTAAATAAACTTTCAAACCGTTATCAAGTGTGTAAATTCGGGCTTTCAAAGGATCATTCTCGACAAACTCGTATGAATATTTTCCATCTGAAACAGACTTTGTCTGAGCCTGAATATTTAAATATGAAACCAGTATAATGGATATCATTAGTATACCGGCAATATTAAAATTTCTTTTCATATGTTTTTAAATTATTATTTATTTATTTTTTATAAGTTTCAATTCTAAAAGTTTAATTTTGCATTTTCAATTCTTTTCAATTTCAATTTCAGTATTTATTAACACATCCGTCCAAAATGTTTGCATTGGAATCAATTTTTTAAACCACAAAGACCACAAAGCAGGCACAAAGACCACAAAGTTCCATTGCTGATTTGTATAAAGCATTTTCATTATTAATCTTTGCGTACTTTGCGTCTTCTTTGTGCACTTTGTGGTAAAAAAAAGTTTAAGGGTTCATTTTTGTTCAAAGGACTTTGTTTCATTTTTGAATAGTAAAACAAATAAATCATATAGTAGAAAATCAATTTGGACAGCAATGATTTATTAATATTGATTTGAAACTAAAAACTTTTTAAATCTGGTTTAAACAATATTTAAACTTATCAGATCTTAATTTTTTATTGTCAACTGATCACTGCTGACCCTGTATATCACCATATTCTTAAATTCCTTATCTCTTTCAGACTCCTTCTTTTCCATGTCATCGGCTCTTTTAAAATTATATTTCTCCATGAGCTTAATCGAACGGACATTATTTATATTTGCAAAGCCTTCAAATGATTTTATCTTCATGACATTGAGTCCGTATTCCAATACTTTCTTTAATGCCTCATTCATTAAACCAATTCCCTGATTCTCGGGAAAAAGTTCGAATCCGATTTCGCCTATACTTTTTTCTTTATCTATATTAAAAAGACAAATTGTACCTATCAGTTTATTTAAATTTTTGAAAGTTATTGCCCAGAAAATCAATTCATCATTACTAATACCTTTATTCAGTTTTTCAATATGCTTCTTTACCTCTTCTCGGGAAATGGTTTTGGGCCTGATAATAAATTTATTGACACTGTCATCTGACCGAAGCTTCATCATTTCAATTTCATCATCATGGATTAGCTGACGCAATAAAAGTCTTTCCGTTGACAATTCAGGGAATGGAGTAAAGTTAAGTCTGAGCATTGTTCACTATTTTAAATCACCTTATTTTCATCAGGTGTTTTTTTTCAATATGTTACAGGAAGGTAACCGTGTATAATAAAGGCAATATTCCTGATAATGACTTCATTTATTTTTTTATTTGATTTTGTTTTTATTAACATCGAAATTTTGTTTTATTAACAACTTCACTGTAAGCTGCATTTAAAGCTTGTCTGAAAATTTTAATATTCAATTTCTTCAGATTTAAAATTGTCCAACCCTGAAGTCCCCATTTGTTATTAAGGGGATAAATGACTGTTTCATCGAATGCACAAAATGAGTACTGATCATTAACTGAAAGTTTTATACAAGCTGTATTTTTTTCAGTTGAAAGAGTCGCAAAAATTTTCTTATTTATCCGGAAGGATGTTTTTTCAAAGTGCGGTATTTCTTCGGAATTTGGAAATGATAGTGCAAGCTGCTTAAAGGTATTTACATTTATCATTTACAATTTTTCATATTAATCCTGATCTTGAGTTAATGTTTAAGTTATCTCATTTTCGTTTTATTTTCAATATTGTATTTTCTAATCATAACTACTGCAATGCACTGCAATGACATTGTTTAAAATTACTTAAGTTGACCGCTTCATTCTTCAAGCAGAATTTTTTGCCACCAATTGCACGAATTGAAGCGAATTTATAAAAACATGTTTTTTAAATTCGACAATATTAGTGAAATTCGTGTCAGGATTTGACATTCAAGTTATAAGCGATCAACTTAAGTAAAATTAAAAACATTTCAGAATTTAAAAAGATAAATTTAACAAAATAAAATTTATTGTTAAACTAATAGAGAGGTTGTCTGTCTAAGATTCGAATTTTAAAAAAGAAATATTAAACAAATGAAGAAAGGAAACAGTTATGAAACCCTTTAAAAGTTTTTTCAGCTTATCCGTTTTACTAAGCATACTCATAATATCAGTTTACTTATCCGGCTGCAGTGACAATAATATTACAGAACCCGGAGCACAAACAGAAGATGAATATCTTACCTCAACAGCAATCAACAGTTCATTCAGCAGTAATTCCGACGATGACGATAATTTATTTTCAAATGAAGTAATGGATTTTGATTCACAGGGTCCGGTAGCTGATAACAACGGCGGCTTTGATACACCTATAGATTCTTTAGTAAAATGGGGCCGCAGAGTTACCGGAACAAATGTTAACTCAGTCATAACTCCTATCGGAGACTCACTCAAAAAAGTAGATATTACAAGAACAATTACAGGAAATTTTGTAGTGATCGGTTATATCAATGGAATACTTGATTCTACTTTGAAACCTTTTAGCCAGGAACAAAAGAGAACTGTTATTTTTAAACGCGTTGAAAGAAGACCAAACCATCGTCTGAACTGGAGAGTTTATCAATACACTGCTGTGGACGGAGAAACAAAAACCCCTCAGGTTGGAAAAAATAATATTGTAATGAGTAAAATTGAATTTTATAAAAACAGTATCCTGATATTGACTCTAAATGGTCCCGATTTTACTGTCAATGTTTTTAACTCAAGATTTTTCGGAGGCAGCGGATTGTTTGACGTTCGCAGAGGTGATGAAATGAAAATTAAAGTTTTTGCAACAAGTAATCAGCCCGATACCGATATAGTTTCATATCACTGGGCAAGAAATTCATTCGGTTTCCATCGCGAAAGATTTGTAATGACCTCCCAAACTCCTAATGGAAACAACTTTGACAGAACTTATGAAAAAACTTTCAACATATATCCAAATCATAATCATGGAATGCACAATGCCTTCATAAGTGCAAATACGAGAAGTTCATTATATGACAACTTACCGACTCTCTTTTCTTCAACATATGCAGGATTTCCTTACAGAATCCGTCAATAAAAATTTAATCTGAATATACTGAAAATGCTGGAGCGGTTTGAAGAAAGCCGCTCCTTCCTTTTTTATATCCGGGGTATATTAACAAAATACTGCAAAGAACTTTATTCAGGATTTATTTACGAGAGGTTATTTTTTTCAAGGGGTTTGTCCATATACTTTTTTGTAAACAATTTTGCCAATAACGGGTATTTTGACAAGATTTCCTTTGTAAGTTTTGAGGGCTAAATAAATTGAATAACCAATTCCCCCGAACACTATTAAAAATATTCCTCCATATAAAATTATCATAATGATTATCATAAAAACAGGTAGTCCTTCACCGCCTCTTACGTCTGCTTCAGTGAACATTCCCAATCCAAATCCTGAGATAAGTAATATAACGATGAACAGCAGTATAAACCCAATTATTATTCCGATAAAAGCAATGTGAAAGAAAATTGACTGAAGAGAATGAAATCTCACAAATTTTGATTTGTCTTTTTGAGTCGCCCAAATGATTATCGGAAGAATAATTCCTCCTAGAAAAACTGAAAGATGGGCAAGCATTGCAAGCAGTTTTTCATCACTTGTCGGTGCAGGTTCATTTTGATTTTGATCATGCATAAATGATTTTATTTGTTAATAACATGGAATTAAATGAATGTGAGCATGCATAATTATTTGCCCTGCAGACTTACCTGTATTAATATTGATTTTATAGCCTGAAGGATTTAATTGTCTATCTGAAAAATTTTTGGCTTCGTTCAATAGTTCTATCATCGCTTTCTGCTCATCTTCGCCGCACGCAAAAAAATTTTCACAATGGCTTGATGGAATAATTAATAGATGACCTTTGCTTTGAGGATATTTATCGTGAACTGCAAAGGCAAGTTTATTTTGCAAAATTATTTTATCTTTGCTGATATTACAGAATGCACAGTCCATAAAAATTTCTGTAAATATAAAAAATTTTAAATATTAAATCCATTGCTCTCTAAAACATTTTCGGTCTGGTCTGCAGCAGGTATTTAAGCGCGTTTTAATTATTAGATAAATTATTTAGAATACAGTTTGATATTCGAAGAACAACTTATTATATTGTAAAACAAATAAAATTCACATAATGAAAACTAATTATACTCATTTTAAAAAAGCAACTTTCTTACTCATATTTTTTTTTTATTTTACAAATTGTCAATCCCAGGATACAGCAAAGATCATGACTTATAATCTGCTAAATTATAATGGCAGCATAATAAAGGATCAGAGCTTCCGAAAATCTATGGCTTATTCAAATCCGGATATTCTGGTTGTGGAAGAAATTATTTCACAATCTGCCGTGAACAATATGGTTACTAATGTTTTGAATTACTACACACCCGGTGTTTATGCAGCCGGTACTTTTCTAAATGCATTTGATACAGACAATGCAGTTTTTTATAAAACATCTAAATTTACCTTTCTTTATAATTTTGCCATTCAAACAACCTTGCGAACAATTAATGTTTTTGGATTGGTACATAATAAATCAGGAGATACAATACAGCTTTTTGGAGTTCATCTGAAATCAAGTAATTCTTCTGCTGATCAGCAGCAAAGGTTAAGTGAAGTAAATGCACTCAGAGTTTTTACAAATTCATTACCGGCCGGAGGCGAATTCGCCGTTTTGGGTGATTTTAATATTTATACAACTACAGAGCCTGCCTATCAGAGATTACTGCAGGTTGATGCGGGAAGTGAAGGACATTTTATAGATCCGTATAATATACCCGGCACTTGGAATCAGTCTTCTTATGCTCAATATCATTCTCAGTCAACCCGGACAAGAACACTCAGTGATAGCGGAGCTAGCGGAGGTCTTGATGACAGATTTGATATTATATTAAATTCTAAAGCTATAACAGAAGAAGGCAGGATCAAATATATACCCGGATCACTAAAGCCCTTTGGCAATGACGGAAATCATTATAACGACAGCATTAATAAAAGACCCAATAATGCAGTGCCGGATAGCGTCGCTGACGCATTATACTATGGATCAGATCATTTGCCGGTATCAGCTTTATATAAATTTGATCCTCACCCTAATTCCATAAAAATGATCTCGGAAAATATTCCGTCTAAATTCAGGCTTCATCAAAATTATCCGAATCCATTTAATCCTGTAACAAAAATAAGAATTGATGTTTCTTCCGAAGTCCGGTTTCAAAAGGCAAACGTTGAGTTGAATATTTATGATATTACTGGTAAAAAGGTCTCGACTTTAATAAATGAAAAATTAAAAGAAGGAACTTATGAAACTGTATTTGATGCAAGCGGATTCACAAGCGGTGTCTATTTTTATAAACTGCTCATCGGAGATTTCATCAAGACAAGGTCAATGATCTTATTAAAATAATATTTTGCAAATTTTTGACAATAAAAAAACCGGGAGTTTTTACAAACTCCCGGCAATAGCCTAAATTGAAAAATTATTTTTATTAAGGTATAGCTGCTGTAACAAAATTTTCAGCATTATTACCGGCAATAGATCCATCAGTGCCATCAACAAAATTATCACCGTTTACATCTGTACGAACATATCCTGAAACGAAATTCGAGGCATCGTTGTCTATTAATTGTCCGTCAGAACCATCGATTGTACCATCCTGATTCACGTCACCGCTGTAAAAAACATACTTCCCGAATTTCAGAGTCATATTATTTCCAAATGCTTTAGTGGCTGCAGTAGTAAAGTCATAATTTTTAACTGTCCCTGATACAAATGTTTCAGGAAACTTAGACCAGGTTTCAATTGTGTTTCTATGCCTAACCTGAATATAATAAGTCCCGGCGGGAGCATTCGGAAAACAAAGAGTTCCATTCCCGAGATTATTAAGAACAACATTAGCAGAATCCACCTTTGCAAAAGGCGTAGTCGAATTTCTTAAAAATACTTTAACGCTGTCATTGACCAT
>JBDSYA010000267.1:0-2707 GCA_039925865.1 Ignavibacteria bacterium
CCTGAATAATAATTGTATCCCGGTAAATCGAGATTTTTTATCCGAACTGTTCTTCTTCAGTTGAACCTGTAAGTGCAGTTGTTGTAGAATGTCCGGAAGTAATGGTCATTTGAACTTCATCAAAGTAACCTGTTCCTACAAAAGTCTGATGTTTAACGGCTTTGTATCCGGATGTTCTCTCAAGTTCAAACTCGAGCTCCTGCAGTTTGGTAAATGCTGTCATGCCCTGAGTACTGTATTCAAGGGCAAGTTGAAACATGGTTGTATTTAAAGCATGAAACCCTGCAAGAGTTATAAACTGAAATTTATAACCATGTTCGCCTAATTCTTTTTGGAAGTCGGCGATCTGTGTATCATTGAGATTTCTTTTCCAGTTAAATGAAGGAGAGCAGTTATATGCAAGCATTTTCTTTGGGAATTTTTCGTGGATGCCTGCAGCAAAATCTTTAGCTTCTTCAAGATCAGGTTTAGAAGTTTCGCACCATATCAGGTCTGCAAAGGGAGCATAAGCAAGTCCGCGGGCTATAGCACATTCTATTCCTCCTTTAATATTAAAAAAACCTTCCATTGTTCTGCTGCCGTGGATGAACTTGTGATCACGTTCATCTATATCACTTGTCAGCAAATTAGCACTGTTAGCGTCGGTCCTTGCAATAAGCACTGTCGGAACATTCATAACATCAGCGGCAAGCCTTGCTGATATTAGTGTATTTACAAATTCTCTTGTTGAAACTAAAACCTTTCCTCCCAGATGTCCGCATTTTTTTGCTGAGCTTAACTGATCTTCAAAATGAACACCTGCCGCACCTGCTTCTATCATACCTTTCATCATTTCAAATACATTCAGCGTTCCGCCAAAACCTGCTTCAGCATCTGCAATAATTGGTGCAAACCAATAAATACCATCTTTGCCTTCCAAGTGTGAAATCTGATCTGCCCTTATAAATGCATTATTAATTCTTTTGACCACAGAAGGAACACTGTCAGCCGGATAAAGACTTTGATCCGGATAAGTATGGCGTGCATTATTTGCATCAGCAGCTACCTGCCAACCGCTTAAGTAAATAGCTTTGAGCCCCGCCTGTACCTGCTGAACTGCCTGATTTCCTGTTAATGCTCCAAGCGCTCTTACAAAAGGTTCACTGTGAAGAAGCTTCCATAATCTTTCAGCTCCCATGCTTGCCAGAGTTTGTTCGATAACTACCGATCCTCTGAGCTTATAGACTTCTTCTGCTGTATACGGTCTTTCAATACCGGTCCAGCGATCATTTGCTTCCCATGAATTTATAATTTCATTTATCTGATCCTGCTTTTTCATGTTGATATAATTTATGTTTTTTTAAATTTTATTGTAGGCAATTGTCGTAAGAAAATCACTAAAATTTTTATCGGTCGAAAGTCTGTTGAAAAGTTCGGTTGCAGTTTCATATTTACTTTCGATAAACTTTTGTTCACCGACCATTTCCTTAATTTTATTTAATTCTTCATTTACAATTTTACTGTAAAGTTCTTTAGTGATCTTTTTTCCATTCTCAAGCTTTCCGTTTTCGTGTTGAATCCACTGCCATATCTGTGCTCTGGAGATTTCTGCAGTCGCCGCATCTTCCATTAAATTATATATCGGAACACAACCGTTTCCGTTTAGCCAGGCTTCAAGATATTGTAATGCAATATTTATGTTTTGTCTCAGACCGGTTTCAGTAATCTCACCTTTAGGAACTGCAAGAAGATCCTTTGCTTCAATTTTTACATTATCTATTTTTTTATTGATCTGATTTGGCTCCGGCATTATTCTGTCAAAAACTTCTTTAGCAACACCTATCAGCCCGGGATGAGCTACCCATGTGCCGTCATGCCCGTCAGCCGCTTCACGTTCTTTGTCAGCCTTAACTTTTGCAATTGCTTCATCATTTGCTTTTGAATCATTCTTTATAGGAATCTGCGCAGCCATTCCACCCATAGCATGAATGCCTCTCTTGTGACAGGTACTGATGAGAAGCTGAGAATAAGATCTCAAAAAATGTGCATTCATTGTTACAAGTCCTCTGTCGGGAAGTACAAAGTCATTTAAATTTCTGAACTTCTTTATAAAACTAAAAATATAATCCCATCTGCCGCAGTTAAGTCCGGCTGAATGATCCTTGAGCTCATAAAGTATTTCATCCATTTCAAATGCCGCTAGTATAGTTTCTATGAGAACTGTAGCGCGTATAGTACCCCGAGATATTTGCAGTTCATCCTGCGCCAAATTGAAGATATCATTCCATAATTTTGCTTCAATATGGCTTTCAAGTTTAGGCAAGTAAAAATATGGACCGCTTCCTTTTGAAATTAAGTTTTTGGCATTATGAAAAAAGAACAATCCAAAATCAAAAATAGAAGCTGAGACAGGTTCATTATCGATAATAAGATTTTTCTCTACTAAATGCCAACCGCGCGGCCTTACAATAAGCACAGCTGTCTTTTCATTGAGCTTATATTCTTTTCCCTGTTGATTATTAAAAGATATTGTACCGTTAACTGCATCACGTAAATTTAACTGTCCTTCAATATTGTTTTCCCAGGTAGGGGAGTTTGAATCTTCGAAATCTGCCATGAAAACATTTGCTCCTGAATTTAAAGCATTTATGATCATCTTTCTTTCAACCGGTCCGGTAATTTCAACTCTTCTGTCGGTCAGATCAACAGGGATTGGAGCAACTTGCCA
>JBDSYA010000268.1:0-2836 GCA_039925865.1 Ignavibacteria bacterium
CTCCTGATAGTGCATCGGCATCATTATTCTCTAACACACCGAATACAGTATTCGAGGATAAGTATGGTTATTTATGGATTGGAACTGAGGAAGACGGATTGTACAGTTATGATTTAAAAAATAAAATTTTTAAAAATTATAAATTTAATCCTGAGGATTCAAATAGCATAAGCAGCAATCATATAACAAGAATACTTGAGGACAGTAAAGAGAATTTATGGATTTCAACTTACGGAGGTGGGTTAAATAAATTTGATAAAAAAAATGAAACATTTAAAAGATATCAGCATGATGGTTTAAAGAAAAACAGCATAATCAGTGATACCATTAACCGTATGGTTATTAATATTGATGAAAAATTATGGATTGGAACTCATGAAGGTATCAGCATCTTTGATCCCGTATCAAATAATTTTACAAACTTAAGAATAGAAGATTACCCTTCTTCACTTTCTGATATTTCAGATATATACTGTGATAACATTGGTATAGTCTGGATATGCAATACTCATGAAAATGGATTCAGTATTTGCAATAATTCAAATAGATGGAAATTTAATTACTATAAAAATATTACAGGAGATAATGACAGCTTAACATTTAATTCAGCGAATTCGGTTTGTGAAGATCAGTCCGGAAATTTCTGGATCGGCACCGAAACCGGGATTGATATTCTTGATAAAGGAAAAGAAAAAATCCGTCATATAGAGCACAATCCAAAAGATACAACAAGTCTCGGTCATAATAGCATAAATAATATCTGCAAAGATAAAAAAAATTTTATGTGGATAGGTACTGGGTATGGACCATTAGACTGTTACGATCCCGTAAAGAATATTTTTACGCATTATTATGATAAGGACGGGAAGGGTATGAGAACTTTCCAGATTGTTGAAGATAAAAAAGAAAATTTATGGATAGGATTAGGTGAAGCCGGTATAAGAGTTTTGGATTCAAGCAGAACAATCATGAAAGAATACCTGGACAAACCGGTATACACAAATGTAAATATAACTGATATTTTTGAAGACAGTAAAGAGAATATTTGGATAGGCTCAAGATTTGGGTTAGCAACAATAGATCTTAAGACAGATAAAACACTTTTTTTTAAAGATAATCCGAATAATATATATGCAAACCTTTATGTGGTGGGAATCAATGAGGATGACAATGGATATCTCTGGCTTGGTACAACAAATGGAATAAAAAGTTTTGACATTATTACGAAAACTTTTAAACGATTTAATAATATTAAAGACGGAGGCAGAGATGATATCATAGGGCTGATGAAAGATACTAAAGGTAATTTTTGGTCTACAATCAACAAAGGCATAACGAAGTTTAATCTTAATGATAAAACTTTTACAAATTACGGAGTGAGCGACGGGTTTCAGGTAAATACATTTAGTATTAAACCAAATCAATATAAAGCGCGTGACGGGGAAATGTTTTTTGCGGGATCCAAAGGTCTAACAAGTTTTTATCCCGAAAGTATTCCTAAAAATGAAAATATTCCGACCATTATTCTTACAGACTTCAGAATTTTTAATAAAGAAATTAAGCTCGATACATCTATCACAGAAAAAAAATCGATTACAATCTCATATAAGGAAAACTTTTTTTCATTTGACTTTGCATCACTTGATTATACAAACCCGGTAAAGAATCAACATGCTTATAAGCTGGAGGGGATTGATCATGACTGGATTAATGTCGGGAATTTGCGAACCGCAAACTATACTGACATTGAACCGGGAGAATATATTTTCAGAGTGAAAGGCTCAAATAACGATGGCGTATGGAATGAAGAAGGAACCTCAGTTAAATTAACGATCACTCCTCCTTGGTGGCAGACATGGTGGTTTAAATCCTGCGGTGCCATATTAATTTTCATGACAGCGGGATATGGTTACAAAAAAAGAGTAGGTAAACTTAAAAAAGAAAAGTCAGCGCAGGAAGAGTTTTCAAAAAAATTATTGAATTCACAGGAAGAGGAAAGAAAAAAGATTGCGTCGGTGCTACATGATTCTATTGCTCATGATGTATTGATCACAAAAAATTCGAGTGAGATAGGACTTCGAAGTGCAGGAGAAAATGAAGTGGTAAAAGAAATTCTGAATAAAATTTCAGAGCAGTCCTCTTCTATATTAAATGAACTGAGAAGAATTCAGTTCAGCCTTCATCCTTATGAAGTAGAAAAGCTGGGACTTACGAAATCAATAAAGTCAATTGTTGAAAGAGTATCAAAATCCACACAAATAGAATTTACAATCGAAGAAGATTTTATAGATAAGACTTTTTCGGAAGAAAACGAAATACATTTATACAGAATCATTCAGGAAGCGATAAATAATATTATCAAGCATTCTTATGCGACACAAACCAATATAAAAATAAGCAGGGCAGACGAAAATTTATTCATTACAATTTCTGATAACGGAAAAGGGTTTTCAAAAAGCAATGCACTGAAAAAGAACAGTATGGGATTATCTGGAATATCGGAGAGAGTAAAAATACTTGGAGGAAATCTGGAAATCGAATCGGAACCCGGTAAAGGCACTGTATTAAAAATAAGTTTGCCTGTTGTTTGAAATTTACGATTTTTAGATTTTGGATTTTAGATTGAGTATCTATGGATTAAAAATCTAAAATCAAAATTTATAATAGAAAGGATTTAAGATGACCGAAAACAGACAAATCAAAATTACCATTGCAGATGATCATCCTGTATTCAGAAGTGGTTTAATGAGAATTATCGAAGCGGATAAAGAAATTAAAATAATTGGTCAAGCTGACAACGGGGAAGCGGCATTAAATAAAATTCTCGAATTAAATC
>JBDSYA010000269.1:0-4170 GCA_039925865.1 Ignavibacteria bacterium
ATTTTACTACCGCAGCTGCAAAAGCATTTGGCGATAATATGAAGCAAGTAGATTTATCTCCTATAAGATTCGGTATTTACAGCGGAGATGTGAATCAGGACGGAGTCATTGACGGAAGTGATGCAGCATTAATTGATAATGATGCTGCAAATTTCGCGACAGGATACAGGGTTACAGATCTGAACGGTGACCAAGTAATTGACGGAAGCGACGCGTCAATCGTTGATAATAATGCTGCAAATTTTGTCAGTAAGATAACACCGTAAAATAATTCTTAAATATTAAAAGTGTAGAGGTGCACAATTGTTCGTCTCTACACTTTTTTGCGTTTACAACTAGCTTAGAGATATACAGACTAAATTAAAGCTATTCAAACTCTGCGCGAATAAAAAAATATGTGTTTGAGAAATAAGGCTTCGGCAGGCAGGTGTTTCACATTTCGCGTCTGGAGTTCGCATATTCATGACAACTCTGACACCTTTTCTTTCAGCCAGAGTTTTATTCCAAATCTGTTGCTGCTCATATTTTCGATATCATCTTTTATCTTTGAAACTCTATAAAGATTATTTTTATCCGGTATTTCTGTAGATATCTTTATAAGGTCTGCTGTAATTTTCAAAAACTCCAGTAGCGATATTTTTATCGAATCCAGAATTGTTTTTTCCCTTGAAAGATAATGCCTGAAAGTATCGATCATCAGGATTGCCTGTTCAAAATATTTTTTGTCAAAATAAATCTGAAGCAGAAGAAGCTTCACCTGAATTTTTAAAATGAAACTTGAGAAATTAGTCTTCGAAAAAAGATCCAGTGCCTTATCAAGCTCTCTATTCTTGTATAAAATAAAACCATAACAGAAATTTAATGTGTTTTCTTTCTCTTGAGTAAGTCTATTCTTATATTTTTTTATAAATTCTTCAGCCCATTCAAACTCATTAACCCTTACTGCTTTTTTAACCTGGTTTAAAAAGTCAGGGTAAAGGATCTTCCCGTGTTCGGTCATATCAGAAACCGGGTGCTCTTTGGCAAAAAGAAACTGAACATTTAGAAGATCCGTCCTACAATAACTATTGTAAGCTGTTGAACAGTATCCGTCAAGATGAAGATAAAGCATATAATTGTCTACCGCACTCAACTCCTGCCTGTATTTAGTTTTTAACTCCTTTAATAAATAAAAATATTTTTCATCCTTTGTTTTTTCCATAAGAACTACATTATAGTAAACTTCCAAAGTCGGATTGTCCTTGATCTTTGTTTTCTCCAGATACATCATAAGCTGATCAAACATTTTCATTTCAAAATTATAATTATTCTGATTTCTTTCATGCAGCATTATATTGTAAATTTTAAGCATGAATGTTGCTGAATAATTGACGAACAGATCAAGCCTTTCCTGCAGGTAATGAAAATCCACATTCGGTTTTTTAGGTACGTAATAAGACGAAATTTCTAACTGAAGATTTATTTTATGCATATAATAATTTTCATCTTTTACATCTGTCTTTTCTAATGAGTTTTGTGCTGTCTTATATGCCTGCTCAAATGCAGCATCAAGATCCCTGTTCCGTAATTCCTGCAGCAAATATCTTTCTTTAACATGAATATCTTTTCTGTATATATTGACTGCAAGAAATTCTTTCCCTAAGCCGAAAAGATCCGAGAATAGATTTTTGATCTTAAAGTATTCAAATTTCTTATCCTTAAAAATCATTTCAAATAATTTTTCCTCATTTAATCCGGACGTTTCAAACTCCGGATAACTTTTATAAAGAATCTCGAATAGTTTGGTTACGTTTTTATTTTTATTGAAGTAAGGGGAATTAATGAAATTACTGAATTGCCTGAGCTCATTATGATTCAGTGTTTTCAGGAATTGAATTAGCCGGGTATTCCTCATTTAAAAATAAGTTGTCAGATTTAAAGTAATTGAAAATAATTTAAATAGGTAAAAATATAAAGGTTTTTAATAAATTTACTTTCCAAAAATACCTAAAGTTTTTCTTTTAATTTATGTAAATGTCTTGAATACAGCTTGAATTTAACGATTGGTTGACTAATTTCAATGTTGCACTTCCTAAAGCATGATAAATTTTTCTTTGGAACCTAAGAACGAATATCATATTTTTGTTTCAATGGCGTAATCGATGATAAGATTTTATTCTCAATTTAATACCTCTCACATACAAATCTAATATCATACATCGTACGCCATACGAACTTAAGCTGATAAAAAGATTAAGTTTCAATCAAACTGTATTGAGAGGTATCTTTTAATAATATACATTATATAATTAAAAAATATTCTTCAGAAAGGAAATTTTAGATGAAAAAATCAATTCTATGTTTTACTCTTATGTTTTTATTAATAATTCTATTGAATGGTTTGGCATATTCAGCAAATGAACTGTTCAGAAGTCAGTCCACAGGAAACTGGAACGCAAATTCGACATGGCAAATGTCTACAAATGGTGGAACTACATGGTTTGCCGCGACAAGTACTCCAAGTGATACAAGCGGGAGTATAACAATTCAAAATTTTACTACTGTAACAGTTACTGCAAATGTCACTGCCAATCAGATGACTATAGATTCTGGAGGAGTGCTATCTGTAAGCAGTAGTATAATACTTACAATTGTTGCAGGGTCGGGCAATGACCTCTCACTTTCAAAAGGCAGCATACTTAACGGTTCGGGTATAGTGAGAACACAGGGCACGATAGAATTCAATCTGAGAGCTGGATCGGCATTTAATGCATCTTTGAATGTGAATACAGGAATTACATACGCATACGATCAAACCTCTCCCTTTATAGGAAGACTTTATGGGAATGTCACAATTGATGCCGGCGCGACACTGAACGGGGGAAATATAACGGGAAGAGACCTGTATCTTTACGGAAGTGTGATAAATAACGGAACACTTACAGTAACAAGCACAGGTGCATCTATGACTATGAATGGACCTTCGCTTACAAACAATGGTACAATTAATCATGCAGGGGTATTGTATTTTGATTCTACTACTTCATTGTCAGGAGCAGGTACATACACTCCGGCAAATATAGCATTTCAGGGAAACATAACTCTAATTAACAACATAACCTTTTCACCGGGTTCATACATATCAGTTGCAAGCGGAACGGTTTTGAATCCCAACGGAAACATTATGACTATTACTTCCGGCATATTTTATGTTGACGGTACAATAACTGCACCGGGAACAGTAAGAACACAAAATTCGGTAACAATATTTGCTAACGCTCTTTCTCAATTCAATGCCTCATTGAATGTAAATACAGGAACCACTATAGCAACTGATGACAATTCGCCCTATATAGGAAGACTTTATGGGAATGTCACAATTGATGCCGGCGCGACACTGAACGGCGGGAATATATCGGGAAGAGACCTGTATCTTTACGGAAGTGTGATAAATAGCGGAACACTTACAGCAACCAGCACCGGTGGTACTTTGAGAATAAAATGTCCTTCGCTCACAAATAACGGTATAATTAATCCGGCAGGGACATTCTATTTCGATACAACCACATCTCTTTCGGGAAGCGGAAGTTTTACATCTGCAGCAAATTTCACCGTAAATGCAAACGTAACATTGAACAGTACTCACCAGATGAGTAGCTTTAACATTAATTCCGGCGCAGTTTTTAATATCTCTAACAGGTTGCTAAAGCTTACTGCATCCAATCCGATTACCGCAACCGGAACATTCACAACAACCGGCAGCAAAATAGAATATAACGGAACCGCCGCGCAAAATATTTCATCCACAAATATTACTTATGCAGGACTTCGTATCAACAATCCGGATGGAACAATTCTTTCAGGCAATGTACCGGTAAATGACACTCTCTCTGTTATCGTCGGTGATCTTGATCTTGCCGGAAGAATAATAACTTTATCATCTGCAGGATATCTGACAGAAACTCCCGACAATACAATTAAAGGAACAACAGGATACATAACAACAACAAGAAATCTCGGCACTCCGAGCTCACTTAATGTAGGCGGACTGGGAGCCGTTTTAACTGCTGCATCAACTCTCGGTAATACTGAAATAAGAAGAGGGCACGGTGTTCAAACGGGCGGAAGTATCAAACGATACTTTGATATCACTCCAACAAACAATTCCGGACTGTCAGCAACTTTAGTATT
>JBDSYA010000270.1:0-6226 GCA_039925865.1 Ignavibacteria bacterium
ACTCTGAAAGTCGGATCTTCATCTGACAGCTTTGCCAGAGATTCTCCGAGTTTATCCTGATCTGCTTTAGTTTTCGGTTCAATAGCGATAGAAATAACAGGTTCCGGAAACGTAATCTTTTCCAATACAATCGGATCACTTTCATCGCAAAGTGTATCACCTGTTTTTGTAAACTTTAATCCAACAGCTGCAGCTATATCACCACAGTAAACTTCTTTCAGATCCTCTCTGCTGTTTGCATGCATCTGAAGCAATCTGCTGAATCTTTCCTTTTTTCCTGCAATTGAATTATATACATAACTTCCTGCATTTGCCTTGCCGGCATAAACTCTGAAAAAGGTAAGCTTTCCAACAAAAGGATCAGTCATTATTTTAAATGCCAGAGCAGTAAATTTTTCATCATCTGAAACTTTTCTTGTAACATGATCATCTGTATGATAATGATGACCTTCAATATCGCCGACATCCGAAGGTGAAGGAAGCAGGTCTATAACTTTATCCAGTAAATTCTGAACTCCTTTGTTCTTAAATGAAGACCCGCATAATACCGGAATAATCTTAACTTCGATTGTAGCTGTTCTCAGTACGGCAAGTATTTCCTTCTCACTGATCTCCTGGCCGTCTAAAAATTTTTCAAGCAAAGTATCATCGACATCGGCAACTGCTTCAAGGAGCTTATGCCTGTATTCGGTTGCCTGTGCTTTTAATGACTCTGGTATTTCAACATCTTCAAAAGTCGCACCTAAGGTTTCATCATTGAACATTCTTGCTTTCATAGTAATAAGATCAATGATCCCGTTAAACAATGTACCCTGTCCGATAGGTAAATGAATAGGTACAGCATTTGCCTTAAGCCTGTCTTTCATCATACCAATAGCATGAAAGAAATCTGCGCCTGTCCTGTCCATCTTGTTTACAAAAGCAATTCTTGGAACCTTGTATTTATCTGCCTGTCTCCATACAGTTTCTGACTGCGGCTCTACTCCGCCAACAGAACAGAATAATGCAACTGCACCGTCCAGCACTCTTAAAGATCTTTCAACTTCTGCTGTAAAATCTACGTGTCCCGGTGTGTCTATTATATTTATTCTGTGATCATTCCATGAGCAAGTTGTTGCTGCGGAAGTAATAGTAATTCCTCTTTCCTTTTCCTGATCCATCCAGTCCATAGTTGCTGCGCCTTCGTGCACTTCACCGATTCTGTGAAGCCTTCCTGTATAATATAATATTCTTTCTGTAGTTGTTGTTTTTCCGGCATCAATATGTGCCATGATTCCAATATTTCTTGTTTTAGCTAATGATACTTGCCTGGCCATGATTTATTTACTCTGCTCTTTATTTGTTTTTAAAATTTTGTTGCGGAAAATGTTACCACTTAAAATGAGCAAAAGCCTTATTTGCTTCAGCCATTTTATGAATATCGTCTTTCTTTTTTACTGAGCTTCCTTCGCCTACCGAAGCTGCCATAAGTTCGTTTGCCAGTCTTAATGACATTGATTTTTCATTTCGTGCCCTGCAATATGACAAAATCCATTTTATAGCAAGTGCAACCCTTCTGTCAGGCCTTACTTCCGTTGGCACCTGATAATTCGCGCCGCCAACTCTTCTTGATCTTACTTCAATTGCCGGCTGCACATTATTAATTGCTTTTTTAAAGACATCCAGCGGTTCACCCTTTGTCTTATCTGCAATAATATTCAATGCATTGTACATGATCCTTTGAGCAGTCTGTTTTTTTCCGTCATACATCAGGTTGTTAACGAATCTTCCGATTAGTATGTCATTAAACTTGGGATCCGGTCTTCTTATTCTTTTTTCGGCGCGTTTTCTTCTCATTTATATATTGAACTGTATAAGTTTTAGAATTTCGGAAATTATTTTGCAGCTTCTTTCTTTACTTTCTTAGCGCCATATTTTGAACGGCCTTTTTTCCTGTTAGCAACTCCTGCTGTATCAAGTGCACCTCTTATTATATGATACCTTACTCCGGGAAGATCTTTTACCCTTCCTCCTCTGATCAACACTATAGAGTGTTCCTGTAAATTATGACCTTCACCAGGTATATAAGCGGTTACTTCAATTCCGTTTGTAAGTCTGACTCTGGCAACTTTTCTTAATGCTGAATTCGGTTTCTTAGGGGTCGATGTATAAACTCTAGTACACACACCTCTTTTCTGCGGACAATCGTCCATAGCAGGTGCTTTACTCTTGGTAATGATTTTCTTTCGACCTTTTCGGATTAATTGATTTATTGTTGGCAATATATATAGCTGCTTAAATTGGAAACCTTCAAAATACGAAAATTAATTTCTTTAGTCAATAAATTTAGGGGTATCTGGGGAAACTTTTCTAAATTTTTCTTAAAATCTTAAATGGTTTTTAACAATCTATGTTTTTACAATTAAAGTACTTCGTGTTTTTAAAATCTCTATTAATCAAATCATCTGCCTGATCCACATTTTTCAATAACTTAATAGTTTGAATTTTTTTGGAATTGTATTAAGACACTATGTCCGAGCAGAAGAAAAATCTCTAAAAGTTTGGCTCACACAGCCGGCATCTTAAACATTAATTGATCAATGTATTTATCAATATATACCTTCTTGCTTTTCAATTTATACTGAATAACATACCTCGGATGTTCAAGCGGTATTACATTATCAAAAAATTTTTCTTTAGCATTTAGTTTTTCAAGAAATTTAAAATTCTTTCCTGTACCCATGCAAAAACATGCATCTGTATTAATTCCAAAATCTATCTGAGACCGTATACTTTTTACTATGAATTTATAACAGGCTTCCATCAGATCCAGGCTGTCATAATAGTTATAATTTACCGTTCGCAATCTGTTACTTTTAATCGTAAATCCCAAAGGGCACACAGAATTTATATAAAATTTTGAGTAAAATTTTTTCACGCCGCCAAATGCTCCGATCACATCATAAATAAATACTGAAGATGGCTCGTGAGTCTGCAAACCCTGAGAATTAATACCACACATATCTGTCAGCCTTTTAGAATCAGTGAACGGAACTCCCGTCACTCCTGCACCAAATCTCCCCGGATTAATCCCTAATATCATATGCCGCATCTTATTATCGTCATAAAATTTTTTGTAGAATTCTGCGGCAATTTGATTTATGTGAGGATTGCTTTTAAAGGGATTCATTATTTCAATTCCATCAGGAAGTACATTCGTAAATCTTAATTTACTGTTAAATGCAATGACCTTATCTGCAAATGTCATGTGGTGTTAATAATTTTTAATACTATCTCTGGTCAGTCAAGCAGTCGCAGGCTTTATGCCTGCGATCAATTATAGTATTATTTAACAAAACTTTCCCGTCAAGTAGTCGCAGGCTTTATGCCTGCGATCAATTATATTATTATTTAACAAAACTTTCCCGTCAAGCAGTCGCAGGCTTTATGCCTGCGATCAATTATAGTATTTAACAAAAATTTACCGTCAAGTAGTCGAAGGCTTTATGCCTGCGATCAATTATAGTATTTAACAAAAATTTCCCGTGCGATCAATTATAGTATTTAACAAATCTTCCGCGTCAAGTAGTCGCAGGCTTTATACCTGCGATCAATTATAGTATTTAACAAAAATTTACCGTGAAGTAGTCGCAGGCTTTATGCCTGCGATCAATTATAGTATTTAACAAAACTTTACCGTCAAGTAGTCGCAGGCTTTATGCCTGCGATCAAATTATATTATTATTTAACAAAAGTCCCAAGTGAAGTAGTCGCAGGCTTTATGCCTGCAATCAAATTATATTATTATTTAACAAAACTTCCACTTGAAGTAGTCGCAGGCTTTATGCCTGCGATCAAATTATATTATTATTTAACAAAACTTCCACGTGAAGTAGTCGCAGGCTTTATGCCTGCGATCAATTATGGTATTTAACAAAACTTCCGCGACCCTAAAGGTCGCGGCTACTTTTCATAGAAACATATATGTTTGCTGAACTCAATAGTTAACACTAAACTTTATAAATGCATAACTCAGATCTTCTTTTATACCCTCTGTTAAATTTTTAGAAATATTATACACATAATTTATGTCGAACAAATAATTTTTAATAGGCTCTATCGAAACACTGAATAAGACATGGTCTGTATTTATTCTTGTTCCGTTAAGAAATATTGCAGTATCAGAATCCATACCACCTCTGAATCCCTGTGAGATATTTCCACCGGCATTTTTAATAAGCTCACCGGCATTATTAAAAACATTTTCACCTTTCCTGATCTTTTGATATTCTAAATTAAACCGGATCCGGTCACTAAGGTTATATGTAAGCTTTGTAAAAAGCTGATCGGCATTCGGACCGATTTGATTTCCAAGCCCGACACCGAAAGCTGAGTAAGCATTTTTTGAATTAAAGTGAGTGTAAACGAAAGGCCTGATCTTTGTATATTCAAATATCAATGAAAGGTTTTTCAAACCTGCGGGTTCATACCAGAAAAATCCCAGCTGATATGCAGTCTTATTGGATGCCTTTGTAAAATCAGATAAATTAGATAAAATATTTTCGTCGAGAAAAAATGTTCCCTGCAGTTCAAAATCTTTTAAAAAGTGTGTTTGTATGTCGGCAAAAATTGTTCCGTTATCCCTGTCCTGCAAAGAATGCTCGACGAACTTATAAAATATTACAGGGTTCAGATATGCAAGCTCGAATCCTCTTGAATAAATAATGCTCTCACCAATGCCAACGTCAAACAATTTATCAAATGAAAGTTTAAGTCTGTTGGCACTGAAATATTTTGTGAAATTTTTACTGACATCCTTATTAAATTCACCGACTGTTGATCCGAAGATGGATGAGTAGCTTAATATTCCGTAGTTCAAATTAAATTTCAGAAAGTCCATATTTGGAGCATCACCTGAAAGCACAAGACTTCCGCTATAACCAAGGCCATACTTTATTTTTTCTCTTCCGAGCTGAACTGAAAGATCCATCCCTTCTGCAGGTGAAGTATAATATTTCAAATACCCGTTTGTAAAATCAAAATTTTTTATATTTTCTATATTCTCCACATATTTGAAATTGGTTTTTATAGGAGGAAACGCAGACACCGTCAGAACTGAATCCCCCACTGCCCCGCCTTTTGATACATCGAAAAAATATCCAAGATGATTAAACAAACTTCCTCTGATCGTAAACCCGCCTTCGAATATTTTGGCATTAGCTTTTTTGCTTGGCTTAAGTTCATTGATGTAATACAAATGACCTGTTCCCTCAATGAACACGTTATTGTCAGCTTTCTGATAAGCAAACAAATATTTTTCCTTGTCTGAAAAAAAATCTTTAAACCCGGTTGACATTTTCATATTACTTTTGAACAGCGATGTTGTATTTTTTTTTGAAATTTCATTGATGTCAAATTCAATCAGATATTTCCCAAGAAATTTTTTCTCTGTATTACTCAGTTCATTTCTATTTATCTGAATTTCTTTAAGATGCCTGACAATTTGAAATCTTGATAAGTTAGGATCATCATCATTCAATTTTGAAATTATTCGTTTCACTCTCATTTCTTTTAAAAAATCATAAACGGCATTGGACAAAGGCACATTTTCAACTTGTGCAAAATTATAATCAGGAATGATCATTATTATAAAAAGCAGAAAAAATAAAATTTTTGTTTTCATTGAGTTGATGTATTTTAAGAAGTAAGACGGTCATAATATGTTTTTTTAAAATAAATTAATGTATAAAAATTAATTCGAGCTATTGTTCGAAAACGTTTGAAAACTTCATCTCATTGAGTCGTCATTTCTTTCGCGGGTACCTGAGAGTGAATAATAATTTTTGTTAAAATAAACTAAATTATAAGAATCATTATCGTCCAAAATATTTTTTTAGTGGCATATTGATTAAATTATAATTTTGAACCCGCCTATGAAAAATTACCGTAAAATTCTAGGAGCAATTGCGTTAAGCAAGAATTTCCTGTCTGACGAGCCCGACCGTGCTCTTCTGTCGGTGAGGAGTTGAAATTCTTGTAGCAATTGTGGAGAGAATTTAGGTAATTTTTCATTAGCGGGAAACTTTTCTTTGTAAGCTTTCTTTTGGTTTCTCAAAAGAAAGCGGACGAAATTGAAAAGAAAAATTTTCAATTTTAAAATCCATCGTTTCGGAAGGATGTTATTAAAAATATATTATTAAAAAAAATTGTCCTTTACACCACAATATCTGAATTTATATAATTCCGG
>JBDSYA010000271.1:0-5638 GCA_039925865.1 Ignavibacteria bacterium
AAAGTGATATTGATATCATTGTAGCATTTAATGATAGGAAGAGTTTGATGGATTTTGTAGGGATAGAAAGAGAACTTTCGGAAAAAATAAAAATCAAAGTTGATTTACTCACAGAACAGTCAATAAGTCCACTTCTCATTGATAGAGTTAAGGAAGAAATGAAAGTAATTTATCACAGATAGTGGAAAACAATCTTTAATACATATTAAGCATGAAAACTTTAAAAGAAAAGTTTATCGTGAACAAAAACGGTAAAAAGACAGAGGTCATATTAGATATTAATGAATATGAGGAATTGCTGGAGGACTTGCATGATCTTAGAATCGTGGCAGAAAGAAAAAATGAAGAGACAATTGATTTTGATGAAGTATTTAAAAAATTAAAAAAGAAATGATTGAATACAAAATAGAGATAAAAAAATCAGCGGAGAAAGAATTATTTAATATTTCAAAAGATTATATAAGATTATATAGATACAATTAAATTTAAAATAAAGAGTCTATCAAAAAATCTTTCACCGGAAGGAGTTAAGAAATTAAAGGGTGTTGAACAACTTTATAGACTGAGGTTAGGCAGTTATCGACTGATTTATTCAATAAACAAAAAGAACAAAGTTATTACAATTCAAGCTATAGCTCATAGAAAAAATATTTACAAAAACTTATAATCCCAATGACACCCATCGACCTCCGAAGTGACACTGTTACAAAGCCTTCAAAACCAATGCTTGAAGCAATGTTCAGTGCAAAAGTCGGTGATGATGTATTTGGTGAAGATGAAACTGTAAATTTGCTTCAGGATAAATGCGCAAAGCTTACAGGAAAAGAATCGGCGTTATTTGTTCCAACGGGTGTTATGGGAAATCAGCTTGCGATAAAATGTCACACTCAACCCGGCGATGAAGTTATTGTTGAAAGTGAATCCCATATTCTTAATTATGAAACCGCTGCTCCGTCTGTGATCTCAAATGTACAACTGCTTTCTGTACAGGGACAAAATGCGATCATTACGGCAAATGAGATTAAGAAATTTATACGAAGTTCAGAATATTATTTTCCGGTTACAAGTCTGATCTGTCTGGAGAATACTCATAACAGGTCCGGCGGCGTAATACTTCCTCTTGAAGTGATAAAAGAAATTTCGGAATTAGCGCATGAAAATAAAATTAAAACTCATTTAGATGGTGCCCGGATTTATAATGCTGTCATAGAAACAGGAATTAGTATAAAGGATTATGCTTCCTTCTTTGATTCGATCTCATTTTGTTTTTCAAAAGGATTGGGATGCCCGATAGGTTCGATACTCTGCGGTGATAAAGATCTTATTGAATTAGCAAGAAAGTGGAGGAAAATTTTAGGAGGAGGCATGAGGCAGGCAGGAATTTTGGCTGCAGCTGCTATTTATGCTCTTGATAATAATGTTGAAAGGTTAGGTGAAGATAATAAAAAAGCGAAATTTTTTGCGGATGAGTTGAATAAAACAGAAGGTATTAACATTGATATGAATACTGTTCAGACAAATATTGTGATTTTTAATTCGGAAAAAATTTCTAAGGAAAAATTCATTAGCAATTTAAAAGAAAAAGGTGTTCTGATTTCTTCGGGAAGTTATGAAAATATGAGGGCAGTGTTTCATCTTGATGTTTCGATTGACGACGTAAAAAAAGCAGCAGAGATAATCAATACTGCTTTTTAAAAAATTCATGTTTAGTCTCACTTAAAATTCCCAATATTCTACAACATCAAATTTATTTGCTAATGCTTTTTTCTCAAGAGTAAGTTTTAGAATATTTTTATGAGCAAATCCGCATAAGACTACTATCTTTTTTCCAGCAAACTCTTCTTTATATTTAAGTATATTCTCAGCCATTATCATATTTCTTTCTAACCAATACTTTTGTTCTTTTTCCCAATAATTGTTGAAATCTGAAAGTTCAGGAGTGACTTTTATGAGTCTGTCCAGTCCTTCATAAGAATAATAATTAATTGTATCAATTTTTTTACTGCCTTCATAATTATTTATGTATGAAGCTGCAGAGTTAGACATTTCCTGAGAGATGTTCATCATTGATAAGATCCTGTTAAGAATTTCGATTGCATCATTGTTTAAATTTTCACTCCTGTAAAGCGCTTCCACCCGGCGGAAAAAATTATATTCGTTATTCTTCCTCTGTTCATCATTTAAAAACAGATCTCTTCCCGTAATATCGTACGGTCTCAACTCAACTTTTTTATCGCGCTGATATTTTGTAATTGCACGTGTTTCCAAAAATGAATATTGAATATCTTCTTTAAGCTGAAAGTCTTCAGTCATATAAGAAGTATCGCATTCAACAAGAATAACATCAGGTTCAATAATATTTAAAATATTAAAAAGAGTATCAGAGTTATAATTATTAGTACTGTAGTGTATCGTGCCTATGACAAAAATTTTTGTATCGGGTTCGGTTGATGAATTTATTCTGAATGGAAGCAGTAAAAAAATAAATAAAAATATCTTGTTCATTACAGTGTGCGAATATTAGTTTCATTTGATAACAGAGAACCTCTAGAAAAAGTCCTGATTACAATACGGAGGCGCAGTGAATGTTATTCGGATACAGTAAAATTTGAATTAAATTATTTTGAATCACTGATTCACACGGATTAAAAGATTACACGGATTTTTTTCCAGTATATATTTGCTACTTAGTCCGTGAAATTAGTGTAATCCGACTAATCCAAGATTGAATCACTGATTCACACGGATTAAAAGATTACACGGATTTTTTTCCCAGTATATATTTGCTACTTAGTCCGTGAAATTAGTGTAATTCGACTAATCCAAGATTGAATCACTGATTCAAACGGATTAAAAGATTGCACGGATTTTTTTCCATTATATATTTGCTACTTAGTCCGTGTTAAAGTAATCCTTCCAACCCATTATTGAATCACTGATTCACACGGATTAAAAGATTACACGGATTTCTTTCCAGTATACTTTTGCTCCTTAGTCCGTAAAATTAGTTTGATCCGACTAATCCGTGATAATCCGTGATTCAAACAATTTCTATGACTTGCAATTCCCGATTACTAAAATTAAATTGGTTACAATTAAATAAAAATTACCAACCGAGAGGAGGGTGCCATTATGAATAAATATAAAAATATAATTTACATATCAGACATCCTCAGCCTTAATAAACGTTTCAGATCATCTTAAAGGTAAAATTTCAATTTAAGCAAAGTTTTAAGCTGCGGATGTCTTTTAAAGTTTCGCAGCTTTTTTTATTCCCATTAAAAATTAAACTTAAATAAATTGAAAATTACTTTAGAACAAATTGATGTATTTGAAGATGACACATCTTTTGAAAAATTTAAATCAAGAAAACGAAAACTCTCCGGAAGTCAGAACATTAATAAACTTGTTTCAGGTGACGGTACAAATTCATTTACAGCATCCGATCTCGAAGATCTTCGCGGCCGCGCAATAGTGGATGAATTGCTTCACGTTATAAAAAGCGGTAAAGAAGCAACTGTTTATCTCGGCAAAAGTAGTGAAGGATATTCTGCAGTCAAAATTTATACAGATCTTCGTGTCAGATCTTTTAAAAGAGATGATATTTACAGGCAGGGCAGGTTTATCGGAGATGCCCGGATCGAAAAAGCAATTGACCAGGGATCTAAAACTGGATTGAATGCTCATCAGATATTATGGGTTGCTGAAGAATTCCGTCAAATGAAATATTTATACAACAGCGGTATACCCGTGCCGAAACCCATTGCTAATTCAGGGCTTGTTGTTGTAATGGAATTCATTGGGGAAGAAGGTGATGCGGCGCCAAGGATATCTGATCTTAAACTGGATAGAGATGAAGCTGAAGATTGTTTCAGACAATCTGTAAAAATTCTTGAAAAAATTATTTCAGCAGGTAGAATACACGGAGATTACTCATCATACAATTTACTGTTGCATGACGAAAAGGTGATCCTTATAGATTTCCCTCAGGTGATAGAAATACAAAGCAATGTATCTTCTAAAGATATTCTTAAAAGAGATATAGTTTCACTCTGCAAATCTTTTAAAAGACATAAGGTGGTAGCTGATCCTGAGAAGATTTATAGAAATATGGTAAATATTATTTATGATTCAGGAATTGATCTTTAATATACATTCAACTTTTATCTCAATATTTTTAAATACATTTTTTGAAATAAGAATTTGAATAAAGCCGAACAAATAAAAGTGCTTATTACAATTCCCGGTGTAGGAAAATCTATTGCAGAAGATCTTTTGAATATTGGCATAACTAATGTTCAGCAATTGAAAGGAAAAGATTCGGAACAGCTTTATAATAAATCTAATGAATTTGCCGGAGCAGTTCAGGACAGATGTTTGATGTATGTTTTCAGATGCGCAGTCTATTTTGCTGAAACCGAAAACAAGAAACGGAAGAATGAGAAATTAAAATGGTGGTATTGGAAAGACAAAAAATAAAATCTTATAACTTCTCAATATTGAAATGAATTGGATAATTTTAATTATAGCGGGCTTATTTGAAGTGGGCTTCGCAAGCTGCCTTGCTAAAGCAAAGGAAACATCAGGAACAACTTTCACTCTATGGATCATAGGATTTTTTATAAGCCTATCGATCAGCATGATACTTTTGTATAAGGCATCTCAGACTTTGCCGATCGGAACGGCTTACGCAGTGTGGACAGGTATTGGCGCTGTTGGAACTGTCCTTATGGGAATTATTTTTTTCAAAGAACCGTCTGATTTCTGGAGAATATTTTTTATAACTACTCTTATCGCTTCAATAGTCGGATTAAAATTTGTTTCAAATTAACACCATTAAATATTTTCACAGATCTCTATAATCTTTTTCACATCGTGTATTTTATGCATTGGGAAGTTTGCAATTCTAATCTGAGAGTCTTTTAATTTACCATATCCTGATCCGACAAGAATACCTCTTTCAGCAAGCTTCGTCTTAACTTCAATTTGTTTGTCACCAACATCAATGTTAACAATAGTTTTAGATCTGTCGGACTTATACTTAACAAAAGGTTTAAACTTTTTGTGATCGTCAAAAAAATCATATAATAGTTTTGCCTTCTCTTCAGTATCTTTCCTGACATTATTAATTCCGTATTTATTCAAATACTCTGAAACTTTACCTAAAAGATAAATGCCCAGTACATTCGGCGTTTCTGTAGTCTGATATTTAACAGCATTTTCATGAAGTGAAATAAAATTATGATAACTTCCTATACTGAGATTCTTACTTTTCATTAACTTCGCTTTGTCCATGCACTTTTCATTAACGATCAAGACTCCCAGTCCGGCAGGAAGTCCGAATCCCTTTTGAACGGAAAAAAATGCACAGTCTATTTTATTGAAATCAAGATTGACATAAGGAGCTGAAGTAACAATATCAACGGCGATCAGCGAGTCAATATATTTTTGTTTTAATTTGTAAATTTTATCCGGATCGATGGCAACGCCTGTACTTGTTTCGTTTTGAGTAATGCATATGAGTTCAGGAGAATTCGTAATTTTAATATTTTCAAAATCAAAACTTTGACCGTATTGAACTTCAATCTTCTCAGCTTTCTTGTTCAATTCAATTGCTGTTTTATAAAATCTTTCAGCA
>JBDSYA010000272.1:0-2774 GCA_039925865.1 Ignavibacteria bacterium
TAAACAGGGCAACAAATTTATACAATACAGGTCTGATGTCAAATTATCTTGGCAAGATCGCAGAAGCCGACCGAAATGGAAAAGAAGCTCTTTCGATATTCCGTAATTTAAATAACAAAGAGAGAATTGCAAATTGCCTGATTTTATTAGGAGCTAATTTAAGTTACAATCAGTCGGTTTCGGATGAGATACTGGAATATTACAACGAGGCTCTTCAAATTAACAGTGAGCTGAACTTAAAAAATGAAATAGCACTGGTTATGTATAATATTTCTTTTGTGCAGTCAAGAAAGGGAGATCAGGAGGCCGCGCTCAAAAGTAAACTGGAGGCATTAAATATTTTTAAAGAACTGGGAAACACTCATCAGATTATTCTGACACTGGCGAGTCTTGGAGTATCTGAATTCAGAAAAGATAATTTTGAAATTGCCAGAACATATTCAGAAGAAAGCCTGGCGCTTTCTCATCAGCTCGGAGACAAAAATTTAATTTCCATAAATTTAACAAATCTCGGATGCATTTATTCAGGATTGAAAAATTTTGAAAAAGCACTTAACCTGCTTAATGAATCAATTATTATCTATAAAGAATGCGGATACAAAATCAATATAATACCGGCTTTATATTATCTGGGTGATGTTGTTACAAATTTAGGAGATAATGAGAAGGCGATAAAACACTATAAGGAATCAATTCAGACAGGTTCAGATCTTGGAATTGATTTTTTTCTGAATCTTAATTTTTACGGATTGGGCATCTCGTATTTTAATATAAATGATTTAGAAAACTCTGTTAAATACTTTTCATTTATGGAAATGTTTGATGAGAAATATAATGGCAGCACGGGTAAATTAAAGATGGAGAATGCCTTGACTTACCTGAAAAAATTGAGAGAAATTCTTGGAAACTCTACATTTGAAAAATACAAAAAAGAAATACTTCATCTGAATAAAGATGATATGATAAGTTTTGCTTTAGACAGAAGATCTTAATCAATGGTCAATTTTCAATGATCAATGGTCAATAATTATTTGTAATTTGCAATTTGTAATTTTTAATTCCTGATTAAGTGACATTGTTGTTCCAAGTTAGGGCTGTCCATGCACAGTCAGCTGAAAATGAAAAAACTATACTACTCTTTACAATAATGTTATCGATGATTTTAACCGAATGATGAGGTAAAAAATCAGGATTTATATTTGACC
This sequence comes from Ignavibacteria bacterium, assembly GCA_039925865.1. Lineage (GTDB taxonomy): Bacteria > Bacteroidota > Ignavibacteria > Tepidaquicellales > Tepidaquicellaceae > JBDSYA01. The sequence continues at coordinate 1,206 of JBDSYA010000272.1, forward strand.
GTTTAATTTAAAGATACATAAAATCTTGTATATAAAAATATTTTGAAAAAATTATTGCTTTATGAAACTAAAACATAAACATACACGTTGCTATAATCAGTGAAAAAAAATTCAAAAAAATATACGTTCAAAATTTTCTCCCTGATACTCATTACCGCTTATGTTTTATCAAGTTTCACTTTGTGCTCAATGTCAATTATTAATTGTGAAACAGAAGCAGTTTCCTGCTGTGCCACTGAGTGTGATGAGTTACCGGTTACTAAAGATGATTATAAAGGATTTTGCTGTTCAATAGCCGAAGTTCCAAACCAACCTGCTGAAATCACACCCGTTTCACCGGAGATTTTAAAGAATAACATTCCTTATACAATTCATTATTTTCATAACTCTGTTATTGAATTGGTAAATTATAGATTCACGGTCTCAAGAAGTTTTTCATTTCACTCACCTCCCGAAAAAGATATTTGTATTTTCAATTCAAACTTCAGAATTTAGATCCGGAAAATTTAATTAAAACCCGATGACCCTTCATCCGGTCTTTAGATCATTCACTAAATTTTTTAATTTAAATTCTAATCAAAATGAAAATCTTAAATATAATCGCAGTATTATTTACTGCAGTGCTATTAACATTGCCTTTTACTTCAAATTCTTACAGCAAGGAAATAAAGTCATGTGAATGCTGTGAAACGAATTGCGCATCAGGCAATTGCTGCAATACTGATAAAAATGGAGCATCGCAGGGAAATGCAAACTGCTGCAATGAAAATTGTACCAGCACAAAATGCCAGGACTGTTCTGCAGGAAGCTGTAATATGAATACAAGCGGAGGGATCTTAAATGATCTGAAAACTGATGTTACTAAGTCATGTACTATAGAGAATTCTACTAATTCTACTAATGATAAGGCTTCTGATTGCTGCAATAAGTAAAAATAAATAAAGACTGCGGGGTTAAGTTTTACTCCGCAGTTCTTTTTATAATTTAGAATTTTTTACCGCCGTCGGGAAATTTGCTTAAAATTACATGCGGCGAAATAGAACATTTAAAACAAAAGAAAAGCGTTGAATTTTGAATTGCAGTTAATCATGGACAATATTAATATTTAAAGTGAAAAGAAAATTATTAATATCGTCGATGATCTTTATTTATTCATTTACATGTTTGAACATTACAATTTTATATGCACTTCATAATTTGTTTCATGGGCATCATGAAATTACATTTCACGAAAAAGAAACAGATCATAAAATTTTAACTGAAGCAAATTGTACTGTTTTTAAAGTAATCAACAGTATTGATGAAAGTAACTCGACGTTAAAAGTAAAGATCGTAATCGAATCACTTTCATCACACATATTGAAAGAACGAGGAATTGCAATACCTTTGATTGCAGATATTTTCTTCGATCCCGAACCGGGATTTTTCCTGATAAGACATACAACCATCCTTGATCCGCCTCCTAAATTAATATCCTAAACTAATCATTCTATTCAAGATTCATTTTAATCAACTTTACAAAAGTTTGTTGATTTAGATATTCTATCAGTTCAGAAATATATTTCTGTT